>NZ_KV818852.1:46758-88581 GCF_001815045.1 Streptococcus sp. HMSC065E03 | reverse complement strand
CGAATTACCGATTTCTGTCCCACTCTCTTTTTTCATTTTTACTGGCTAAGATTTTTTCTTAGTAAAATAATTTAAAATATATAATTTCCTTTATTAATTTGGTAAAATAAACGTAATTACTAATGATTGAAATGGATTATAAGTTATGCATATAGATCGAAAAATTCAATTGGGTGAATTATATAAGGAACTGAGAATTGCCAGAGGCTTAAAACAAAAGGATGTTGCTAGGAAAGGGTTAAGCATAGCACAATTGTCTAAATTTGAAAATGGGCAAACGATGTTAAGTGCTGATAAATTATTAATAGCGATAGAATCAATCCACATGACTTTTGAAGAGTTTGGCCATAAATTAAATAATTATGAATTACCTAAAGATATTATTTTAGGTAAGAAGATATCCACTTTATTTTTGAAACAGGATATTAAAGGATTAGAGTATCTATTAACTGAAGTATTACAGAGTGAAGAGACGGATCGATATCAAAGAATTCAGTCATTCATTATTGAAAATGCGATACATTCATTAGATCAAAACTATGAAAGAAATATAGAAGATAGAAAAGTATTGGTAGATTATCTATTTTCAATTGAATCTTGGACATGGTTTGAATTATATGTATTTGGAAATACAATGACTTTAATTTCAGATGAAGATCTATTATTTTTTGGAGATCAGCTTGCGGAAAGGACTAAAGATTATAATTTTCTTAAACACAATTTAAGTTCTTTAAAATTAACGTACATAAATTTAATTGGCGAATTGATTTTAAGAAAAATTGATACTCAAGTTCCATTGTTTATACTCGAGCTAGAAAAGCTTCTTTTCCCATATGATATGCTAGAAATCATGTTGTTAAAATTTTTAAAATTAGTAAATGGTTACTTAAAGTCAAAAAATTCTAAAAAGGAAATTAAACAATTTATAGAGTCTCTTCGAGTTGTTGGTGATAGTCAACTGATTAATATTTTAGAGGTAAAATTGGACCAGTTTGGGATACATATAAATTAGGCAAAAGATCAGATGTATGAGATAGGATATTTCATATTTGAAACTCTGTTAAATATTTAAAATTTAGTAGTAAACTATATTTAGATATAACAATTAAATACTTCGATATTTTGTTAATTCATATAAAAGAAAAAGTAATTCTGAAAAACTTAAAAATATTTTTTATTTGAATGAAGTTATGTCTATCAAGTTTCTATTAGAAAGGTATAGCAGATGAAAGTTTTTTTAAGAAATATT
Organism: Streptococcus sp. HMSC065E03; assembly: GCF_001815045.1. Lineage (NCBI taxonomy): Bacteria > Bacillati > Bacillota > Bacilli > Lactobacillales > Streptococcaceae > Streptococcus > Streptococcus sp. HMSC065E03. The sequence continues at coordinate 87,332 of NZ_KV818852.1, read as the reverse complement.
TTTTTTAGGAATCTGGTCTTATCTAGTTTCTTCGATGATTTAGGATCAACTATTTATAATCTTGTTTTTGTAGTATTTGCAGCAAGTATGGCGAATAGTAAATTGGCGGTTGGTGTAGCAAGTTTTATACAATATATTCCAACGATTTGTGCTCTTTTTATTGCAATGCAGGCTGACAAAACAAAGAATAAGAAATTGTGGTTGCTATTATTAGGATATATACAAGCAGTATTATTTATTATGGTTGCGTTCTTATCGAAAGAAAATTCATGGCTAGTTTTCTCGATTGTATGTTTCATTAACATCCTATCAGATTGTATTGCAGAGTACAGAAGAGGCTTAGTATTACCCATGTTTCAGTCCCACATTCCCGAAGAAGAGCTGATGGAAGCGTACTCTTTTGATCAAGTAATTAGTCAAATAACTTTGATTTCTGGTCAAACTTTGGGAGTTTGGTTACTAACGATTTCTCATAATAATTTCTTCTTTTTAGCTACGATAAATGCTATAAGTTTCTTATTATCATCGATGGTATTGCTTAAAATCCAAAGACAATTGACACATCCAGAAGTTAATTATTCACCAGAAAATGGGTTTATCTCACAACTTAAGAACCTTTACAAAAATAGTAAAAGTATATTTAAATATCAAGAGAAAGTACGTTTTGGTCTAATGATTTTTTCAATTTTAGGATTAAATTCGTTAGGCAGTGCTATTTTAATAATGTACAATCTGAAATTTACAGAAATAACTCCTTTTGGTTTATCTTTTGCTCAGTCGGTATTTTTACTTCAAACAATATTATTTGTTTCAGCCCTAATTGGTGGAATGACCCCTAATGATTATTTTTCTAAACTATCACTTATTAAAATACTTCAAATAGATAGTGGATTATTAATAGTCATAGGAATATGTGGTTGGATAAATGGTTTGGAAATTATTTCCTTTAGTGTGTTGGCATTCATGATGTATCTTAGTAGTAAGGTAAATCCCAAATTAAATAGTCTCTTAATGGCAAAACTTCCACCGGATATTCTTGCACAAACTAGTAGTTTTTTTAAGGTTATATCAGTATTATCAATGCCAATAGCAACTATTTTATTTACAAGTTTATCTATGTGGAACTCTCAGTTTGCCTGGGGTATATTCTTATTATTATCCATTGTGGTATTTGTACTTTCCTTATCTTCTAATAAATCGGTTACTAGTGACTAAGATTAGTTTACAAGATTAAATGTTGCATAAAAAGGTACGTGTGTTTGATTTTTCTAAATTTTGAAAACAAGAGAAAACTGCTGAAAGCGTTTGAAATCATTCTTAAAATCAAGTATAATGAAACTAATAAAAGCATAGGAGAACTTGTTATGGCTGTTAAAGATTTTATGACACGTAAAGTGGTTTACATTAGTCCAGATACTACAATTGCCCACGCGGCAGATTTGATGCGCGAACAAGGCTTACACCGTTTGCCGGTCATTGAAAATGATCAATTAGTTGGCTTGGTGACAGAAGGTACGATTGCAGAAGCAAGTCCATCTAAAGCAACCAGCTTGTCGATTTATGAAATGAACTATCTCTTGAACAAGACCAAGGTCAAAGATGTGATGCTTCGCGATGTCATTACCGTCTCAAAATTTGCAAGCTTAGAAGATGCGACCTACCTCATGTATAAGAACAAGGTGGGAATTCTTCCAGTCGTAGACAATGAGCAAGTATCCGGTGTCATCACGGATCGTGATATTTTCCGTGCCTTCCTTGAAGTATCCGGTTATGGAGAAGAAGGAGTCCGTGTACGCTTCGTGACGGAAGATAAGGTTGGCGTTCTAGAGCAAATCATTCACTTGATTGTAGAAGAAGGGTATAACATCGCAAATACAGTCAATATCCCAACCAAAGACGATCGTGTCGTCATCGAAGTTCAAATTGATGGGGTGACAGATCTAGAAGGGATCCGTACTAAATTTGAAGCCAACGGTTTGAAAGTCGATGAAATCATTCGAACAACCGCAAAAGCTATTTAATAAAAAATCAGGCTGGATGACAATCCAGTCTGATTTTTCTATTAACGGGTAATGGGTTGTTTTTCTTTATCTAAAGTGAAGCCTTCGCCGAGAATTTCATGGGCTTCGGAAATCGTAATAAAGGCGAATGGATCAATACGATTGATGATGTCTTTCATTTGTTTCATCTCATTCCGCGAAACGACACAGTAGACGATATCCAGGTCCTTACGGCTGTAATAGCCCATCCCGCGGATAAAGGTAATCCCGCGACCCAGATCGTCAGATACCTTTTGGGCAATTTCTTCTGGTTTAGATGTAACGATGAGGAAGCCTTTTCCAGCAAAACCACCTTCTCCAATCAAGTCGATCACCAGGGTGTCAATCAGGATGAAGAAGAGAGTATACATGGCGGTACGGACATCTTGGAAGACTACGACAACAGTTGTCAGAACAATGGCATCTACAATCAACATGAGTTTTCCCATACTGAGGGAAGTGTATTTATTAAAGATGCGAGCGAGGATATCTGTTCCTCCAGTGGTTCCTCCAGCATTGAAGATGATCCCTAGCCCCAAACCAAGCACAACCCCTGAGGCAATACAGGCAAGCAGAATATCTCCTTTAAAGGCGTCAAAGATGAAGTGATGGTAGCGGTGGCTGAGGGGCATGGCTTCAAAAATAGCCATCCAAGCCGAAACCGAGAAAGTCCCCAGTAAGCTCAGATAAAGAGATTTCTTGCCCAGCAGCTTCCAAGCCAAAACGAAGAGAGGGATATTGATCAGCAAGTTCATGATGGATACAGGGATTTTGAAAAGGTAATAGGTAATCAAGGTAATCCCTGTTGCTCCTCCTTCATAGAAGTGAAAGGGAATGACTAAAAAATAGATCCCAAACGAAAAAATGCCGGCCCCAAAAATGATAGCCAGAATATCTTTAAATTTAAACATGATAGGTTGTCTCCTAAAACTTTATAAGAATATTGTAACAAAAAAGTGAAAAAATGAAAATGACTTTGAAAAATTTTCTCTCCTAAAATACAAGATTTTTACCCTTATTTTTGGTAAAATAAAAAGAAGAAAAACAGAAAGAGGATACTATGGTAAACGGTACATTAATTTCATTTGAAGGTCCAGAAGGAGCGGGAAAATCATCGGTCCTAGAAGCCATTTTGCCTCTACTTGAAGAAAAAGGAATTCCTTTTATTACAACCCGTGAACCAGGTGGTGTCGACATTGCCGAAAAGATCCGCCAAGTCATTTTGGATCCAGACCATACTAGTATGGATGCCAAGACCGAGTTGTTGCTCTATATTGCTAGTCGCCGGCAGCATTTGGTGGAACGTGTCTTGCCAGCCCTTGCAGCTGGGAAAATCGTCTTGATGGACCGCTTTATTGATAGCTCTGTCGCTTATCAAGGGTATGGTCGCGGTCTGAGTGTGGAAGATATCGAGTGGCTCAATCAATTCGCGACAGATGGTCTTAAACCAGATCTCACCCTTTACTTTGATCTGGATGTCGAAGAAGGGCTCGCCCGAATTGCCAAAAACCAAGAGCGGGAAGTCAATCGTTTGGATTTGGAAGGTTTGGAGCTTCACCAAAAAGTCAGACAAGGTTATTTGGCCTTGTATGAAAAGGAGCCAGAGCGCATTGTGAAAATCGATGCCAGTCAATCCTTTGAAGCAGTCTTTGCGGATGTCTTGGCTGTTTTAGAAAATCGCTTGGGGATATTGAAATGAAGCTAGAAGAGATCCAACAGCTTCAGCCAGAATTGGTGGAGCGCTTCACCCAGATCTTAGAACACAAACAGCTCAGTCATGCTTATCTTTTTACAGGCTCTTTTGCCAGTTTTGAGATGGCCCTCTTGCTAGCTCAAAGTCAATTTTGCGAAGACTTGCAGGGAGTCTGGCCTTGTGGCAAATGCCGTTCCTGCCGCTTGATTGAAGAAGAAGAATTCTCAGACGTAAAGATCGTGCGTCCAGTCAACCAGATCATTAAGACTGACCGTATTCGCTCGCTCGTTCAAGACTTTTCTCAATCAGGATTTGAAGGCAGTCGCCAGGTCTTTATCGTCCAAGATGCGGATAAGATGCATACCAATGCGGCCAACTCTCTCTTAAAAGTCATGGAAGAACCCCAGAGTGAGATCTATCTCTTCTTGTTGACATCCGATGAAAACTTGATCTTACCGACTATCAAGAGTCGGGCCCAGCAGGTCCATTTTCCTAAAAAGCAAGCCTACCTAACCGAACTGCTAGAAAAAGAAGGCTTGATCAAGTCACAGGCAAATTTAGTAGCTCGTTTTAGTTTTAGTCTCGAAGAAGCAGAGCAACAAAAAAAGAATGCTACGTTTTTTGAACTAGCAAAAGTTTGTGATCAGTTCATCGAACGGTGTCAATCCAATTTGAATCGTGCTTATTTGGAAGTGACCCGCTTAGTGAGCCTAGCAGATGATAAGGAAAAACAAAGCCAAGCCTTTCGTTTGATGGAGTTGGCTTTAGAAGAGCAGTTGCGTTTGAGTAGATCCCAGCAGTTGCTTGAGAAATTGAGTCTTGCTCGCAGGATGTGGAAGGCCAATGTTTCTTTTCAAAATGCTCTAGAATATATGGTTTTGAGCTTAGAAAGTTAAGGAGTCAGAATGAATAAAAAAGAATTATTTGATGCTTTAGACGGCTTTTCTCAGAATTTGTTGGTCACCTTGGCTGAAGTCGAAGCCATCAAGAAAAATTTGAAACAAGTCATCGAAGAAAATACAGCTCTTCGCTTAGAAAATGATAAATTGAGAGAGCGTTTGGGGGAAGTTGAGAAGACTTCATCCGCAAAGTCCCAACACCATGGTCGTGAAAATTTGCAACGTATTTACAATGACGGTTTTCATATCTGCACTTATTCCTACGGTCAACGCCGTGAGAACGATGAAGAGTGTATGTTTTGTGACGAGTTGTTATTTAGGGAGTAAACATGCAGATCCAACGAAGTTTTAAAGGGGAAAAGAAAACTGGGGTGCTTTACCTGGTTCCAACACCGATCGGTAACCGGGAGGATATGAGTTACCGCATGGTCCAGACCTTAAAGGATGTGGACTTGATTGCAGCTGAGGATACTAGAAATACAGGCCTCTTGCTCAAGCATTTTGAGATTGCGACACCCCAGACTAGCTTTCATGAGCATAATGCCATGGAGAAAATTCCAGATTTGATCGCCCATTTAGAATCCGGAAAGGATGTGGCGCAAGTCTCAGATGCAGGACTCCCTAGTATCTCTGACCCTGGTCATGATTTGGTCAAGGCAGCGATTGAACGCGAGATTCCTGTCGTAGCTGTGCCTGGTCCTAGTGCAGGTATAACGGGTTTGATTGCCAGTGGCCTAGCCCCTCAACCTCATATTTTTTATGGATTTCTGCCTCGCAAAGAGGGGCAACAGAAGGCTTTTTTCCAAGAAAAAGTGGCCTATCCTGAGACTCAGATCTTTTATGAGTCGCCCCATCGGGTGAAGGCGACCTTAGAGAATATGTTGGCTGTCTATGGGGATCGTTCGGTCGTCCTGGTTCGTGAATTGACCAAGATCTACGAGGAATATACTCGTGGCAGTATTTCTGAGTTAGTCGCATTTCTTGAAGAAAATCCCCTCAAAGGGGAGTGTCTCTTGATCGTCGAAGGAGCCAAGGAAGAAGAGCTAGACCTAGAAGAGGTCGACTTGATTCAAGAGATCGACACCTTGGTCCAAGAGGGCATGAAGAAAAATCAAGCAATTAAACAGGTCGCCAAACAATATGGCCTGCAAAAGAGTGAGCTCTATGCTCGTTACCATCAAGACTAGGAAAGGTTGGAAGCAGGATGGAAATTAGAATGGCTTATCCCAACGAGATTAAGCGAATTATGGAAATTATCCAAGATGCCAAGGAAAGCCTGGCTCAAAGACAGGTCGACCAGTGGCAGGATGGCTATCCAGATGAAGAGATCATTTTTGAGGATATTCTAGAAAGTCGTGGCTATGTGGCGGTTGAAAATCAGGAAGTTGTCGCCTATGCGGCCGTCCACAAGGGAAATGAAGCGGCCTATAATGAGATTTATGATGGCAAGTGGGAGCATGACAATTATATGTATGTCACTTTTCACCGTGTCGCTGTAGCCAAAGAAGCTGCTGGGAAAGGGGTGGCTCAGACCTTCCTTCAAGGTTTAATCGAAGGAGAAAAAGGACCGGATTTCCGTTGCGATACGCACCCGGATAATCTGGTGATGCAGCATTTGCTTGAAAAATTGGGTTACCATTATTGTGGAAAGGTCCCTATTGATGGCGTCCGCCTGGCTTATCAAAAGATCAAGCGAAAAGCAGAAACTAGTCTATTCCAAGTGGTCTCAGAAGAGGACCGCTGGGACCAAAGAGCAGAAGCAGCCTACAATGACTCTCTATCTTAAACAATTTTATGAAAGCCCTATGGGGCTTCTTTCGATCATTGTCAGTGAAGAAGGCCTTGTAGAGCTTGATTTTTATGATCCGAAAGAGGATGCTCCTGATCCCTATGGGGCGCTGGAACAGATCCATCCCTACCATGATAAGGTAAAGGAGTGGTTGGATCACTATTTTGCTGGGGAGCCAATCGCTATCAGCTTTCCACTAGCACCGCAAGGGACAGCCTTTCAAGAGCGGGTGTGGCAGTTATTGCGAGAGATCCCATATGGTGAGACCAAGACCTATGGCCAACTTGCCCAGGATCTTTCTTGTGGTTCAGCCCAGGCCGTGGGACAGGCTGTCGGACGCAATCCCTTGACGATCTTAGTCCCTTGTCACCGTGTGATGGGAAAAGATGGACAACTGACGGGCTACGCGTCTGGACTCGATCGCAAACGCTGGCTCTTACAACACGAAGGAATTACCTGGAAGGAGAAGTGAAATCGATGTATACCTTTATTGAATATCCAAAATGTTCGACTTGTCGAAAGGCTAAATCAGAATTGGACGGTCTCCAATGTGAGTTCCAAAGCCAAAACATTGTCACAGAAACACCGACTAGCAAAGAATTGCAAGACTGGATGGCAGCATCTGGCCTACCGATCAAGTCTTTCTTCAATACTAGCGGAATGAAATACCGTGAACTCGGTTTGAAAGATAAGGTGGATCAACTGACAGTGAAAGAAGCGGCGGATCTCCTTGCTTCAGACGGTATGCTGATCAAGCGGCCTTTGCTTGTCAAAGACGGAAAAGTTGTTCAAGTGGGCTACCGAAAACCATACGCAGAATTAGGTTTGTAAAAGAAAAGGGAGTTGGGTTTTCTTCAGATATATAATAAAAGTATGCCAGAAGCTTTCCTTAGGTGAGTACGGACGTCAGCGAACTTCAAAGAAGTTCCATGACTTAGTTTTGAGCCTAAGGTCTCAAAACTCCCGAGTGCTAGAAACAATAATGTTTCTAGCACTTTTCTCACGGCGGAAAGTTTCGGTATATTCTTTATGAGATTCATAAGTTAGAACTTATTTTGATTTCTTGACAAAATCGCGTAACCTATCTTACTTATAATTTATTTATATATATTCTAAAGGGAGTTGGGCTCCCTTTTCATTTTGCAGTGAAGATGATATAATCATACGAGTGAAATCAATGAAAGAGAGTCAAGCATGAGTATTTTAGAAGTGAAAAATTTGAGTCACGGTTTTGGGGACCGGGCGATTTTTGAGGATGTGTCCTTCCGTTTGTTAAAGGGAGAGCATATCGGTCTTGTCGGGGCCAATGGTGAGGGGAAATCGACCTTCATGAGCATCGTGACGGGTAAAATGCAACCAGACGAAGGAAAGGTTGAGTGGTCTAAGTACGTGACAGCAGGTTATCTGGACCAGCATTCGGTCTTAGAAGAAGGACAAACGGTTCGCGATGTCTTACGGACCGCTTTTGATGAGTTGTTCACAGCTGAAGCTCGCATCAATGACCTCTATATGGCCATGGCGGAAGAGGGAGCCGATGTCGATGCTTTGATGGAAGAGGTTGGGGAACTTCAAGAGCGTCTAGAAAGTCGTGATTTTTATACCTTGGATGCCAAGATTGATGAAGTGGCGCGTGCTCTTGGGGTCATGGACTTTGGCATGGATACGGATGTGACCTCCTTGTCAGGTGGGCAACGGACCAAGGTCCTTTTGGCTAAATTGCTCCTTGAAAAACCAGATATCCTTCTCTTGGACGAGCCGACCAACTACTTGGATGCAGAGCACATCGATTGGCTCAAACGCTATTTGCAGAATTATGAAAATGCCTTTGTCCTCATTTCCCACGACATTCCTTTCTTGAATGATGTGATCAATATCGTCTACCATGTGGAAAATCAGCAGTTAACCCGCTATTCAGGAGACTACTACCAATTCCTTGAAGTCTATGAAATGAAGAAATCGCAATTGGAAGCGGCTTATGAGCGCCAGCAAAAAGAGATTGCTGATTTGAAAGATTTCGTAGCCCGCAATAAGGCGCGTGTGGCGACACGGAATATGGCCATGTCTCGTCAGAAGAAGCTGGACAAGATGGAACTCATTGAGTTGCAAAGTGAGAAACCGAAACCCTCCTTTGAATTTAAGAATGCCCGGACTCCTGGACGCTTTATCTTCCAGGCCAAGGATCTTCAGATTGGCTATGACCGTCCTTTAACCAAGCCTTTGAACCTAACCTTTGAACGCAATCAAAAGGTGGCCATCATCGGGGCCAACGGGATCGGGAAAACCACTCTCTTGAAGAACTTGTTAGGAATTATCTCACCGATCGCTGGAGAAGTAGAACGTGGAGATTACCTAGAACTTGGCTATTTCGAGCAAGAGGTCGAAGGGGGCAATCGTCAGACACCGCTTGAAGCAGTCTGGAATGCCTTTCCGGCTCTCAACCAAGCAGAAGTCCGTGCCGCCCTTGCCCGCTGTGGCTTGACCACTAAACATATCGAGAGCCAAATCCAGGTGTTATCCGGTGGAGAGCAAGCCAAGGTACGCTTCTGTCTCTTGATGAACCGTGAAAACAATGTCTTGGTACTAGACGAACCAACCAACCACTTGGATGTAGATGCCAAAGAAGAGTTGAAACGGGCCCTGAAAGAATACAAGGGATCGATCCTCATGGTTTGCCACGAGCCAGACTTCTATGAAGGCTGGATGGACCAAATCTGGGACTTTAATGAATTAACGTAAACACAAAAAGAGAACCGTGCGGTTCTCTTTTCAGATTGAAGTTAAAGACTTCTTAGAAACTTTCCTTAGGTGAGTACGGACGTCAGCGAACTTCGAAGAAGTTCCATGACTAATTATTGAGCCTAAGGTCTAAATAATTCCGAGTGCCTGAAACTGTATTGTTTCAGGCACTTTTCTCATAGCGGAAAGTTTCAGTAGATGGATGTCTTAAATAATTAGAATTCAGTTTATTTACCAATGAATCTATTAGCTAATTTTATGTAAAATGTTTATCAATATCTTAAAAAGAGAACCGTTTGGTTCTCTTCTCATTATTTCTTGAAATCGTAGTCTTTTACGATTTCAATTTTTTCAATCTTGATGTCCGTTTTTGGTTTGTCCTTATCATCGGTTTCGGCAGATGCAATTTTATCGACGACATCCATGCCATCGATGACTTGTCCAAAGACAGTGTAGTTACCGCCATCAAGGGTTGGATTTCCACCATTTTTATAAGCATCGATGATCTTAGCTGGGAAGCGATCCGTCGGGAGCTTGCTAGAAATATCTTCCTTATTTTGGTTGATATAGAATTGACTACCGTTGGTATTTGGACCAGAATTGGCCATGGCTAGGGCTCCACGAAGGTTGTAAAGGTATGGAGAATACTCATTCTCAAAACCAGTACCTGAATCTTTGGATTTGTCTTTGCCCTTCCAGATGGATTCACCACCAGTACCATCTCCCTTAGGATCCCCAGTTTGGATCATAAAGTTGTTAATGACACGGTGGAAAAGTAAGCCATTGTAGTAGCCTTCTTTTGCATGGGTCAAGAAGTTTTCAACTGCAAGTGGGGCATATTTAGGGAAGAGCTTCACAGTGATATCGCCTTCAGTTGTTGTGATTTTAACCTCTGCTTCGTCTTCAGCCACTTCATTTGAGAGTTGTGGGAAGACGGCATTTTCATTGGTCATGGCATCGTTAAAATCTTTGCGCAGTTGTTCTAATTTCTTTTGTTCTTCTTCAATTTTCTTTTGATCTTTTTCACTAGAGCTAGAAGTTGCTGTCTGCTCTGTCTTTTCTTTACTTGAGCTTGAAGAGTTAGCGTCTGTTTTATTGGACGAACAAGCTGTTAAAGCCAAGCCGGAAAATAATAGTAATGCGATTAATTTTTTCATATTCTTCCTTTCCAACATAGTTGTCTTCCTCTATTGTACCTTAATTTTACGATACTTTCAAATTTAGATGGAAATCTCTATTCACTAGAGTTATTTCAAGATTGACAAGGCTTGATAAATCACTAATTAAGAAGGAAGTTGCGTAGAGATAGAAAATTCGGTATGATGGAAAGTACTTTTAGAGCTGTGAAATAGATTTTTAAAGAGGAAGAAAGTCATAAATGAAACAACCACGTAAATTTTATATTTACTCGAGAAGTTCACTGTATTTTTTGATTTTTTTGGCAGTGTCAATGCTCATCGCTGTCATTCAATCGCTGCTTGAAGATGATTTTTTTGAAAACCTAACAGCCTTATTGGCTGCTTGTTCTCTTCTAGTGACAGTTGGCTGGATTGCTTTTTCATCGATGGGAAGAATAGAGATTAGGAACTCAGAAATAGTGGTCGATCGCAATTTCAAGCGCTATCGCCTAGACCCATTCACCATTGTGGTCCGTTTGGGAGAAAAGAATACGTCTCGAGGGATCACCAATTATCCAATTTATGTGGAAGGAAAAGTCATAGGCAATGGGACTTCTGATCGTTCAGTTACACTTAAATTCCTTGGTACCAAACGGAAAAATAAGGAATTACTGAAGTATTACCAAGAGCATCTTCAAGCTCAAGTAGAAGCAAAGAAAGCTCTTGAGCAGGAGCCTACGGAAGTGGACTTTGAACAAATCGTATTAGCGTCGAAGGAGCGACAACAATTCCCTTTACGCGATTTGGTCGAATTTGGTGCAGATCAAGGGAATCTCAAAAGAACAGTATTTTATCATCCTAAAGAAAATAAACTATATGTCGGAAACAGTGTTCCATTTCCCATTATCTTTACTCCAAGTGGCATCCTTTTTTATGGCATTTATCTGTTAACGGATCGAGTATCCTTTCATGGCCTCATCCCACTAGTGTTATCATTTGGATTGATGCTTGTCATCGCTATAGGCCAATTGAAACGCAGAAGGCAGAAGTATACAGTGAATGTCATTCCTTATGAAATGCCGGAGCATTATTTTAAAGTACAGAAGTCGAATGGATTGAAATCCTATTTGCTAATTCTTGTTTTTGGACTCATCACCTTAGGATTATCCATCTTATATCTTACCTTCGGAAGCTTTTTGTTATTGTTTATCAGTTTTTTAATGTGGTATTTCTTTGTTTTGTTAACATTATGTAGTCAATTCAAGAAAACACACTATTTAAAAATTTTGGAAAAGAAATAGTTTTCTTATTTCTTTAAAGCAACATTCACCCGTATGGGTGTTTTCTTTTTGGCCTAAATCACTAATTAAGAAGGAAGTTGCATATAGATGGATAATTCGGTATGATGGGAGATAAGTTGTTTTGTTGGAAAACAAACGAATTCCCTCAAAAACTGTATCATGAATAGGAGGATATAAATTGGATTATAAAACTCTACGAAAAAACTATAGACTCTATATTAGATCTGCTGGCTTGTTGGCAATGCTTCTGATTGTTTGTATAGGATTATTGGTCAGAGATACCCTTCTTCAGACGGGTGGTCTCTTATTTGTCCTTGCAGGCTTGTTTTTATTCATCCAATGGATCAAGAAGAGCTACACTAACAAGTGCAACACCTTGCTGCATGTAGACTTAGATATAGCTTTTTGGCAGCAATACCTTCAGTTGAACAAGAATGTGAAAAAGCCCATTTTACAGATAGATATGAAGCTAACATCGGTCGCCTATTCTTTTATGATGGGAGATTTCGATACTGTCATAGAGGAAGCTAGGGAGGCACTTAGTCAGAAGGAACTACCGCAGAAATATAAGAACTTTTTTGAGAGTTATCTCATGCGATCAACGGTCCTGACAGATCCTGATTTGTCTAGAGAAGAGCTAGAGGCTCAGTTAAATGGATTGACCATTACAGCCCCTACACTGGCTGAGAAAACAAAAGAGGTCTGTCTCGCTCTTTATGATTTAACCATTGCGCACCAAAGCAATGATTATTTTGAAGACTTAAGCAATGACTTCAAGTACCAGCAGTTGGAAATCATCTACTACCAAGCCTTGAATGCTGCTCTCAAAGGAGATAAGCATAGAGCAAACGATCTCTTTCACAAGTTAGTCTCAGAAGATGAGTCGCTCTATATCGTTCGAAAGGCTAAACGATACTTGAAGGATGAAGGCAATCATCTGTAAATTCTACAATCGAAATAGAGATTAAATGAAAGAACCTGAGAAAACACAAGGAGTTATTGAAAAATGAATAAGAATTTTAACGAGATGTCGTTTGATGAATTGAAATGTTACCGTAGAGAAGTTCTTTGGAGATCTTTGGGCTTATTACTGGTCATTATTTTAGTGATTACGGGAATGGTATTTATGGATGTGAACCATGTTTCTCCGTCCAATCAGAATCGTCTTCGGGGTATTGGTTTGACAACGGTCATTGCGCTCTTTGGCTACTTGAAGCCTCTGATGGCAGCAAATCGCGTGATGCGAGAACATCCGGATTGGGTCAATAAATCAGGTTTCGGAGCAAAAATTCCCTTGCCTATGGCTTGGCATGTCAAAAGACTTTGCGTCCTTGGGGCGAGTCTACTGGTGATTGGAGTAGGATTTACCTCACTATATAAACCACAAGTCCAACAGACAAATTTACAAGATCAAATCGATATCATTCAAATGGATCATGACTTGGAAAGAGAGCAAAAATTCGACCAAGTTCTAGATACCATCACACCGGAGGATAAAAAATCTGAGTAAGAACCATTTTGGAATTTGAACATCATTGAATATCGTTCTAAACAGCTCTAAAGAGAGAGTGGGACAGAAATCGGTAATTCGTTAGAATTCGATTTCGTCGTCCCTCCTTCGCACAGTTGAGTAGGGCTGTAAAAGCTGATGAAATCAGCGTAGTAGAGCCCATCAACCACTGCGTCTTGCTCGACAATCCAAAGACAATTGAGAGACTTAGGACTTTTGTCCGATCCTCTTTTCGTTGTTTATTTCGCACAGGAGAGGAAGTGATTTTACTAGAGAACTAGCTTGGAAATGTGATATAATAAAGGTTATGGCAAACAATAATCAATCAAAAAAAACACGGTCGACAAGACGACTGTCCAAAGCAGAATTAGAAAGAAAAAAAGCAATTCATCGCATGATTGCGACCATTCTGATTAGTCTGGTCTTAATTTTTGCGTCCTTGAAATTGGGGGCAGTAGGGGTCTTGGCCTACAACTTGATCCGACTCTTTGTTGGGAGTTTGGCTTACTTGGCTATTTTAGCGACCTTTTTCTACCTCTATGCCTTTAAATGGCTGGACAAACACGAAGGGGTGATTTCAGGATTCCTAAGTTTCTTTGCTGGGGTTCTTTTGATGTTTCAGGCCTTCTTTGTATCTTCGCTTCATTTAGACAATAATGGGATCAAGGTTACCTTTTCAAGGATCATGGCAGACTTGATTCATCTGCGGGTGGAGAGTTTTGCTGGTGGTGGTATGATCGGTGCCCTTCTTTATGCTCCGATTTCCTTCCTTTTTTCAAATATTGGCTCTTATTTTATCGGTCTTCTCTTTATCGGGTTGGGGATCCTCTTGATGAGCCCTTACTCCATCTATGATTTGTTTGAAAAGGGGTCCGAAGTCTTCCATGCTTCTATGGAAAAACGCAAAGAGCGTCGCGAACAGAAATTCCTTGAAAAAGAAGCGAGAGCTGCCGAGGAAGCTGCTGCAGCTGATAGAGAGCAAGAAGAAGCAAGAGCTGCTCTTCCAACTCCCCTTTCTATGGAAGGGCACCCTGTAGATCCTGAAACAGGAGAAGTGTTGGCGGAAGAGCCCTTTACAGAGCCCTTCCCAGAAGCTGAGATTGTTGCACCAGCAAGGCCAGAAATCTACCTGCCAGATGAAGAATGGCCGGAAGAGCCTGAAGAATATGAAGAGCTTCCGGTAGCCGAAGAATTCGAGGACGATGGGGAAGAAGTTCAAGTGGACTTCACGCCTAAGGAACTCCTTCAGTACAAACTCCCAACGATTGATCTCTTTGCGCCTGATAAGCCCAAAAATCAATCCAAAGAGAAAAACATCGTTCGCCAGAATATCCGCATTCTGGAAGAAACCTTTGCAAGCTTTAACATCAAGGCGACAGTGGAGCGAGCGGAGATCGGTCCTTCTGTTACCAAATATGAAGTCAAGCCAGCTGTCGGTGTACGGGTCAACCGTATCTCCAACCTAGCAGATGATTTGGCTTTGGCCCTAGCAGCCAAGGATGTGCGGATCGAAGCGCCGATTCCAGGGAAGTCTCTGGTCGGGATTGAAGTGCCCAACTCAGAGATTGCGACCGTTTCCTTCCGTGAATTGTGGGAGCAGTCCAAAACAGACCCCGCTAAACTCCTTGAGATTCCTCTTGGGAAGGCTGTAGATGGTTCAGCTCGGACCTTTGATTTGGCTCGGATGCCCCATCTCTTGGTAGCGGGTTCTACCGGATCTGGTAAATCGGTTGCGGTTAATGGGATTATTTCGAGTATCTTGATGAAGGCCCGTCCGGACGAAGTCAAATTTATGATGGTCGATCCAAAGATGGTGGAGCTTTCTGTCTATAATGATATTCCTCACCTCTTGATTCCAGTGGTGACCAACCCACGCAAGGCCAGTCGAGCCCTACAAAAGGTTGTCGATGAGATGGAAAATCGCTATGAGCTCTTCTCGAAAGTGGGCGCTCGGAATATTGCTGGCTTTAATGCCAAGGTTGCGGAGTACAATGCCCAGTCTGAGATGAAGCAAGTACCACTTCCATTGATCGTGGTCATTGTCGATGAGTTGGCAGACTTGATGATGGTCGCAAGTAAAGAAGTGGAAGATGCCATTATTCGCCTGGGACAAAAGGCGCGTGCGGCTGGGATCCACATGATTCTTGCGACTCAACGGCCATCGGTTGACGTTATCTCAGGTTTGATCAAGGCCAATGTGCCTTCCCGTGTCGCTTTTGCGGTATCATCTGGGACCGACTCACGGACCATCTTGGATGAAAATGGAGCGGAGAAATTGCTCGGTCGCGGAGACATGCTCTTTAAACCGATCGATGAAAACCACCCGATTCGTCTGCAAGGATCCTTTATCTCAGATGACGATGTCGAGCGGATTGTCAACTTTATCAAGGAGCAGGCAGAAGCCGATTATGATGATGCCTTTGATCCAGGCGAAGTGTCGGAATCGGACTTTGACGGAGGCATGGGTGGCTCTGATGAAGGCGATCCTCTCTTTGAAGAGGCCAAGGCGCTCGTGGTTGAAACTCAAAAAGCCAGTGCTTCGATGATTCAGCGCCGCTTATCCGTTGGCTTTAACCGAGCGACTCGCCTCATGGAAGAGTTGGAAGCAGCCGGTGTGATTGGACCTGCTGAAGGAACCAAGCCTCGGAAAGTATTGCAACAATCATAAGGATAGGGAAAAAGGGCGCTTGTCCCACTCCCTTTTCTTTTTATAGGAAATAGAAAGTAGGACCAGATGAAGTTAGACATGATTCATCATATTGCTATCATTGGACGGGATCGCGATGCCATGTTGCATTTCTATGTGGACCAGTTGGGCTTTGCGATTGTCAGTGAATATGACCGTCCTGAACGCGGAGATATCTTGATCAATCTCCGTCAGGGCCAGCTGACGTTAGAACTCTTTATCAAACCGACGGCCCCAGAACGGCCTAAGCTTCCCTTGCCCGAGCATGCGGGACTGCGTCATCTAGCCTTTAAAGTGGAAGATGTCGAGGCGTATCTAGCTAGATTGGATCAGCTAGGTATTGAGAATACAGGCCTTCGCTATGATGACTTTGATGGTAAGAAAATGGCATTTTTCTTTGATCCAGAAGGACTGCCTTTGGAAATACATGAGTGAGGAACGCAATGGATAGATTAGAAGGACTCAGTCAGGAAGAAGTAGCAAAAAAGATCCAAGAGGGCAAGCAAAATAAGGTCACAATCAAGACAGAAAAAAGCCTAGGACAGATCATTCGAGACAATGTCTTTACCTACTTTAATCTGATATTTTTGATTTTGGCTATTTTGCTGGTAGCAGTGAAGTCTTGGAACAACCTCTTGTTTGTCCCGATTGTCGTGGTTAACTCCTTAGTTGGTATTGTACAGGAAGTCCGCTCTAGACGGATCTTGCGTCAGATGCAATTTCTACACATGAGTGAGGCGATCGCTCTTCGTGAAGGTAAAGAAGTCGCTCTACCTATCGATCAGCTGGTGGAGGGTGATCTCGTTCGCTTTCAAGCTGGAGACCAGATCTATGCGGATGGGGTCTTGCTGGAGGGCGAGCTAAAAGTCGATGAGTCGCAATTGACAGGTGAAGCTGATGAGGTCAAAAAAGGAGCGCAAGATGCGCTCATGTCAGGTAGCTTTGTGATTGCTGGTCAAGGACTGGCACGATTGGAAAAAGTGGGGAATGACTCCTACATCAACCAATTGAGCTTGGAAGCCAAGCAGGTCAAGTCCCATGAGGAGTCTGATATGGTTCATGCAGTTAACCGCATCGTAGGGATCATTGGTCTCCTTATCATTCCTCTAGGCTCGCTCCTTTTTCTTCGTAGCTATATCAGCCTAGGCGATAGCCTAAAGCTCAGTGTGACTTCAACAGTCGGAGCCTTGATCGGGATGATTCCAGAAGGTTTGTACCTCTTGATGACCTTGGCACTGGCTCTTGGTGCTGTCAGATTGGCCAAGGAAAAGGTTCTGCTCAATAGCATGAAGGGGATTGAGACCTTATCGCGCGTGGATGTCCTTTGTGTCGATAAGACAGGGACCATTACAGAGCCTGGTATGGAAGTGACAGAGATTCGTCCAGCTAAAGACGCTCAAGACTTGGAAGCTCTAGCTCAGTATGTCAAGGCTAGTATGGATCAAAATGA
Source organism: Streptococcus sp. HMSC065E03 (assembly GCF_001815045.1). NCBI lineage: Bacteria > Bacillati > Bacillota > Bacilli > Lactobacillales > Streptococcaceae > Streptococcus > Streptococcus sp. HMSC065E03. The sequence continues at coordinate 70,111 of NZ_KV818852.1, read as the reverse complement.
CACCATGGATGCGATCCGAAAATTTCACAAGACACCAGTTGGCCGGCCTTGGAAGACTCTTGAAATACTGCCCTTTACGTCCAAGAAAAAGTATGGGGCCATTGCCTTTGAAACTGGGATCTATGTATTAGGCGCACCAGAATTTGTCTTAAGAGAAGACTTCTCTGAGCTTGAAAAAGAGATCGCCCCTGCTACGCAGGCAGGCCATCGGGTCTTGGCCTTTGGAAAATATAGAGGAGAAGACCTTAGAGAGACGTTAGAGGCTCCTGTAGATTTGGTAGCCTGGATTATTCTCTCCAATCCTTTGAGAAAAAATGCCAAAGAAACCTTTGCTTACTTTAAGAAACAAGGAGTGAGCATCAAGGTTATTTCAGGAGACAACCCAGCTACTGTCTCTGCTATTGCACAAAAAGCAGGCATTGAAGGAGCAGAAGACCTGATTGATGCCAGAACCTTGCAGACGGAAGAAGACTTGCACCAAGCGGCGAGCCAGTATACAGTCTTTGGTCGGGTGACCCCAGAGCAAAAGAAAAGCCTTGTAGAAGGCTTGCAGGCAAAAGGACACAAGGTCGCTATGACAGGAGATGGCGTCAACGATATTTTAGCCTTAAAAACAGCGGATTGTAGTATTGCGATGGAATCTGGAAATGATGCGACCAAAAAGATGGCGCAAGTGGTCTTACTGGATTCTGACTTTGGGAAGATGCCGTCTATCGTGGCAGAAGGTCGTCGGGTGGTCAATAACATTCAGCGATCAGCTAGTCTCTTTTTGATCAAGAATATCTTCTCCATTTTGTTGGCTATCTCAGTGACGCTCTTAGCCTTTACCTATCCGATCATGCCGTCGCAGATGTCTTTGATCAGTGGTTTTACAATTGGGATTCCAGGATTCTTCCTAGCGCTTGAGCCCAATAGCGAGCGCATCAAAGGACGCTTTATTGAAACGGTCTTTAAAAATGCGCTACCTGCTGCCTTGACGGATTTTATACTGATCTTCAGTCTGGTATTGCTCTCTTCAACATTTGGCATGAGTTCTGAAGAGCTCTCGAGTGCAGCCATCTGCTTGATGGCCTTCGTCGGTTTTACCATCATCTACCAAGAATCCCAGCCTCTCAATCACTACAAGAGACTGGTTCTCCTAGGAAATATCCTAGCTTTTCTGGTTTCAAGTAGTATCCTAGGGAAATTCTTTAACATGAGCCCCTTGAGGCTTCAAACGCTGCTTATCTGCGCCATCATGGCGGTTCTCGCTCTCATCTTGATTCAACTCTTCAAGAAGTTAGTGGGTTGGTTCTTTCATCGGAAGAAATAAAAGAAAGTGAGTGGGACAGAAATCGGTAATTCGTTAGAATTCGATTTCGTCGTCCCTCCTTCGCACAGTTGAGTAGGGCTGTAAAAGCTGATGAAATCAGCGTAGTGAGCCCACTCAACCACTGCGTCTTGCTCGACAACAAAAAGAGGCTAGGACTTTTGTCCTAGCCTCTTTTTGGCATTAGATAAATAAACTAGCGGTTAGGATCAGATAGAGCAAGAAGGTGACTAGAAATCCCGCACGCCAGAAGTATTTGATAAATTTCGGATAATAAAAACTCTTTTTCTTTTTTAAGAAATAAATCGTTAGCCCCAAGGCTAAAAGCGAAAGGCTTAAAGCTAGCAGCGGTAAGAGGCTGTGATAAAAGGCGCTGTCTGAGATCAGGTAGTACTCTAGGGCAAATAAAGGAAAGGCAATATCGGTGGATCGCCATCCTCTTTTTTGAAGCTTAAAGAGGTGAACAATGATACCACTCAGAATCAGCGTTAAAAAAATAAATAATACAGAAGCAACTTTGATTAACATAGCTTCATTCTATCATAAAACGAAAAAAAAGTTTACTATATTTTAATTTTTTCTTGCAAAAAAAGAGAAATCGTGTATAATAGAAAGGTATGCACAAAGCATACTTGTGGGAGGTAAAAATCTGTAATTACCGCCAAAACCACAAAGGAGGATTTAAGAAATGGCTAAAAAAGTCGAAAAACTTGTAAAATTGCAAATCCCTGCTGGTAAAGCTACTCCAGCTCCACCGGTTGGACCAGCACTTGGTCAAGCAGGTATCAATATCATGGGATTCACTAAAGAGTTTAACGCTCGTACGGCTGACCAAGCTGGTATGATCATCCCAGTTGTGATCACTGTTTATGAAGATAAATCATTTGATTTCGTTACAAAAACACCACCAGCTGCTGTTCTTTTGAAAAAAGCTGCAGGTGTTGAAAAAGGATCAGGTACACCGAACAAAACGAAAGTTGCAACAGTTACTCGTGCACAAGTACAAGAAATTGCTGAAACTAAGATGCCAGATTTGAACGCTGCAAACATTGAGTCTGCAATGCGTATGATCGAAGGTACTGCTCGTTCTATGGGATTCACTGTTACTGACTAATTGTAACAATCCTATTTGCCCGCAATACACTTGATCAAATGACGAGTGACGTGGGAGATGAAAATCGATATGACCACATTACAAGGAGAAAGATAAAATGGCTAAAAAAAGCAAACAACTTCGTGCTGCTCTTGAAAAAATCGACAGCACAAAAGTCTACAGCGTAGAAGAAGCTGTAGCTCTTGCAAAAGAAACTAACTTTGCAAAATTTGACGCAACTGTAGAAGTTGCATACAACTTGAACATCGACGTGAAAAAAGCTGACCAACAAATCCGTGGTGCAATGGTATTGCCAAACGGAACTGGTAAAACTGCTCGCGTTCTTGTATTTGCACGTGGTGCAAAAGCTGAAGAAGCAAAAGCTGCTGGTGCAGACTTCGTAGGTGAAGATGACCTTGTTGCGAAAATCAACGATGGTTGGTTGGACTTCGACGTAGTTATCGCTACACCTGACATGATGGCTCTTGTTGGACGTCTTGGACGTGTCCTTGGACCACGTAACTTGATGCCAAACCCTAAAACTGGTACAGTAACAATGGATGTTGCGAAAGCAGTTGAAGAGTCTAAAGGTGGTAAAATCACTTACCGTGCTGATAAAGCAGGTATCGTTCAAGCGATCATCGGTAAAGTTTCATTCGATGATACTAAATTGGTTGAAAACTTTAAAGCTTTCAACGACACAATCCAAAAAGCAAAACCAGCTACAGCTAAGGGTACTTATGTAACTAGCTTGACTTTGACTACAACTCAAGGTCCTGGTATCAAAGTGGACGTTAACTCACTTTAATTGAAATGAAAAAGCTACCTTCGGGTAGCTTTTTTCTTTTAAAAAATTTCAACAAATGTTAGAGAAAACGCTTACAAATCAAAAGTAAAATGATATACTAGATCTATCAAAAAATAAGGAGATCTATTATGAAGAAAGATCACAACCAATTAAATTGGCTCATGGTCTCACTCATTGCTTTTAATATGGTGTGGGGATTGGGAAATGTCGTGAATAACTATTCGACCCAAGGCATTTCTGTTATTGTTTCCTGGATCCTGATCTTGGCAATTTATTTCATTCCCTATGCTTTGATCGTTGGCCAATTGGGCTCAACCTTTAAAGAAAGTGGGGGTGGTGTCAGTGAGTGGGTTGAAAAGACATCTACAAAACGTCTCGCCTATTTTGCGGCCTGGACCTACTGGGTTGTACATATTCCCTATTTAGCTCAAAAACCTCAGCGAATTCTGATTTCTCTAGGTTGGGTTCTTCAAGGGAATGACAAATTTGTGAGTGGCTTAAGCATCCAATGGGTGGTTATCCTTTGCTTGATTATTTTTGGAATTTTTCTCTATCTCTCTACCAAAGGTTTGATGACCTTGAAAGTCATTGGTGGTTTGGCTGGTAGTGCCATGCTGATCATGTCCTTCCTTTTTGTCTTATTAGCAGTTGGAGTTCCTTTCATCAATCCGGGTATGCAATTTGCGACCCAACATATGGATCAGGTGAGCACCTATATTCCAAACTTTGACTTCTCTTATTTTACTACCATTTCTCTCTTAGTCTTTGCGGTAGGTGGAGCTGAGAAGATCTCTCCTTATGTCAACCAAACCCGTAATCCTGCGCGTGAATTTCCGAAAGGAATGATTGTCATGGCAATCATGGTTGGACTTTCTGCCATTCTTGGTTCCTTGGCTATGGGGATGCTCTTTGACAGTGGACATATTCCAGAAGATTTGATGCGAAATGGAGCCTTCCAAGCTTTCCAAATTCTTGGAAAACACTGGGGAGTTGGGAATGTCTTAGTGATTATCTATGCTTTGACAGACATGATTGGACAAATCGCAGCCCTGGCCTTTTCGATTGATGCTCCGCTTCAAATCTTGCTCCATAATGCAGACGATGAATATATTCCTTCTTGGCTTCGCAAACGTAGCAAGAAAGGCGTCTTGACCAATGGTTACCTCCTGACAGGGATTTTGGTCAGTCTTCTTATCGTCGTTCCCCTCTTTGGGATTCAAGAAATCGATGGGTTAGTAAAATGGATGACCAACCTGAATTCTGTTGTGATGCCAATGCGTTACCTCTGGGTCTTCTTTGCCTATATCATGCTCAATCGTGCTTGGAAGAAGTACAAAGATGCAGAATACAAGATGACCAAGAGTCCAAAACTAGGCTTTATTATTGGAGCTTGGTGCTTCCTGTTCACGGCCTTTGCCTGTATTTTAGGGATGGTGCCAAAAGTGGACTTTAAGGTGGACCCAGTCGCTTGGCAATTCTCTCTATTGACCAATATCTTGACTCCGCTTGTCTTGATTGCATTAGGCATTATTTTGCCATGGATTGCCCGTCGCGAAAAGAAAAAAGTCTAATGGTAAATCCTAGTCCTCGGACTGGGATTTTTCCTTGTTAGACAGCTTTTTGAAAATAAAAAATTTTGATGGATATGACTATATAAAAAACGTAATTTATGGTAAAATAATACAGATCAAAAAAGGAGAGAGAAAATGGTAGAACCTAAGTATAAACGTATCTTAATCAAGCTATCTGGTGAAGCCCTTGCCGGCGAACGTGGTGTCGGAATCGATATCAAAACTGTCCAAAAAATGGCTCAAGAAATCAAGGAAGTTCACGAACTTGGAATTGAAATTGCCTTGGTTATCGGAGGTGGAAATCTTTGGCGTGGAGAACCTGCTGCTGAAGCAGGGATGGATCGTGTCCAAGCAGACTACACAGGGATGCTCGGAACTGTCATGAATGCTCTTGTGATGGCAGATTCGCTTCAACAAGTTGGTGTGGATACCCGTGTTCAAACAGCGATTGCCATGCAACAAGTCGCAGAACCTTATATCCGTGGTCGTGCCCTTCGTCACCTTGAAAAAGATCGGATCGTGATCTTTGGTGCCGGGATTGGTTCTCCTTACTTCTCAACAGATACGACCGCAGCCCTTCGTGCAGCTGAAATTGAAGCAGATGCCATTCTTATGGCCAAAAATGGGGTGGATGGTGTTTACAATGCCGACCCGAAAAAAGATGCTTCAGCTGTGAAATTTGAGGAATTGACCCACCGTGATGTCATCAACAAAGGTCTTCGCATCATGGACTCAACAGCCTCCACTCTCTCCATGGACAACGACATTGACTTGGTTGTCTTTAATATGAATGAACCAGGCAATATCAAACGCGTTGTCTTTGGTGAAAATATCGGTACAACTGTATCAAATAACGTAGAAAAATAATAGAAAATAGAGGAAAATTATGGCAAACCCAATCGTAGAAAAAGCAAAAGAAAGAATGACTCAGTCTCACCAAAGTTTGGGACGTGAATTTGGTAGCATCCGTGCTGGACGTGCAAATGCAAGTCTTTTGGATCGTATTTTCGTAGAATACTACGGAGTAGAGACACCATTGAACCAATTGGCATCTATCACCATTCCAGAAGCGCGTGTCTTGTTGATCACTCCATTTGATAAATCATCTTTGAAAGACATCGAGCACAGCATCAATGCTTCTGACCTTGGCATCACTCCAGCCAACGATGGATCTGTTATCCGCTTGGTTATCCCAGCTTTGACAGAAGAAACTCGTCGTGACTTAGCAAAAGAAGTGAAAAAAGTGGGTGAAAATGCTAAAGTAGCGATCCGTAACATTCGTCGTGATGCTATGGATGAAGCGAAGAAACAAGAAAAAGCAAAAGAAATCACAGAAGATGAATTGAAAGGTCTTGAAAAAGAGATTCAAAAAGTTACGGATGACGCTGTTAAGCATGTAGATGAAATGACAGCTCACAAAGAAAAAGAATTGATGGAAGTTTAATCCATCCCAACCATTACAGGAAAGATAGACTCAGTTGGCACTGCTGGCTGGGTTTTATTTCCATTATTCTTGTGAAGAGGCAAGAGGAAAGAAGGAAACATGAATACGAATCTAGCAAGCTACATCATGGGAATGGTCATTGATGAAAATGATCACTTCTATTTTGTTCAAAAAGATGGCCAAACCTACGCGCTTGATAAAGCAGAAGGCCCACACCAAGTCGGAGAAAGTGTCAAGGGCTTTGCCTATACAGATATGAAGCAAAAACTACGACTCACGACACTTGAAGTCACTGCAACTCAAGAAAGCTTTGGCTGGGGAACGGTCACGGAAGTGCGCAAGGATTTGGGAGTCTTCGTGGATACAGGGCTTCCAGATAAGCAGATTGTTGTCTCACTAGATATCCTACCGGAGATCAAAGATCTATGGCCTAAAAAGGGCGATCGTCTCTATATTCGTTTAGAAGTCGATAAGAAAGATCGGATTTGGGGGATCTTAGCCTACCAGGAAGATTTCCAGCGTTTGGCTCGTCCAGCCTACAACAATATGCAAAACCAAAACTGGCCAGCCATTGTCTACCGCTTGAAATTGTCTGGGACCTTTGTTTACCTTCCAGAGAATAATATGCTGGGCTTTATCCACCCAAGTGAGCGCTATGCAGAACCTCGTTTGGGAGAGGTCTTAAATGCTCGCGTTATTGGTTTTCGTGAGGTGGACCGGACCTTGAACCTATCTTTGAAGCCACGCTCCTTTGAGATGTTGGAAAACGATGCCCAAATGATTTTGACCTATTTGGAAGCTAATGGAGGCTTTATGACCTTGAATGATAAGTCATCTCCAGAAGAGATCAAGGCAACTTTTGGGATTTCAAAAGGCCAGTTCAAAAAATCTTTGGGTGGTTTGATGAAGGCCAAAAAAATCAAGCAAGACCAGTTTGGAACAGAGTTGATCTAAGAGGAGGCTTATGCGAAAATCATTTTATACTTGGCTGATGACGGAGCGCAATCCTAAAAGCAATGCTCCTAAGGCCATTCTAGCAGATCTTGCTTTTCACGAGTCTGCTTTTCCCAAGCATACAGATGACTTCGACGAGGTCAGTCGCTATTTAGAAGAGCATGCCAGCTTTTCCTTTAATCTTGGCGATTTTGATGCGATTTGGGAAGAATACCAAGCCCACTAGAAAAGGACAGGTCGAGGATGGTTTTTTCTCGGCCTCTTTGTTATAATAATAGAAAAACACAGGTAGAGAGGTTCTTTATTTGCAAGAACATTCAGTTGAAATTACATTAACGCATCCAGACGATCTCTTTCATTTGTTTGGATCCAACGAACGCCATCTCCGTTTGATGGAGCAAGAATTTGGGGTGACCATTCATGCCCGGACAGAAATCGTCCAAATCATTGGGGAAGAAGAAAGCTGCGAGCAGGTTCGTCAGGTCATTCAGGCTCTCTTGGTCCTCGTCAACCGCGGCATGACCATCGGAACGCCAGATGTGGTGACCGCCATTACCATGGTGAGAAATGGGGAATTGGATAAGTTCATCGCTCTTTATGAAGAAGAGATTATCAAGGATAGTTACGGCAAGCCCATTCGGGTTAAAACGCTTGGTCAAAAGATCTATGTCGATAGTGTCAAGAACCATGATGTCACCTTTGGGATTGGACCAGCGGGGACTGGGAAAACCTTCCTAGCCGTGACCTTGGCAGTGACTGCCCTCAAGCGTGGTCAGGTCAAGCGGATCATTTTGACGCGTCCTGCTGTAGAAGCTGGAGAGAGCCTTGGTTTCCTACCAGGGGATCTTAAAGAAAAAGTAGACCCTTATCTACGTCCGGTCTATGATGCTCTTTACCAGATTTTAGGGAAAGACCAAACAACTCGGATGATGGAGCGGGAGATTATCGAGATTGCGCCTTTGGCTTATATGCGGGGGCGGACCTTGGACGATGCCTTTGTCATCCTCGATGAAGCGCAAAATACCACCATCATGCAGATGAAGATGTTTTTGACCCGTCTTGGTTTTAACTCTAAGATGATTGTCAATGGGGATACTAGCCAGATTGACCTTCCTCGAAATGTCAAATCAGGCTTGATTGATGCTCAGGAGAAATTGAAGAACATTTCTCAAATTGACTTTGTGCATTTCTCTGCCAAGGATGTCGTTCGCCATCCAGTAGTAGCAGAGATTATTCGGGCCTATGAGCCCATTCCAAATCCAGTCCTCAAAGAAAAACCGGATGTGGAAGAAGAAGAATAAAAGAAAAGGCAAAGATCATCAGATCTTTGCCTTTTTTATGTTAGAAATTAAACCAATTCATCGATTGGGGTGAAGTCGCGCTCTAAACCAGTAGCAACAGGTTGGCTTGTGATATGGCCTTGGTAAGTGGTGACCCCTTGGCGCAGGCCTTCGTCGAGGGCAATTGCCTTGTGGAAGCCATTGTCAGCTAGGGATTCGACATAAGGAAGGGTCACATTGGTAAGGGCGATAGTAGAGGTACGAGCGACAGCCCCTGGGATATTGGCAACGGCATAATGGAGCACGCCATGTTTTTCGTAAACTGGCTCCGTATGCGTTGTGACACGGTCTGCTGTTTCGATAACCCCACCTTGGTCAACGGCCACATCGACGATGACTGAACCGGGACGCATTTGTTTAACCATATCGTCTGTCACTAATTTAGGAGCTTTAGCACCAGGAATCAAGACAGCACCGATGACAACATCGGCATCACGGACGCTGGCCTCAATATTAAATGGGTTGGACATAAGGGTTTGGATTTGATGACCAAAGACATCTTCCAGAACAGCCAGACGTTTGGCGCTGATATCTAAGATGGTCACTTGGGCACCGAGTCCAAGGGCGATACGAGCTGCGTGGGTTCCAACGACCCCGCCTCCGATGATGGTGACTTTCCCTTTGGGAACACCTGGCACCCCACCTAGGAGGACGCCTGATCCACCTTCTTGTTTGGTCAGGAAGTGAGCACCGATTTGCACGGCCATCCGTCCAGCAACCTCACTCATTGGCACCAAGAGAGGCAATTGTCCATCAAGGTCACGCACCGTTTCGTAGGCCACCCCTGTTGTTTTAGCTGAGACCATAGCGTCCGCTAATTCTGGAGCAGCAGCCATATGCAAGTAAGTGAAGAGCAAGAGGTCTTCGCGAAGGAAGCCGTATTCTTCAGCGAGAGGTTCTTTGACTTTGACCACCATCTCAGCGGCCCAAGCTTCTGCAGCAGTTGCTACAATAGTCGCTCCTTGTTTGGCGTAATCTTCATCGACAAAGCCAGAACCAAGTCCAGCATTTGTTTCCACCAACACTTGATGTCCTTTCTTCACCAAGCTTTGTACGCCTGCAGGTGTCAAACCGACCCGATTTTCGTTGTTTTTAATTTCTTTTGGAATACCAATTAACATGATTATTTCTCCTTGCTTGGATTTAGGTGTAAAAAGGCCATTGGTGTGAGATGGCTCTCTTGACTCAATGACCTTTTTACTCCTTATCCGATTGTTTTAATTGATTTTATTGTATAGAAAAGTGGGTAAAAATGCAAGAAAAATTTGAGCTTGCCTTCTTTTATGTTATCTGCTAAACTAAACCCTAAAGAAGGAGAGTCAAATGGAAAATCTATATGTGAAGTTAGCAGCTTATCGTGAAACAGAGACGGAGCGTTTGCGCTTGCGTCCGGTCACTCTTGAAGATGCACCGGCTATGTTTGAGTACGCTTCTGATGAAACCGTTACGCGCTATACGTTTCCAACCAATCAAAGTCTGGAAGAAACGCGTAATAACATTGCCCTCTTTTACCTAGCGAGCCCACTTGGAAGATGGGGGATCGAGCTGAAAGAGAATAGAAAATTTATCGGGACGATTGATTTACTAAATTTAGATCTTTGTCTGAAAAAGGGGAGTATCGGCTATGTTCTGAATAAAAATTATTGGAACCAGGGACTAGCGACAGAGGCTACCAAGGCAGTCATTGGCCTGGCTTTTGAAGAGTTAGGGATGAACAAGCTCATTGCTGTTCATGATAAGGACAACCCAGCTTCTGGACGGGTGATGGCCAAAGCAGGGATGAAATATTCTCACGAGGAGCCCTACGCGATGCTAGACTTGCATGAAGAAGGGCGAATGGTGACGAGAGTTCATTATGTCCTCACTAAGGAAGAATATTTGGCAGAAAAATGAGTCAGGATATTGACAAAAGACCTATCTCCATGATATAGTAGATAGGTACTGCTGGTTTAGCTCAGTCGGTAGAGCGCATCCATGGTAAGGATGAGGTCGCCGGTTCAATCCCGGCAACTAGCATAGCAGAAGAGAGAAGCTTAGAGACGATCTAGGCTTCTTTTTTTGCGAGTCCATCTTAAAAATTTTGCTTTTTTCAATAATTTTCAAAAAAGCGTTGACAAGCAAGGAAATACGTGGTAAAGTTAGAACAACAAAGAGAAAGGAGAAAACCATCATGAACAAAGTAGATGTTTTGATGACACAATTGAATACACAGCTTCTCCAATCTCAGTTGAGTTCTATGTAAAAATTGAATGATACCCAAGATGGAGGAGTCTGTCTTGGGTTTTTTGTATGCATTTTTGCCTGCCTTAACTGAATTGGTGACAGGCATCAGATGGCCCAAGTGTGGACTGAGCACGTACTCAGCTCCTACTTGGGTTTTTTCTGTGCCATTTTGAAAAGGAGAATATATGATCAGAGCTATTTGGGAGTATATCAGGGAGCGCAAGTGGCGATATGTGAAGATCGCTATGGTCCTGATTCTTTATGATTACACTTTATTGATCCCGACGCAAGTCATCCAGCGCTTAGTGGATCATTTGAGTCAGCAGACGCTGACGCAATCGAACTTTGTATGGGATATGGTCCTCTTGGTGGGATCAGCCATCCTCAATTACCTGACGGCTTTTTATTGGCAGTTGCGACTCTTTCAGTCGTCAGTCCATTTCAAGGCGACCCTTCAGGGACAAGCTTTTCGTAAGCTAGTAGCTATGCGGCGTCCCTTTTTTGAGAAATTTCGCTCAGGGGACCTCTTGACGCGCTTTACGACAGATGTGGATGGCATGGCCGATATGGCTGGTTACGGGATGATGGTGCTCCTGTTTGGCGGTGGCTTGTTTGCCTTTATTATTCCGACCATGTTTTTCATTTCTTGGCAATTAACCTTGATTTCCTTTATTCCCATGATCTTCCTTGTCGTCTCTACCTATTTTTTGAGTAGAAAGCAGGAGGAGTATGTTGAGCAAAACCGGGAAGCGGTTGCTCAGTTGAACGATGAAGTCTTGGAGTCCATCGAGGGGATCCGGGTCATGCGGGCCTATAGTAGACGGGATCAGCAGGTCAAACAGTTTCAGAAGAAAACGGCTAGTCTCTCCAAAACAGGGGACAAGATTGCTTCTATCCAATATTCTTTTGGCCCCTTAGCCCTGTTGTTTATTGGATTCTCGACAGTCTTGCTCCTGCTATTTGGAGGACAGTCCCTGGCAAGTGGGCAGTTGAGCCTTGGCAAGCTATTGGCCTTGCAGCTGTATTTGGTCTTTTTAATTGAGCCTATGTGGATGATGGCGGACCTGATCTTGGTCTATCAGACAGGGCAAATGTCCTATAAAAAACTAAAAGAAGTGATTGATGAGACAGATGATCTGGAGCCAGATGGTACACACTATTTAGAGCAGATCGATTCGGTAGAGTTTAAGGATTATTCCTTCAGTTATCCTGGTGCTGAGCGAAAGAGCCTTTCAGGTATTGATTGGACCGTTCAGAAAGGCCAAACAGTAGGGATTGTTGGTCGTACAGGATCAGGAAAGACGACCCTAATCCGACAGTTCTTGCGGCAGTACCCAGTTGGTGAGGGAGGATTCTTGATTAACCAGCAACCGGTCGTTGCCTACAATCGGCGTTCCATTGAAGATAAAATTGGTTACGTTTCCCAAGAACATATTTTATTCTCCAAGTCCATTCGTGATAATATCGCTCTGGGTAAAAATGGTGCTAGTGACGAGGATATAGTGGAAGCGGTAGCCCAAGCTGCTTTTGCGGATGATCTCGAGCGGATGTCTCAGGGAATGGACACCATGATCGGTGAGAAAGGGGTCTCTGTATCAGGAGGTCAAAAACAACGGATCTCTCTGGCGCGTGCCTTCTTAAGAGATGCAGATCTCTTGTTGTTAGATGATTCCCTTTCGGCAGTGGATGCCAAGACCGAACAGGCCATTATTGACACCATTCAAAAAGAACGAAAAGACAAGACGACCATTATTGTTTCCCATCGCTTGTCTGCTGTCCATCAGGCGGATTGGATCATCGTCTTGGATCAAGGACAGATTGTAGAAGAAGGCAGGGCTTGTGATCTGCTGGTTCAAGAGGGTTGGTACTACGAACAATACCAACGGCAACAAAAACAGGAAGGAGAATAAGATGAAAGTATTGAAACGATTATTATCTAGGATCACGCTTTATCCTACAGTCTTTCTTGTTGGCTTTATTTGTCTCTTATTAGCCACCATCTTTTCTGAGTTGTCTCCATTCGTTCTTCAAAAGATGATTGATGGACCTTTGACTGCACTGACCCATGGTGGCGGGCAAGGGGACTTGCTTCAGATGGGAGGTTTTTATCTCTTGGTCTTGAGCATTGGACAGCTGATTAGCTACCTAGGAAATCGGATCTTGCTACACGGAAGCAATCAAGTGACGGCTAACCTAAGAGACCAAGCCTTTCAAGTCATGCAAGGGCTACCTATCTCTTATTTTGATGATAAGCCGGCTGGAAAGATCGCGACAAGAATTGTCAATGATACGGAAACCTTGCGGACTCAGTTTTATAACTCCTGTATGGTGTTGATCATCTTTTTAGTACGTTTTCTCTTCGTTCTAGGGATTCTCTTTTACCTGAGTCCTATGATGGGCCTTCTCTTGTGTTTGGTCTTTCCGATTTTCTATGGGATCCAGTATCTCTATAAGGTTATGACGGACCAACCGATGAAGGATTTCTTTGATGCGAGAAGCGAGGTCAATACCCAGGTCAATGAACTCTTGCATGGTGCCAGTATGATTCAACTCTATCATCAAGAGCCTGGTGTGGTGGATGAGTTTGAAGCCACTACTCAGAAGATGCTAGGAGCTAATGATCGAATCCTCTTAGCCGATTCCATTGCTTCTTGGACCTTGACGGAATTGCTCAAGTTTTTAGTGATTGCAGGTATTTTGACCATCGCTGGGATTTCTTTCCTACAAGGCAATATCGGTGTGACGGCTGGTTTCTTATTTATCAATATTAACTATGTCATTAATCTATTTGATCTCATGGCCAATCTTAGTCGTCAATTCCCAAATATTCGGCGATCCTTAGAAACGGGGAGCCGCGTCCTTGCTTTCTTGGACCAACCTTTGGAGGCCGATGGTGCATCGGAACTGAAGATAGAAAAGGCAGAAGTCGTGTTTGACGACGTTCAATTTGCCTATGAAGAAGGCAAACCAGTTCTGCGGGATATTGCCTTTCAGGCTAGTCCAGGGGAAACCATCGCTCTTGTGGGCCATACTGGATCAGGTAAGTCTTCGATTATGAACCTGCTCTATCGTTTTTATGATCCTCAAGAAGGAGCGATTTTGATCGATGGTCAAGATATTCGCCAAGTCTCTCGTGAGAGCCTACGAAGCCATATGGGGATTGTCCTGCAGGATCCTTATCTATTTACAGGGACCATTGCTAGTAATGTGGCCATGAGTCAGGATCACATTGATCGGGATGCGGTCCAAGATGCCTTGAAAAAAGTCGGGGCTTGGCCCTTTGTAGAGCGCCTTGAAAAGGGAATCGACCATCCAGTGGTTGAAAAGGGATCTGGCTTCTCAAGCGGGGAGCGCCAGTTGATTTCCTTTGCGCGGACCCTCTATATGAACCCGAAAATTTTGATTCTGGACGAAGCAACCTCCCACATTGATACGGAGACAGAGGAGATCATTCAGAAGGCTATGGCAGTCCTGCAAAAGGGCCGGACGACCTTTATCATTGCCCATCGCTTGTCCACTATCCAAGATGCGGATCAGATCTTAGTCTTATCTGAAGGACGCATTGTAGAGCGTGGTAGACATGAGGAACTGGTTGCACAAGGCGGGATCTATGCCCAGATGAATGCCATCCAGCAAACAGTGGTGTAAGATGATCATGCAAAGAAAAAGTTTGAAAACCAGCCTGTATCTAGTATATAGGCTGGTTTTTGTGATATAATAAAGTGATAATAGTGAGGTGATCCAGATGTATATTGAAATGGTAGATGAGACGGGCCAAGTTTCTGACGAAATCTTAAAACAAACGCAAGAAATTTTAGAATTTGCTGCTCAAAAAATTGGGAAAGAAGACAAGGAAATGGCTGTGACTTTTGTGACCAATGAACGCAGTCATGAACTAAATCTTGAATACCGTGATACGGATCGTCCGACAGATGTCATCAGTTTAGAATACAAGCCAGAGATGGAGATTTCTTTTGACGAGGAAGACCTTGCAGAAAATCCAGAATTGGCAGAGATGATGGCGGAATTCGATACCTATATTGGTGAGCTCTTTATTTCAATTGACAAGGCGCGGGAGCAAGCGGAAGAATATGGCCATAGCTTTGAGCGCGAAATGGGATTTTTGGCAGTACATGGTTTTCTTCACATCAATGGCTATGATCACTATACGCCAGAAGAAGAAAAGGAAATGTTTGGCTTACAGGAAGAGATTTTGACAGCCTATGGACTCACAAGACAATAAGCGAAAATGGAAAAATCGAGACTTCACTTCAAGCCTGGAGTTTGCGATAACAGGAATTTTCACATCGATCAAAGAAGAGCGCAATATGCGCAAGCACGCCTTATCAGCCCTTGTAGCAATGCTTGCTGGTTTGGTGTTTAGGATTTCTGCGACGGAATGGCTCTTTTTATTGCTGAGCATTACCTTGGTGATTGCTTTTGAAATTATGAATTCAGCTATTGAAAATGTGGTGGATTTAGCTAGTAACTACCATTTCTCCATGTTGGCAAAAAATGCCAAAGACATGGCGGCTGGAGCAGTCCTCGTTGTATCAGGCTTTGCCTTGGTGACAGGATTGATCATTTTTGTGCCCAAATTCTGGGCCTTGGTATTTGGATAAGAGGGAGTATGCCCTCGTGAAAGGATGTTATGACATTTAAATCAGGCTTTGTAGCCATTTTAGGACGTCCCAATGTTGGGAAGTCAACGTTTTTGAACCACGTTATGGGTCAAAAGATTGCCATCATGAGTGACAAGGCGCAAACAACGCGCAACAAGATTATGGGGATTTATACGACCGATAAGGAACAGATCGTCTTTATCGATACCCCAGGGATTCACAAACCCAAGACCGCACTTGGCGACTTCATGGTGGAGTCAGCTTACAGCACTCTTCGTGAAGTGGATACCGTTCTCTTTATGGTGCCAGCAGATGAGCCACGTGGGAAGGGCGATGACATGATCATCGAGCGCCTCAAGGCTGCTAAGGTGCCGGTTATTCTGGTGGTCAACAAGATCGACAAGGTGCACCCTGACCAACTCTTGGCGCAAATCGATGACTTCCGTAGTCAAATGGATTTCAAGGAAATCGTGCCGATTTCAGCCCTTCAAGGAAACAATGTTTCACGTTTGATTGATATTTTAAGTGAAAACTTAGAAGAAGGTTTCCAATATTTCCCTGCCGATCAAATCACCGATCACCCAGAGCGCTTCTTGGTCTCTGAAATGATCCGTGAAAAGGTTTTGCATTTGACGCGGGAAGAAATTCCCCACTCTGTTGCCGTAGTGGTGGATTCTATGAAGCGGGATGAAGAGACAGATAAAGTCCATATCCGAGCAACCATCATGGTCGAGCGCGATAGCCAAAAAGGGATTGTCATCGGAAAAGGCGGCGCCATGCTCAAGAAGATCGGAACCCTTGCACGCAAGGATATCGAACTCATGCTGGGGGATAAGGTCTTCCTAGAAACTTGGGTT
The DNA here is from genome assembly GCF_001815045.1 of Streptococcus sp. HMSC065E03. Taxonomy (NCBI): domain Bacteria; kingdom Bacillati; phylum Bacillota; class Bacilli; order Lactobacillales; family Streptococcaceae; genus Streptococcus; species Streptococcus sp. HMSC065E03. The sequence continues at coordinate 53,890 of NZ_KV818852.1, read as the reverse complement.
AAGGTCAAGAAAAATTGGCGGGATAAGAAATTAGACCTAGCCGATTTCGGATACAACGAAAAAGAATATTAAGAAGAGGTGGGCAGAAGCCTGCTTCTTGTTTTTGAAAGGAGTTCTATGCCTGAATTACCAGAAGTAGAGACGGTTCGACGCGGTCTTGAGAAATTAATTCTTGGAAAAACCATTCAGTCAGTGGAAGTAAGGTATCCTAAGATGATTCAGACGGATCTAGATGCTTTTTGTCAAGATCTTCCAGGTCAAGAAATTCGGGCCATGGGGCGCCGTGGGAAATACCTTTTATTTTATCTGACGGATCTGGTCCTCATCTCGCATTTGCGGATGGAAGGCAAGTATTTCTTTTATCCAGACGAGGTTCCTCTTCGCAAGCATGCCCATGTCTTCTTTCATTTCACAGATGGTGGTACTCTGGTCTATGAAGATGTCCGCAAGTTTGGGACCATGGAAGTCCTCATACCTGAGCTTGTCGACAGCTATTTTTTGGCGAAAAAAATTGGTCCAGAGCCGACGGAAGTGGATTTTAAAGAACCAGCCTTCCAAGCATCTCTTAAAAAATCAAAGAAACCCATTAAATCAGCTCTTTTAGACCAAAAATTAGTGGCTGGTCTGGGCAATATCTATGTGGATGAGGTCCTTTATCGAGCCAAGGTTCATCCAGCCCGTTTGGGTCAAAGCTTGACTGCTAGAGAAGTTAAAGCAATCCGCAAAGAAACGATTGCTGTGCTTGCTCAAGCTGTTGAAAAGGGTGGCTCCACCATTCGCTCCTACAGCAATGCTTTTGGAGAAGATGGCACCATGCAGGAAGAACACCAGGTCTATGGGAAAACAGGCCAGCCTTGTTTGCGCTGCGGGACACCGATTGAGAAAATCCAGCTGGGGGGACGCGGAACCCATTTTTGCCCCCACTGTCAAAAGGAGAACTAGATGGCAAGAATCATCGGATTAACAGGAGGAATTGCTTCAGGAAAGTCTACTGTCACCTGTTATTTGAGAGAAAAAGGGTATCCTGTCATTGATGCTGATCAAGTGGTCCATGATTTGCAAGCACCAGGTGGAGAACTTTACCGTGTCCTAGTGGATCATTTTGGGAGAGAGATCCTTACCAAAGAAGGAGAGCTGGATCGCCTAGCTTTGGGTCAGCGGATCTTTTCAGACCCTAGTGAACGAGACTGGTCCAATCGCGTCCAAGGCGGGCTTATTCGTGAGGCTCTAGCTGAGGTAAGAGATAGACAAGCTGCCCAATCCGATCTCTTTTTTATGGATATTCCTCTCTTAATCGAGCAGCACTATGAAGGGTGGTTTGAATCTGTCTGGTTGGTAGGTGTATCAAAAGAAACCCAGCTCAAACGCCTGATGGAACGAAACCATTTATCAGAACTGCAGGCCCAAGAACGCATCGCATCTCAAATGCCGCTAGATGAAAAAAGAGCCCATGCAGATCTGGTCTTAGACAATAATGGCGATCTTGCTGCCCTCTATGCCCAATTAGATGCAGCCCTACAACAATTAGAAAGAAGATGATTTTATCACAAGAGAAATCAATTGGCGTAAAAATCTATATATTGCCTGGATCGGGTGCTTTTTCATCGGAGCCAGCCTTTCTTTAGTCGTTCCTTTTATGGCCCTCTTTGTGGAAGAGTTGGGTGTTACGGGCAAGGCTGTTCCCTTTTATGCTGGGATTGCCGTCGCGAGTTCTTCTGTAACTTCTGCGATCATGTCTCCCATCTGGGGGAGCCTGGCCGACCGTTATGGTCGAAAACCCATGATGCTTAGAGCTTCCATTGCCATGACGCTGACCATGGGAGGGATCGCCTTTGTGCCATCCGTTTTTTGGCTCTTGGTCCTGCGCTTGCTCAATGGGGTCTTTTCAGGCTTTGTTCCCAATAGTACAGCCTTGATTGCCAGTCAAGTTCCCAAGGACCAATCCGGCTATGCCCTAGGGACCTTGTCGACTGGTGTCGTGGCTGGAACCTTGATGGGCCCTTTGATTGGGGGACTCATTGCCGAAAATCTAGGAATGCGCAATGTCTTTCTCTTGGTCGGCTTCTTCTTATTTTTGGTTTCCCTCTTAACCTTCTGGGGCATTGAAGAAGAGTATGAACCCCTTCCAAAAGAAGAACAAAAATCCAGCTGGGAGTTACTCATGTCCATTCAGCAAAAAGATATCCTCTTGGGACTCTTTTTGACCAGCATGACCATTCAAATGATCGCCCAATCTATTTCTCCGATCCTGCCTCTTTATGTGCGAGCTTTGGGACAAAGAGATAACCTGATCTTTGTATCTGGGATGATTGTTTCGGCTATGGGAGTCTCCAGTATGCTCTTTTCAGGTTGGATGGGAAAACTCGGAGACCGAATCGGGAATCACCGGCTCTTATTAATCGCCCTTCTCTATAGTGGCTGTCTCTATATCCTTTGTGCCCAAGCGCAATCACCCCTACAATTAGGAATCTTACGCTTCCTCTTTGGGATCGGGACAGGAGCCCTACTACCTGGAGTTTCTGCATTATTGAATCGTTTAACCCCTCCTGAAGGAATTTCTCGGATCTTTAGCTACAACCAGCTCTTTTATTACTTAGGTGGCGTGTTAGGGCCAATGATGGGATCGAGTATTTTCATGCATTTTGGCTATCATTGGGTATTTTACGGTACAGCCCTTTTGGCCTTTACCGATTTGATGTTCCTCTTATTCTTATTTAGAAAGTATTTGAAAGTGAGAGACGTACGTGCGAATTAAAGTTCAATTGACCTGCACCAGTTGTGGGAGTCAGAATTATTTGACCAGTAAAAATACCAAAACCCATCCCGAAAAGATCGAGGTCTTGAAGTATTGTCCCAAGGAAAGAAAAGTAACCTTACATATTGAATCAAAATGATTTTCATGGTATAATAGTGAAGATTTTAAGGAGTTTTGAATATGAGCGGAGCATTAACAACTATTTTACTAGTATTATCAGTATTGATTATTATCGCAATTTTTATGCAACCAACAAAAAACCAATCGAGCAACGTCTTTGACGCAAGCTCAAATGACTTGTTTGAACGTTCAAAAGCGCGCGGGTTTGAAGCCGTGATGCAGCGTTTAACAGCTATTATGATCTTCTTTTGGTTATTGATCGCGATGATCTTAATGGTACTTTCTAGTAGATAAGATAGGCTCAGACAATGTCTTTGCCTATTTTTATTTTGTAAAACAAAGACACAAGTAGATAGAAAAAAGGAGGCTGGATAACCAGCAAATAAATCAATGAAAACAAGTATTAAAGAATATTTACAAGAGCATGACAAAGCCCAGATCAATGATCTGGCAGCAGCTCTAGGAAAGGAAGGGTCTAAGGATTTCCGTGACTTGGTCAAAACCATCTCTCTGATGGAACGCCGTCATGAGTTGAAATTCGAAGATGATGGCTCTCTTCGTTTGGCTCAAAAGAAGGCCCCAGTTATTACCCTCAAGGGGATCTTTCATGCGCATAAGAATGGCTTTGGCTTTGTCAGTTTAGAAGGCGAAGAAGAGGACCTCTTTGTTGGCCGAAATGATGTTAATCACGCTATCGATGGTGACACCGTTGAGATCGTCATTACCAAGGTAGCAGACCGAAACAAGGGAACGGCAGCAGAAGCTAAGATTATTGATGTCTTGGAGCATAGCATCAAAACGGTAGTTGGACAAATCGTTCTGGATGAGGAAAAGCCTAGATATGCCGGCTACATTCGTTCGAAAAATCAAAAGATCAGCCAGCTGATCTATGTGAAGAAGCCAGCCATCCAATTGGAAGGGACCGAAATCCTCAAAGTCGAAATTGATCAATACCCGAGCCGCAAACACAATTATTTTGTGGCGACTGTGCGGGATGTGGTCGGTCATGTGACAGATCCAGGAATCGATGTCTTGGAAGTGTTAGAATCCATGGACATCGTCTCAGAATTTCCAGAAGAAGTGCTGAAAGAGGCTGATCAGGTTCCAGATGCACCGTCTGCTAAGGATTTAGAGGGACGGTTAGATCTGCGAGATGAGATCACCTTTACGATTGATGGGGCAGATGCCAAAGACTTGGACGATGCAGTCCATATCAAGCTACTCAAGAACGGCAACTTTGAGCTGGGTGTTCACATCGCAGATGTTTCTTATTATGTTACAGAAGGTACAGCACTCGACAAGGAAGCTCTAAATCGGGCAACCTCTGTCTATGTGACCGACCGAGTAGTACCCATGTTGCCAGAGCGTCTCTCCAATGGGATCTGTTCTTTAAATCCGAATGTGGACCGCCTGACCCAGTCTGCCATCATGGAGATCGATCCTCATGGCAAGGTCGTCAAGCATACCATTACCCAAACAGTGATCAATACAACCTTCCGAATGACCTATAGCGACGTCAATGATATCTTAGCGGGAGACGAAGAAAAGGCTCAAACCTTTAAGAAAATTGTCCCAAGTATTCATCAAATGGCCACCTTGCATGGCATTCTAGAAAGCATGCGGATTCGTCGCGGCGCCCTTAATTTTGATACCAATGAGGCTAAAATCCTGGTCAATAAAGAAGGAAAACCGGTCGATATCGTTTTGCGTCAAAGAGGAATTGCCGAGCGGATGATTGAGTCCTTTATGCTGATCGCTAATGAGACAGTGGCGGAGCACTTTACGCGACTGAAACTACCGTTCATCTACCGGATCCATGAAGATCCAAAAGCAGAAAAAGTACAGAAGTTTATCGATTATGCTTCCAGTTTTGGAATCCAAATCTACGGAACGGCTAGTGAGATGAGCCAAGAAGCCCTGCAAGAAATTATGCGCAAGGTTGAAGGAGAACCCTATGCAGATGTCCTTTCGATGATGTTGTTGCGCTCGATGCAACAGGCTCGCTACTCAGAGCACAACCATGGCCACTATGGGCTTGCTGCTGAGTATTATACCCACTTTACCAGTCCCATCCGTCGGTATCCGGACCTCATGGTTCATCGAATGGTGCGCGAATACGGAAAATCCCAAGAAGTGGCAGAGCACTTTGAACAAGCCCTTCCAGACATTGCCAGCCAATCCTCTAGTCGGGAACGCCGGGCTATTGATGCGGAGCGCGAAGTAGAAGCCATGAAGAAGGCTGAATACATGGAAGACTATGTTGGGGAAGAGTACGATGCCGTGGTTTCCAGTGTGGTGAAATTTGGCCTCTTTGTGGAGTTGCCAAATACGGTGGAAGGCTTGATCCATATCACCAATCTTCCTGAATTCTACCATTTTAACGAACGAGATCTAACTCTTCGCGGAGAAAAATCAGGAGTAACCTTCCGTGTCGGTCAGCAAATCCGGATCAAGGTAGAAAGAGCCGACAAGATGACAGGAGAGATTGATTTCTCTTATATTCCAAGTGAATGGGATGTCGTCGAAAAAGGCCTCAAGGGCAAAGGGCGTGACCGAGATGGCAATCGCCGGGATCGTAGACGCAAGGACAAAAAAGTTTCTAAGGGATCAACCGCTAGAAAAGATGACAAGCGGAAAGATTCTTCCTCTAAATCCAAAAAGAAAAAAGGGAAGAAACCATTTTACAAGGAAGTAGCAAAGAAAGGAGCCAAACATGGCAAAGGGCGAAGGAAAGGTAGTCGCGCAAAATAAAAAGGCGAGACATGACTACACCATCGTGGATACGATTGAAGCAGGGATGGTGCTGACGGGGACAGAGATCAAAAGTGTCCGTGCAGCACGCATTAACTTGAAAGATGGCTTTGCACAAGTAAAAAATGGCGAAGTTTGGCTTAGCAATGTCCACATTGCCCCTTACGAGGAAGGCAATATCTGGAACCAAGATCCAGACCGTCGTCGCAAGCTCCTTCTTCATAAAAAGCAAATCCAAAAGCTGGACCAAGACACCAAAGGGACCGGAATGACCTTGGTGCCTTTGAAGGTCTATCTCAAGGACGGCTATGCCAAATTGCTTTTGGGGCTCGCTAAAGGGAAACATGATTATGACAAGCGTGAATCCATCAAGCGTCGGGAACAAAACCGGGACATCGCACGGGTCATGAAACAATACAATACACGTTAAAGAAAAAGACAGTTTTGAAACTTGTTTCAGATCTGTCTTTTTTCTTGGAGATGGGCTCTCCTTTTTCCAACTTGTAAAAAGGGGCTTTTTTCTGTATGATAAGGGTAGTGAAAGAAAAAGGAGAAGCAGCATGACACAAAAATTGATCGCCTACAAACGCATGCCTATCTGGACTAAGGATAGCATGCCAGAAGCTCTTCAAAGAAAGCACAATACCAAGGTAGGAACCTGGGGGAAGATTACAGTTTTAAAAGGTCAGTTACGATTTATTGAATTGACCGAAGAGGGGGAAGAAATCGCGAGCCACCTATTTGAAGCAGGAGCAGAGAACCCCATGGCTGAGCCCCAGGCCTGGCACCGTGTGGAAGTAGCGACGGACGATGTGGAGTGGTACTTGGAATTTTACTGTGAGCCAAAAGACTATTTCCCCAAAAAATACAATACCAACCCTGTCCATTCAGAAGTGCTAGAAGCAGTGGGAATTGTCCCAGCTGGAAAGGCGCTGGATCTAGGATGCGGGCAAGGTCGAAACGCCCTCTTTTTGGCCCAACATGGCTTTGACGTAACAGCGGTGGATCAAAATGAGCTGGCACTTGAGATCTTACAAAGTATTGTCGCTGAGGAAGATCTAGAGATGCCAGTGGGACTCTATGATATCAATGCTGCAGCCCTTACTCAAAACTATGATTTCATCGTATCAACTGTGGTCCTCATGTTTTTAGACGCTTATCGGATTCCAGCGATTATCCGCAATATGCAAGAGCATACCAATCCAGGGGGCTACAATCTCATTGTCTGTGCCATGGATACGGAAGATTATCCTTGCCATATGCCCTTCTCGTTTACCTTTAAAGAAGGAGAATTGGCGGAGTATTACAAGGATTGGGAATTGGTCAAGTACAATGAAAATCCAGGCCATCTCCATCATCGAGATGAGAATGGCCATCGGATTCAACTTCGATTTGCAACCATGTTGGGAAAGAAAAAATAAAGAAAAAGCAGGATGTTAAGATCCTGCCTTCATATTGAAGACAAAGTCATATAAAAAACTTTCCTTAGGTGAGTACGGACGTCAG
>NZ_KV818852.1:29537-46658 GCF_001815045.1 Streptococcus sp. HMSC065E03 | reverse complement strand
AGTACGGACGTCAGCGAACTTCTTCGAAGTTCCAAGACTTAGTTTTGAGCCTAGGGTCTCAAAACTCCCGAGTGCCTGAAACGTTATTGTTTCAGGCACTTTTCTCACAGCGGAAAGTTTCGGTATTTTCTTGAATCGATTTAAAAATTGGAACTCATTTTTATTTTTTTTGCAAAATCGCTTAACTTATTTTACTTTAAAGTAATTTGTCTACATTCTAAAAGCAGGATGTTAGGATCCTGCTTTTTTGCTTTCTACAAACAAGTTGAACAAGGTGATCTATATGTTGTTCATTTGCCAAAAAGAAAAACCTTCTCCATAAAGGTAGGAAAAGGTTGGGGAATTTAGTTCCAGCTAGCAAAGTCGCAGACGCTGAGAATGATCGTCCCGATTTCGATTGGCTCTTCCTTGGCACCGGATTCTAACCAGGTCACAATCACAGATTCGATGGTAGCGATGAAAATTTCTAGCCCATACTTGTATGGAACTTGAAAGTCTGAAATGATGTGTTCTTTCGCATGGGGAGTATCATCCAGTGCATGGAGGGTAAAACTTCTTACTAGTTTACGGAAGTCTGAGCAGCAGGATTGGGACAAGGCATAAATAAAATCATAATTGTCTTTAATAGCGGTCAACACATTGAGAAAGTTTACCTTGACAGGGCTTCCTTCAACGAAGAGGCTATCCAATTCTTGCATCATGTCCATTTTCATTTGCTCAAACATGTCGTATTTATCGACATAGTGCAAGTAGAAGGTCCCGCGGTTAATCCCAGCGGTTTCGGTTAATTGTCGAATAGTGATGCTTTCAAAAGGTTGTTGCAAGAGGAGTTTTGAGAGCGCATTTCGTAAGTCTGACTTGGTTGTTGTTTGTCTTTGGCGTACCATATGTTCCTTTCTGTAGTTGTATCAATCTGTTTCTATTTATTTGATATTGAAATAATTTATAGGTTAAATAATTTCACGACACTAACAAATAGCATTATACTCCAAAAATATAAATTAGACAATAATTCTCATTTTTGTACAGATAACGAAAAATGTGCAAAAATTTTACAAATTTATGAATGACGGGCACTGACAAGATTTTGTGAAAATCTCACAATAATTAGTGATTTAAAATAATTCCCTCCTAAAAAAATGGTCAGGAAATTTTTAGGAAATGGAGGAGCAAGATGGAAAAGGGAGTGTAATAAATAAAAAGGGGCTGGGACAAAAGTCCTAGCCTCTCAATTGTTTTTGGATGTCGAGCAAGATGCAGTGGTTGAGTGGGCTCTAATACGCTGATTTCATCAGCTTTTACAGCCCTACTCAACTGTGCGGATGTGGGACGATGAAATCGAATTCTAACGAATTACCGATTTCTGTCCCACTCTCTCTTTATTTGATAAAAGTTGTCACGATCAAATTGAAATTTAAGATGGTTAAGACAATCGCAACGAGATAGCCTAAGAAGGTATTCCATTTCGCATTGACATGTTCTCCCATGATTTCCTTGTTGGAGGTGAAATAAACCAGAGGGAAGATGGAGAATGGAAGAGCCGCTGATAGGAAGACTTGAGAATAAACCAGAAGGTCATCAAGGACATGTTCCTGATCTCCAAATAAGATCGCAACGATGATGACAGGAAGAAGGGCAATGATCCGAGTCATGAGACGAACGACCCATTGTGGTAAGCGGAATCTCAAGAAACCTTCCATAACGATTTGACCGGTTAGGGTCCCAGTAATGGTTGAATTTTGACCACTGGCTAACAAAGCGATGGCAAAGAGGGTAGACAAGAAGGGACTAGCGATAGCGCCGGCAATATGATTATCTTTGAGGGCATTATACATGCTAGAGAAAGCACCGATCTTATCTCCGTGACCAAAGAAGAGGGCTGCTCCAAGAATCAAGAGGAGGGAGTTGACGACGAAGGCCAAACTCAATTCAATATTTGAATCCCAGGTCATAAAGCGCACTGCCCGTTTGATATCTGCTGGATCTTTGTAGTCCACCTTTCGCGTTTGCGAAATGGAAGAGTGGAGATAGAGGTTGTGGGGCATTACTGTTGCCCCGATGATTCCAAGCGCCAAGGTTAAGGCTTCATTTCCTTTTGGAAGTCCAATTCCTAGCACCTCTTTTTGAGGGAGGAAGCCAGCGAAGATTCCTCCGATATCTGGTTTCGATAGGAATACCAGATAGCCAAAAATTGCAAGGATCGTGAGGATCAAGGTTGATACGATGGCCTCGATCTTTCGAAATCCTAGATGCATGAGTCCTAGTAATAGGAAGACATCAAAGATAGTGATCAGGATAGAAAAGAGCAAGGGCCAGCCAAAAAGAAGGTGGAGGGCAATCCCTGATCCGATGACTTCTGCTAAATCTGTCGCCATCAAGGCAAGCTCGATCACAATCCAAAGAGTATAGCGAAGCCATTTTGGCAAATGATGGGCGGTTGTTTGGGCCAGATCCTTACGATGGACAATCCCTAGTTTACCAGCCATTTGTTGCAACTGCATGGCGATTAAAGACGAGAGAAGAACCACTGATAGGAGGAGGTAGCGGTATTGGGCCCCTCCGACGACACTAGTAATCCAGTTTCCCGGATCCATATAGCCGACAGCTACTAGACTTCCTGGTCCTGAAAAGAGCAGAAGGGTCTTCCAAAAAGGGATCCCTTTTGGCACGTCAATAGATTGGTTGATTTCTTGAAGTGATTTCCTTTCAAACTGTTGTAAACTCACAATGAGCCTTCTTTCTAAGAATAAATCAAATTTGTCTCTAATTATAGCATAAAATTTATAAAAGTTCATGATAATTTAGGATAACCTTGTTTTCTACTACCTCGATTTCTTTGTAATCTATCAGAAAAGGACTATAATATAGATAGGAAGTAGGAGGGAGGAGAGGAAATGGCCTACATCGAAATGCAGCACTGTTACAAGCACTATACGAGTGGAGAGACAGAGATTTTCGCTAACCGGGATGTTTCCTTTGAGATTGAAAAAGGCGAGTTGGTCATTATTTTAGGGGCTTCAGGTGCTGGAAAATCAACGGTTCTCAATATCTTAGGAGGGATGGACACCAATGACGAGGGTCAGGTTCTGATTGATGGGGTGGATATTGCAAAGCTCAATGCCCATCAACGAACCAATTATCGACGAAATGATGTTGGTTTTGTCTTTCAATTTTATAATTTGGTCCCTAATTTGACAGCTAAGGAGAATGTTGAGTTGGCTTCAGAAATTGTCTCTGATGCTCTAGATCCGGAGGCTGTTTTAAGAGAAGTAGGACTTGGCAATCGTCTTCATAATTTTCCTGCTCAATTGTCAGGCGGCGAGCAACAACGGGTGGCGATCGCTCGGGCAGTGGCGAAAAATCCTAAAATCCTCCTTTGTGATGAGCCGACGGGAGCCTTGGATTACCAGACGGGTAAGCAAGTATTGGGGATTTTACAGGATATGTCTCGAAAAAAGGGAGCGACGGTCATCATCGTAACCCATAATGGTGCCCTAGCTCCGATTGCAGACCGTGTGATTCGCATGCATGATGCCAAGGTCAAGTCGGTAGAAATCAATGAGCTTCCTCAAGATATTGCTACACTAGAATATTAGAAGAGGTGGTAGCATGAAACGAAAAGTCTATTGGAAGGATCTATTTGCTTCCTTTACACATTCAAAAGGACGTTTTCTCTCCATCTTAACCTTGATGTTGTTGGGAAGCTTGGCCTTGGTTGGCTTAAAGGTGACTACTCCAAATATGCACCGAACGGCTAACCAGTTTATTCAGCAACAAAATATGCTAGATCTTGCTGTCATGGGGGACTTGGGATTAGACCAGGCAGACCAAGAGGAGCTTTTAGGAGTCAAAGGGGCGCGTGTCGAATTTGGTTCACTGCTGGATTTGACAGTGAAAGGAACAGGAAAGGCAATTCGACTTTTTTCTGTCCCAAAAAGTCTTTCTTCCTTTCGTGTGACCAAGGGGCGCCTGCCCAAAAAAGAAGGGGAACTGGCCCTAGCAAGTTTTTGGGAGGATCGCTATCAGATAGGGGATACCCTCACACTTGAAGAAAAAGCTGGAACGCGCTCTAGTTTAAAGCGAAAGCAATTCACCATTGTTGGTTTTGTTCAATCCTCTGAGATGTGGTCTCAAAAGAATTTAGGCACTGCCATGAGTGGTAGTGGAAATCTAGATGCCTATGCACTAGTTTCAAAAGAGGTCTTTACGACTAAACTTCCCGCGATGGCGCGGATCCAGTTTGATGATCTGAAGTCTTTAGATTCTTTTTCGCAAGTCTACCAAAAAGGGCTCAAAGCTCATCAAGAAGAGTTAGAAAAACTTCTGAAAGACAATGGAAAGGCCCGCTATCAAAGACTCAAGCAGGAGGCGGATGGGCAGATTCAAAAAGGCCAGAAAGAACTCAGTCGTGCCAAGGAAACCCTCCAGTCAGCTAAAAATCAGATCGATCAGGCTCAAAAACAATTAGACTTGCAGGAGGCCCAGTTCAAGAAATTAGCTCCATTTCTGCCAGCTAAAGAGCAAGTAGCCAGTCAAGAAAAGCTCCATCAAGCCAAAGAACAACTGGATCAGAAAAAGAAGGACTGGACTGCAGGTGAAACGGAGCTCGCAAAAAAAGAGGAGGAGCTGAAAAAAGCTCAAAGGGAGCGAGATCAGCTGGAAATTCCAACTTATCATGTCTATGACCGCAAGACCATGCCAGGTGGACAAGGTTACTTGATGTATAGCAATGCTAGTAGTAGTATTTCCGCTGTCGGAAATATTTTTCCGGTTGTTCTTTATCTGGTAGCAACCATGGTGACCTTTACCACGATGACCCGCTTTGTCGATGAAGAGCGGACCAATGCAGGTATATTTAAGGCACTGGGCTATCGTACCAGGGACATCATTCTCAAATTTGTCCTCTATGGATTCTTTGCAGGGACGATCGGTACCCTTCTAGGAACCTTGCTGGGCCATTATTTCCTATCGGGGATCATTTCCAACATTATTACGCAAGGGATGGTGATTGGAGAGAGCAGAGAGTATTTTTATGGAGATATGACTCTGATTGCGCTCGGACTGTCTTTCGTTGCGAGTGTGCTTCCGGCTTACTGGGTTTCGCGTAAGGAATTAAAAGAAGAAGCCAATCTTTTATTACTGCCCAAACCACCGGTATCTGGTTCGAAGATTTTCCTGGAGCGTCTCCATTTTATTTGGAAGCGTCTGAGTTTCACCCACAAGGTCACTGCTCGTAATCTCTTTCGTTACAAACAGCGGATGCTGATGACCATATTTGGAGTGGCAGGTTCTGTTGCTCTTCTCTTCGCAGGGCTAGGGATTCAATCTTCTGTAGGAGGGGTTCCCAAACGCCAATTTCAAGAGATCCTATCATATGAGTTGATTGTAGCCCAAAAAACCAATGCATCAAGCCAAGAAAGCAAGGAATTAACCAATCGTCTGGAAAAATCAGATATCAAAGATTATCGACCGATCTATAGTAAGGTCATCGAAGCATCTTTAAAGGGTGGACGCGACAAGCAGACCATTACGATGATGGTAACGGATCGTACAGATTTTTCTCCCTTTGTCAGCCTGCGTTCTCTCAAGCAGGAAGAGTCCTTGTCTCTCAAGAAAGGGGTCATCATCAGTAGTAAGCTAGCACAACTAGCCCAGGTTACAGTCGGTGATCGACTGACCTTAGATGGCCATACTTTTAAGGTAGCAGGGATCACTGAAAATTATGTCGGCCATTTTGTCTATATGGATCAGGCAAGTTACCAAAAGATCTACGGAAAGCGGACTTCAGCAAATAGCTATTTGGTGCAGTTGAAAAATCCTTCTACACGACAAGTGCAGGCTATTAGTCGGGATATGATGGCACTTGCAGCTGTGAAGGCGGTTCGTCAGAATGCTTCGATGATTTCCCTCTTTAATTCAGTTGCCAAATCCTTGGACACCACTATGATGATTCTAGTAGTCGTATCGATCTTGCTAGCCATCGTGATCTTGTATAATTTAACCAATATCAATGTGGCGGAGCGGATCCGGGAATTATCGACCATTAAGGTCTTAGGATTCCATAATAAGGAAGTGACGCTCTATATTTACCGCGAAACTATCTTATTGTCTATCATAGGGATCCTTTTGGGATTAGTGGGTGGTTATTATCTTCACCAATTCCTCATTGTCATGATTGCACCAGATGCCATTCTCTTTTACCCTAAAGTGGGACTTGGAGTTTTTCTCTTTCCTGTCGGAGGAATGATCCTTCTCTTGATCCTGTTAGGAATTTATGTTGACCATTATCTCCGAAAAGTAGACATGCTCGAAGCCCTCAAATCAGTAGACTAAGATACAAAGCCTGTAGCTGATAGCGACAGGCCCTCTAGCCTGAGTTTTCATTTCTAGTAGCATGGAATGTTCATAAAACTTTCACCTTTGGGTGGAAGTTTTTCTTCTCTTTGTTATAATGGAGAGAAGGAGAAGATCATGACTAAAATTGCTTTACTTTCAGATATTCATGGAAATACGACAGCATTGGAAGCTGTTCTAGGGGATAGTCGAAAAGCCAAGGTGGATGAATATTGGCTCTTGGGAGATAGTTTGATGCCTGGGACAGGGAGACGGGCCCTCTTGGAGATGTTAGAGGAGTTACCGATTACGGTTAAAGTCCTTGGAAACTGGGAAGATAGTCTTTGGCGGGCCATGAGGGGGATGTTGGATGAGACCAGACCAAGTCATCGCTACCTCATGCGCCAGTGTCAATATATTCTTGAAGAAATCACGCCCCAGGAAATTGAAGACATGCAGAAAATGCCCATGCAGGTCCATAGAGAAATCGCAGGTTTAAAGATCGGCATTACCCACCACTTACCTGATAAGAATTGGGGGCGCGAATTGATCCACATTGGTGAGCAGAAGAATTTTGATCGCTTGGTGACAAACCCGTCTTGTGATATTGCAGTCTACGGACACATTCACCAGCAGTTTTTCCGCTACGGGACAGGAGGAGAACTGATTATCAATCCTGGCTCAATCGGTCAACCTTTCTTTTTGGAAAAGAATCTTCGCAAGGACCTTCGGGCCATGTATGCTATTCTTGAATTTGATCAAATGGGGTTAAAAGATGTAGATTTTAGACGGGTGGACTATGATGTCCAAAAAGAACTGAAACTTGCAAAAGACCTCCATCTTCCTTATTACCAAGTGTATTATGAAAGTTTGGTCAATGGCATTCATCATACCCACAATCATGAGCTTCTTCATGAGATTGAGCAGAGAGAAGGTCATGATCGAGAAATCGATGCTTGGTTAGAGGACTTCTTCCAATAGTGTAACTGTTGACATTACAACTGAAAAGAGTATAATAGGAATAACGAAAGTCGTCCCTTGACGGTTGTTCAATAGACTCTACCTTCAAAAACGGGTAGAAAGGAGTGAAGTTATGCAAATTTCGAGTCGTTTTACCATTGGGACTCATGTCTTGATCATGATTGCTCTACAAGGAGAGAAAACAAAAGTAACCAGTGATTTTTTGGCAGGAAGTGTCGGCGTGAACCCTGTTATTATTCGAAAGACCTTGTCTCAGTTGAAGAAAGCTGGATTGATTCATGTAGCGCGTGGGACAGGCGGAGCTGAGCTTGCAAAAGCAGCCGATGAGATCAGCCTGCTGGATATCTATCAAGCAGTAGAATGCTTAGGTTCGACAGGTCAATTATTTGGTTTTCATGACAATCCGAATCCAGCCTGCCCAATTGGCCACAATATCCATAATGTTTTAGATGGAAAGCTTGAGGACATTCAGACTGCTATGGAAAAAGAAATGTCCCAAACCACTTTAAAAGACGTCGTGGAAGATACGCAGAAAAGAATGAATCTCGAATCGGTTTCATAAGAAAAAAGAGAGTGGGACAGAAATCGGTAATTCGTTAGAATTCGATTTCGTCGTCCCTCCTCCGCACAGTTGAGTAGGGCTGTAAAAGCTGAAGAAATCAGCGTAGTGAGCCCACTCAACCACTGCGTCTTGCTCGACAATTCAAAAACAATTGAGAGGCTAGGACTTTTGTCCCAGCCTCATTTTTTATCATTATTAACGAAACATTCTGTATGGTGCGACTTGGACCTACAAAAGGATTAGTCAAAGTAAAGTAAGTCTTTGCTGGTTTCTGTGAAGAGTCCAAATCCGTCTTTTGTGACATACCCACAATCTTCGATACGGACACCGACTTTACCTGGAATATAGATTCCTGGTTCAACTGAGAAGCACATGCCTTCTTCAAGTACCATGTCATTTCCTTCCATAATAGAAGGGAATTCATGCACGTCCATTCCGATCCCGTGTCCGAGGCGGTGGTTGAAGTATTCACCATAGCCAGCTTTTTCGATGACGCTCCGTGCAGCACGGTCTACGTCATGTGCTGTTACACCTGGTTTGATCATGTCAATGGCTGCTTGTTGAGCTTCTAAAGTCAAGTGGTAGATTTCTTTTTTGAAATCATCAGGTTTTCCAACAGCAACAGTACGAGTCATATCTGACGCATAACCATTCACCATACAGCCAAGGTCAAAGAGCAAGAGAGCATCGTTTTCGACTTTGTTGCTTCCAGGAATTCCGTGTGGGTTAGCTGCATTGTTTCCAGTCAAGACCATGGTTTCAAAGCTCATTTCATAACCTAAGCGTTTGATACCAAAGTCGATTTCTGCTACGATATCAGTTTCAGTTTTATCTAGTGAGATGGCGTCGAATCCCATATTGACAGCCTTATCTGCATATTGACCAGCCACCAACATTTTTTGGATCTCATCAGCAGATTTGATCAAGCGCATCCGGTTAATCCGTGGTGTCAAGTTGGTGAATTGAGCCTTTTCAAAGACAGTACGCAAGCCATTGTATTTGGTCAGGATCAAGTTATCATATTCAAGTGCAACGGTTTTAGCATCTGGTTTTGCGATAGCCCCTTTAATCTTTTCCCAAGGGTTTTCAGAATCCACATAGCCAACCACTTGGAAATCGACAACTACAGTCGCCCGTTCCACTTCAAGTGCAGGAACGAAGAGAAGTGGTTCGTGGTCAGTGTAGACGAACAAGAAGAGTTGACGTTCGTGGGGATCACTGTAAAATCCAGTCAGGTAATTGATGGTGACAGGATCGGATACAACAGCGACATCTGTTTTTTCAGTTTCAAGAAAATCGACGATTTGATCTAATTTAGACATAATGCTACCTTCTTTCTATGGATCTATTTTGTCAAATTTTCCCCAAAAAAGCAAGAGTTTACAAAATTTTACCAAAATGCTTGAAAGTGTTTACAATAAGTGATAAAATAGGATTAATTAGAGAGTGAAAACGAAATTTTCAACAATGAAAGGAAATCTTATGAATACAGACGATACAGTAACAATTTATGATGTCGCCCGTGAAGCAGGGGTTTCAATGGCAACCGTTAGTCGTGTAGTAAATGGGAATAAAAACGTTAAAGAAAATACACGTAAAAAAGTTTTAGAAGTGATCGAACGCTTGGATTACCGTCCAAATGCTGTTGCGCGTGGTCTTGCTAGCAAGAAAACAACAACAGTCGGTGTTGTGATTCCAAACATCACGAATAGCTATTTCTCTACATTGGCTAAGGGGATCGATGACATTGCTGAAATGTACAAGTACAATATTGTTCTTGCAAATAGTGATGAAGACGATGACAAAGAAGTTTCAGTGGTAAACAACCTCTTTTCAAAACAAGTGGATGGGATCATTTTCATGGGTTATCACTTGACTGAAAAGATTCGCTCAGAATTTTCACGCTCTCGGACGCCAGTTGTCCTTGCTGGGACAGTGGATGTTGAACACCAATTACCAAGTGTCAATATCGACTACAAGCAAGCAACCGTTGATGCTGTTACACAGTTGGCAAAACACAACAAGAGAATTGCTTTTGTAAGTGGCCCATTGGTGGATGATATCAATGGAAAAATTCGTTTGACAGGCTACAAAGAAGCTTTGAAAGTGAAAAAATTGAGCTATAGCGAAGGACTTGTGTTTGAATCCAAGTACCGGTACGATGAAGGTTATAACTTGGCAGAACGCATCATTGCATCCAAAGCAACAGCTGCCTTTGTAACAGGGGATGAATTGGCTGCAGGTCTCTTGAACGGCTTGTCTGATAAGGGGATCAAGGTACCAGAAGACTTTGAAATTATCACCAGTGATGATTCACAAGTAACTCGTTATACGCGTCCAAATCTATCAACGATTGGCCAACCTTTGTATGACCTTGGTGCGATCAGTATGCGCATGTTGACCAAGATCATGCACAAAGAAGAGTTGGAAGAACGCGAAGTACTGTTGTCTCATACGATCAACCAACGTGGAACGACCAAAAAATAAGGATTAGTAGACTAGAGTCTCGACATGGGAAGACGTGTCTACTAGTCTAAGAGGCTAGAACAGAACTGTTCTAGCCTCTTTTTATATGTGTCATTAATCATAAGTAATGATGAAGTGAAATTGAATGAGTGTTGGTTCAAATATTGATGTGTAAGTTACAATTAAATCGTTCTAGAGTTTGTTAAAATACCATACAACAAAATATGATGAATTTGTTTTGTTTCGTCTTCTATGTTTTTATTTGGAGATAGATGATTTCCTGTGCTATTGAGAGCACTCATGACGTTTAAAATAACCTCTGTTGACAAATCTTTAGCAATTATATTTTCATTTTTACCTAGCTCAATATATGCACGATATATTTCACGCTTTTTCTCATCTATCGCTTTTGTCATAAGTTTCGTAAAAGTAGGATCCTCTAACGTTTTTTCTTGAAAGTAGTTAGAAATCTGTTGGCTTATTTTTTTCTGACATAAAGCTAAGGCTTGATTTAATTTTGATTTATAATCTATATTACTGAGTAGAATGTTTTCAGCTTCTTGTATGATGTCTTTAAACAATTCATTAATACATAAAGCTACTAAATTATCTTTCTTATCAAAGTAATTGTAGATTGACACAGGAGAAACTTCTGCGACTTTTGCAATTGATTGTATACTTGTTTCTTTAAACCCTTTTTCTTTAAATAAAGAAAGAGCAGACTGAATAATAGCTTGCTTCTTTTTTTCTGTTGTTTTTTGATATTGATTCATTTGAACACTCCATTTGATATCAATTATAGCACAACTTTGAAATTTATCTCAGATTATTTCATTAATTCTTGACGATATCTGATATTTACAATACAATTAAGTTTGAAATATAATTAATGATATTTCAAACTTATAATAATTGAGGGAAGATATTTAATGTTAACTGAATTTCTTATTAAGCAGTCTCAAAAACCTAGTGGTCTTATTGGTAGAGTCATCACAAAAATATGGTCATTCTATTTTAAAAAACTTAGTCTTTGGGCGATTAAACAGACTACTATTTCAGATAATTATAGAATTTTAGAAATTGGTTACGGTGGCGGGAGTACTATCAAGAACCTTCTTGCTTTAAATAAAAATCTTGAGATTCATGGTATTGATATTTCTAAGGAATCATATAGAACTGCCCAACGTGTTCATTCAGATTCCATAAGAAAAGGTAGTGTCCAACTTAAGATTGGAAATGTGGAGAATATGCCTTATCAAAATAACTATTTTGATAGAATATTTGCTATTCAGACCCATATTTTTTGGAAGGATATAAAAAAGAGTTTTCAAGAAGTTTATAGAGTCCTGTCCAGCAATTCTACTTTGATAATTGCTTCTGAAAAAGAAAAAATACATTATCATATGACAGATTATCGTACAAGTCATGAATTTAGTCAGTTACTAACAAGTATTGGTTTTTCAAAAATTGAGGAAAAACAGAATCGCAATTGGATTTTGTTTATCGTATATAAATAAAATAGAATTTTAAATTTCGAACAGAACTGTTCTAGCCTCTTTTTTATACTGCAAACAGGTAGAGACTTGCTGGGCACTCTTTATTTCGGTATAATAGAAGGTATGAAAGTTTTACTGTATTTAGAAGGAAAATCCGTCTTACAAAAATCAGGAATTGGTCGAGCCTTGCAGCATCAAATGCATGCGCTTGATTTGGCTGGGATTCCGTATACGACAGATATTTTAGGAGATTATGATGTGGTGCATATCAATACCTATGGCCCACGGAGTTTCCTTTTGCTCCATGCAGCAAAGCGTCGTGGAAAGAAAGTCATCATGCATGGCCATTCAACCCGTGAGGATTTTGAAAATTCCTTTATCGGGTCTAACTTTTTTGCGCCCTTGTTTGGGAAGTATTTGGCTCACATGTACCAAAAGGCAGACTATGTGATCACACCATCTGAGTATTCCAAACACCTGATTCAGTCTTATGGGGTGACCACACCGATTATTGCGGTCTCCAATGGGATTGATTTGGAAAAATATGAGAAGGATCCGAAAAAAGAAGAAGTCTTTCGCAAGCATTTTAATATCCAAGAAGGCCAAAAGGTTGTCATCTGTGCAGGGCTTTATTTTAAACGCAAAGGGATTGAAGATTTCGTAGAAGTGGCCCGTCGCATGCCGGATGTGCGCTTTATTTGGCTAGGTTCTATCAACAAATGGATCATTCCGCGTAAGATTCGTCGTATCGTGGAAAAGGATCATCCGAGTAATGTGGAATTCCCTGGCTACTTCAAGGGAGCGGTCTTCCAAGGGGCCATGACGGGTTCAGATGCTTTCTTCTTCCCATCTTATGAAGAAACAGAAGGAATCGTTGTTTTGGAAGCCTTGGCCAGTCATCAGCACACGGTCTTGCGGGATATTCCAGTATACAATGGCTGGATCGACGAGACGTCTTCTGAATTGTGCCATAATGTAGACGAATTTGTGGATTCCTTGAACAAGGTCTTGAACGGTCAAGTAGACAAGCGGGAGGCGGGCTACAAGGTCGCTGAAAGTCGTTCGATCGACTTAGTGGCTTATCAATTGGTCGAAGCCTATCAAACAGTTTTGGAGATGTAAGATGCGTGTAGGGTTATTTACAGATACCTATTTCCCGCAAGTTTCGGGAGTAGCGACCAGTATTCGGACGCTCAAAACAGAATTAGAAAAATTGGGTCACACGGTCTTTATCTTTACGACAACGGATAAAGATGTCAACCGCTATGAAGATTGGCAGATCATTCGGATTCCAAGTGTGCCTTTCTTCGCCTTTAAGGACCGCCGCGTTGCATATCGTGGATTCTCAAAGGCGCTTGCCATTGCCAAGCAATACCAGCTGGATATTATCCATACCCAGACTGAGTTTTCACTGGGCCTTTTGGGAGTGTGGATTGGACGCGAGTTGCGGATTCCAGTCATTCATACCTACCATACCCAGTATGAGGACTATGTCCGCTATATTGCCAGAGGTATGGTCATTCGCCCAAGTATGGTCAAATACATTGTGAGAAGTTATATGAACGATCTGGATGGCGTGATCTGTCCTAGTGAGATCGTCTATGACTTGCTCCAAAAGTACAAGGTCAAGGCAGAAAAACGCATTATTCCGACAGGGATTGATTTGGCCAAGTTTGACCGACCGGAAATCACTCCGACAGAGACAGCTGCTCTTCGTGAAAAATATGAAGTCGCAGAAGATGAAACGCTTTTATTGAGCCTGTCGCGGGTTTCTTATGAAAAGAATATTCAGGCTGTTATTGCGGCCCTTCCAGATGTCCTCAAGGTCAATCCAAAAGTTAAGTTGATCGTGGCTGGAGATGGTCCTTATTTGGATGATTTGAAAAAACAAGCGGCGAAACTGGGGATTTCAGATGCGGTTGTCTTTACAGGGATGATCCCACCAAATGAGACAGCTCTCTACTATAAAGCGGCTGACTTCTTTATTTCAGCTTCAACGAGTGAGACGCAAGGGTTGACTTATTTAGAGAGTATTGCAAGTGGTACCCCGATCATCGCTCATGGCAATCCTTATCTCGATCATGTGATTGATGACCCTATGTTTGGAAAGCTCTTTTATGAAGAGAGCGATCTGGCACAAGCGATTCTTGAAGCGATTGACGAGATGCCTGCAATCGATGAGACCAAGTGGGCAGAAAAGATTGATGATATTTCTGCAGCCACCTTTGGCCGTCGGGTCTATGAATTTTACCTGGATAAAATCATCTCTAAAGACTTTTCAAATGATTTGAATCCTGAGCAAAGTCGGGTCAAGCGGATGTCTAAGACCATTGTGAAAATCCCGACCAAGGTGATTGCTCTTCCGGTCAATGGATCTGTGAAGATGATGAAGGCTTCGGTCAAACAGGTGAAGAAAATCCGTAAAATCACGCATTTCTTTGATTGAAAATGAAACTTTTTCTTGCAAAATTTTTCAATCGTGCTATAATAACTGACAGAGACATATCAAATCTAGGAAATCTGATAGAGAGCGCGTGGGGCTGGAAATCGCGTAGAGGATAGGTTTGGGACTACTCGTGATTCTTTTATGCAAACATAAAACGGTGGCTACGTTAGAGCCAATCAGAGGTGTCCCTCTTTTTTGAGGAACATAAATGAAGGTGGAACCACGTTGCGACGTCCTTTCGAGGAGGTCGCTTTTTTGATTTCTTAATGAAGACATCAAAAGGAGTGACGATTCCAATGTTCAAAGACACCTCCCACCCATTTAGCTACTAAAAACTTTATAAGGAGAAAATCATGATTAAGATTACTTTCCCAGATGGCGCTGTTCGTGAATTCGAATCTGGCGTTACTACTTTTGAAATTGCCCAATCTATCAGCAATTCCCTAGCTAAAAAAGCTCTTGCTGGTAAATTCAATGGCAAATTGATTGACACAACTCGTGCTATCACTGAAGACGGAAGCATTGAAATCGTGACACCTGATCACGAAGATGCTCTTCCAATCTTGCGTCACTCAGCGGCTCACTTGTTCGCTCAAGCAGCTCGTCGCCTCTTCCCAGATATCCACTTGGGTGTCGGTCCAGCCATCGAAGATGGTTTCTACTACGATACAGACAACCAAGCTGGTCAAATCTCTAACGAAGACCTTCCTCGTATCGAAGAAGAAATGAAGAAAATCGTGAAAGAAAACTTCCCATCTATTCGTGAGGAAGTGACTAAAGATGAAGCGCGTGAAATCTTCAAAAATGACCCCTACAAGTTGGAATTGATCGAAGAACACTCAGAAGATGAGGGTGGTTTGACCATCTACCGTCAAGGTGAATACGTTGACCTTTGCCGTGGCCCACACGTCCCATCAACTGGTCGCATCCAAATCTTCCACCTTCTTAATGTTGCTGGTGCATACTGGCGTGGTAATAGCGACAACGCGATGATGCAACGGATCTATGGTACCGCTTGGTTTGACAAGAAAGACTTGAAGAACTATCTCCAAATGCGTGAAGAAGCTAAAGAACGTGACCACCGTAAGCTTGGTAAAGAATTGGATCTCTTTATGATTTCTCAAGAAGTTGGTCAAGGTCTTCCATTCTGGTTGCCAAATGGTGCGACCATCCGTCGTGAATTGGAACGCTACATCGTTGATAAAGAAGTAGCAGCAGGCTACCAACACGTCTACACTCCACCAATTGCTTCTGTAGAACTTTATAAAACTTCAGGTCACTGGGATCACTACCGTGAAGACATGTTCCCACCAATGGATATGGGGGATGGAGAAGAGTTTGTTCTTCGTCCAATGAACTGCCCTCACCACATTGAAGTCTACAAACACCATGTGCATTCTTACCGTGAATTGCCTATCCGTATCGCTGAAATTGGTATGATGCACCGTTATGAAAAATCTGGTGCTCTGACTGGTTTGCAACGTGTGCGTGAAATGTCTCTGAATGATGGTCATACTTTTGTGGCTCCAGAACAAATCGAGGAAGAATTCAAGAAGATCCTTCAATTGATCATCGATGTTTATGAAGACTTTAACTTGACAGATTATCGTTTCCGCTTGTCTTACCGTGATCCTGAAGACAAACACAAATACTTTGATAACGATGAAATGTGGGAAAATGCTCAACGCATGTTGAAAGCAGCCGTTGATGATATGGGTGTTGAGTACTATGAAGCTGAAGGAGAAGCAGCCTTCTACGGACCAAAATTGGATATCCAAGTGAAAACAGCTCTTGGTAAAGAAGAAACTCTTTCTACGATCCAATTGGACTTCTTGCTTCCAGAACGCTTTGATCTTCATTACATTGGAGCAGACGGGGAAGAACACCGTCCAGTCATGATCCACCGTGGGGTTATCTCAACCATGGAACGCTTTACTGCGATCTTGATTGAAAACTACAAGGGAGCTTTCCCAACCTGGCTTGCCCCTCACCAAGTAACTCTCATCCCAGTATCGAACGAAAAACACGTGGACTACGCTTGGGAAGTAGCTAAGAAACTTCGTGACCGTGGTGTCCGTGCCGATGTAGACGAACGCAATGAGAAAATGCAGTTCAAGATTCGTGCTTCTCAAACTCAAAAAATTCCTTACCAATTAATCGTTGGTGACAAGGAAATGGAAGAGCAGGCTGTAAACGTTCGCCGTTATGGTCAAAAAGAAACAGAAGCCATGCCGGTAGATACATTTGTAGAATTGATTCTTGCAGATATTGCAAATAAATCTCGTGTTGAGAAATAAAACGATCACAGTCTGATAAATATTTTTTAGTAAGAAAAAGCAACAACTATTTCAGTTGTTGCTTTTTCTATTTTGTTTAACCTGAGCTAGTAGTGATCGGTCAAATCGCCACAAATAGTATCCTCATCAACAATCCTTTCTATCCATGAACTTTTGGATATAGGATATCCTCCCAAGATTTGCTCCCATGAGTTAGATAAGTTGACTATCCTCAATCCTTGTCTGCTTCATTTTCTTTTACGAGATCGTTTTGTGAATCTTTTTCAGAGAGTTTTTGATCGATATACTTGTCAATGTTTTCGTAAAATTCCTTGGTCGTCTCACTATCTAATTTTGTCGAATTATGGACTTGATTGACTTTCAATTGAACAGATTGAATACCGTAAGAGTCTTGTTTTTGGCGAATGGTTTCTAATTCTTCTTCTGAAATCGGATCTCCAACAACTGTCAAGACCAATTCATTGCTACTTGACTTGTAGACTTGATTAATGATCGTATGATTGGCAAACTCTTTTCCTACAAACTGTTTGATCCCTTCTT
>NZ_KV818852.1:29023-29437 GCF_001815045.1 Streptococcus sp. HMSC065E03 | reverse complement strand
ACTCTTTTCCTACAAACTGTTTGATCCCTTCTTTTCGTGCTTGATCCATCGTCAGAGTGACTGCTGAATAGCTGGCTGGAAGAACCAATAATACAATCAAGGAGATCAACCCAATTCTCATTTTCATGTTTAGCTCTTTAAATGAACTTAAGGGAGATTGTCTCATCATAATTCTTGTTCCAACAATATTGATTAGCATGATAAAGACACAGTTGATCAAGAAAAGATAGAGAGCCCCAAATAAAAATCGTACATTTCCATTAGCTAAACCATAGCCTGCAGTGCAGATAGGTGGCATCAGAGCTGTTGCAATAGCTACTCCTGGCACGATATTGTTTGCTTCTTTTTTTCTTGAACCAATGACACCTGCTATCCCACCCGCAATAGCAATGAGAACATCCCAAATGGTTGGAG
>NZ_KV818852.1:0-28923 GCF_001815045.1 Streptococcus sp. HMSC065E03 | reverse complement strand
GCTTGATTAAACGCGTATCAAAAATAGCTAAACCAAACCCCAGTCCAATAATCGGTGTCATAAGAGGGGAAATCAGCATGGCTCCAATAATGACAGCTGTTGAATTCATATTTAGACCTATAGAGGCAATAAAAATCGAACACATCAAAATCACTGTATCTCTTAATCGAACATGAAGGTCATCATATAGTTTCTCGCGGAATTCACGTGTTGAATAGTTTCCGGACATTGGTTACTCCTTTTATTTCATATAATCTTGTTTCTGCATGGATGATGGTAGAGAGACTTCTGTCCAAACTGACATGTTTTTAATTCTTACCTGTGATTCTTTTGAACATTATCTTTTAAATATCCATCAGTCCATCCTGCATATTATATCAAAAATTTTACATTCTTTCTCTGAAGAAATCAATTCATTTAAAAGATAGAGAAAGGAAGAAATTTTTGTCTCCTTATCTGAAGAAGAAAAACGATATCTCCTCTGAAAGTAGATACCGTTTTAATGTTTAAACAGTATGAGTTTGTAGCAGCAATCCTAGCAGATATCGCCAACAAATCACGTGTTTCAAAATAATACAAAATGAAAAGATTGAAATGTAACGATCTCAGTCTTTTTGCTTAGTCTTATTAGAAAGTCCAGCAATTGAGGCTCCACATTTCTTCATAAGTTTGATATAATAAGAAGATAGAGATTGATTAGGAAAAGAAGCATTAGAAACAGGTATGTAAGATGAAAAAAATATTAGTAGTTGATGATGAAAAACCAATTTCAGATATTATCAAATTTAACATGGCAAAAGAGGGCTATGAAGTCTTGACAGCCTTTGATGGCCGGGAAGCTTTGGAAGTCTTTGCGGCTGAGAATCCGGATATTATTATTCTAGATTTGATGTTGCCAGAGATTGATGGCTTGGAAGTAGCGCGTACGATTCGTAAGACTAGCAATGTGCCGATCATTGTCCTATCTGCTAAGGATACGGAATTTGATAAGGTCATTGGGCTTGAAATCGGGGCGGATGACTATGTAACCAAACCCTTCTCGAATCGGGAATTGCAAGCGCGTGTGAAAGCCTTGTTGCGTCGTTCTGAGTTTGCGGCTGATCCTCAGCTTGAAAATGAGGCCAATACGGAAATTGTCATTGGTGATCTTCACATTCTTCCAGATGCTTTCTTGGTTCAAAAAGGCAACAAAGAATTGGACTTGACCCATCGCGAATTTGAATTGCTCTATCACCTTGCGACCCATGTCGGTCAAGTGATGACCCGTGAGCACCTTCTTGAGACGGTGTGGGGCTATGATTACTTTGGTGATGTTCGGACAGTAGACGTGACGGTTCGTCGGTTGCGTGAAAAAATCGAGGACACACCGGGGCGTCCGGAATATATCTTGACCCGCCGTGGTGTCGGATATTATATGAGAAACAATGATTGATCAACTAAAACAATTTGTAATGTCGTCGAACTTTGTCTTTGTTCTGATTACGGTTGGGTTTATCATTGTGGTAGCCTTGCTTTTGCTAGAAAACCGTAGGGACAATATCAAGCTCAGACAATTAAACGCCAAAATTAAGGATCTGATTGCAGGGGACTATTCCGAAGTGGTCGACATGCAAGGAAGTCCAGAGCTGACGGATATGACCAATAGTATCAATGATCTGTCTGAGGTTATTCGCCTGACGCATGAAAACTTGGAACAAGAAACCAAGCGTTTGACCAGTATTCTTTCTTACATGACAGACGGGGTGCTTGCGACCAACAGACGCGGTCAGATCATCATGGTCAATGAAATGGCTGCCAAGCAATTGAATGTTAATCCAGATGAGGTGCTCAATACCAGTATTCTAGATTTGCTTTCGCTTGGAGATGACTATGATCTGCGCAGCTTGATTACAGAAGTACCAGAGTTGACTATTGATTCCCAGGATGAAAATGGGGAATACTTAAGTCTTCGTGTGCGCTTTGCCTTGATTCGTCGCGAGTCAGGTTTTATCTCTGGTCTGGTAGCTGTCTTGCACGATACGACAGAGCAGGACAAGGAAGAGCGGGAACGTCGCCTCTTTGTCTCCAATGTGAGTCATGAATTACGGACACCTTTGACCAGTGTGAAATCCTATCTGGAAGCCCTTGACGATGGCGCTTTGTCAGAACCAGTAGCACCAGATTTTGTCAAGGTTTCACTCAATGAAACCAACCGCATGATGCGCATGGTCACAGATCTATTGAGCTTGTCTCGAATCGATAATGAAACCAGTCAGTTGGACATCGAGTTGACCAACTTTACGGCTTTTATCACCTTTATTTTAAACCGGTTTGATAAGATCAAGAGTCAATCGCAAGAAGATACCAAGAAGTATGAACTGATCCGGGAATACCCGATCACTCCGATCTGGGTGGAAATTGATACGGATAAAATGACCCAGGTGATCGATAATATCTTGAACAATGCCATCAAGTACTCACCTGATGGTGGAAAGATCAAGGTAGGGATGAAAACGACAGATGCTCAGTTGATTATCTCTATCTCAGATGAGGGCTTGGGGATTCCCAAGAAAGACTTGCCACGTATTTTTGATCGCTTTTACCGAGTGGATAAGGCGCGTAGCCGGGCCCAAGGTGGGACTGGTCTAGGCTTAGCCATTGCTAAGGAGATCGTTAAGCAACACAAAGGCTTTATTTGGGCCAAGAGTGAATATGGCAAGGGATCTACCTTTACCATTGTCTTGCCGTACGACAAAGATGCTATTAAAGACGACTGGGATACAGAAGAGGAAGAATAAGGAGTCAATGACAGAAGAGGGATTTAAGTATAGTATTTTAGCTTCAGGTTCTAGTGGGAATTCTTTCTACCTTGAGACGCCAAAGAAAAAACTGCTTATTGATGCAGGGTTATCAGGGAAAAAGATTACGGGACTATTGGCTGAAATTGATCGCAAACCAGAAGACTTAGATGCCATTTTGATTACGCACGAACACTCAGACCATATCCATGGTGTGGGTGTTTTAGCGCGGAAATATGGCATGGATCTATATGCTAATGAAGCAACTTGGAAGGCCATGGAAGGCACCAAGTATCTAGGCAAGGTCGATGATGCTCAAAAGCACATTTTTGAAATGGGGAAGACCAAGACATTTGGCGATATTGATATCGAAAGTTTTGGGGTCAGTCACGATGCTGCTGCCCCTCAATTCTATCGCTTTATGAAGGATGGCAAGAGCTTCGTCATGCTGACGGATACGGGCTATGTGAGTGATCGCTTGGCAGGAATCGTCGCAGATGCTGATGGCTATCTGATTGAGTCCAACCATGATGTAGAGATCCTTCGAGCAGGTTCGTATGCGTGGCGCTTGAAGCAGCGGATCTTGTCAGACCTAGGCCACCTTTCTAACGAAGACGGTGCGGATGCCATGATCCGAACCTTGGGAAATCGCACCAAGAAGATTTATCTGGGACATTTGTCAAAAGAGAACAATATCAAAGAATTGGCCCATATGACTATGGAGAATCAACTGGCTCGAGCAGATCTAGCTGTTGGCCATGATTTTGAGGTGCTAGATACCTCGCCAGATACCGCGACCCCTTTGACGAAGATATAAGATAGAAAACCACCTTCGGGTGGTTTTTTATCTGCCTATTTGAGGAAATCTATATCTAGTAATGAATTTGCTCTTTACCCAAAATTCGTGTATGATAGGAAAGAACGAATTCTGAGTGAGAATCACGAAAGTAGAGGAGAGATAATAAATGAAAAAAATGATGTTATTACTGGCTGGTTTGGTTGCTTTAACTGCTTGTAGTCAGTCTAAGCAAGCTACGAAAGAGTCGACTTCCAATCAAACGACGAAGGAAACAAAAATATCAGAGTCTTCTAAAGATAAAGAAGAAAAAGGTTTGAAATTTGTAGTAGCACCTCAGTATGAAGGTAAAACGTCTGATCTCATCGAGCTAGGAAAAAAATTGGTCAAGGAACATCCTGAACTCGGAAGTGAAGGTAATATGGCGCTCTACTTCACGGGAGCTATTTCTGAAGGAAGAGCTGCACTCATGCTGGTCAATAAGACAGATGTAGATATCAAGAAAGATTTAAATTTTTCAATTACGTGGTCTTATGATAGCAAGACTATTTTTGAGAATCAAAAGGTTAGCTATTTCATCAAAGATAGTGGTGAATTACCCTCTCATACAGCAACTATGATATTATTACCATTGAACGAGGAGCAAATGAAGATTGTCGATGGAATGTCAGACCCATCTAAGATGAAGCTTCAAATGTCAGACGTGAACGCTGTAGAGTGATAGCAAAAAATGAATCATACAAAGGAGAAGTAAATGCGCCTTGTTTATCTTACGATTGGTTTTGTGTCTTTGGGATTAGGAATTATTGGGATTCCTTTACCGATTTTACCGACGACTCCCTTTTTACTGCTATCGATGGCCTGCTTTGCTAAAAGTTCCAAACGCTTTGAAACCTGGCTCTACCAAACCAAGCTTTATCAAACCTATGTAGCGGATTACCGAGAGACCAAATCGATTGCCAAAGAACGGAAGAAATGGATCCTTCTTCAGATCTACATTCTGATGGGGATTTCGATCTATCTGGCACCGATTATTTGGGTGAAGCTTGCTCTAGGTGCTTTGACGATTTTTATCACCTATTATCTCTTAAAAGTGATTCCCAATAAGTCCGAAAATCAAACAGAAGAAGATCCTGATTAAAATTGGAGAATTCAGGCCCTAGAACTAGGAAAAGAAGTGCGTTCGTGCTTCTTTTTTGGTATACTTAAGAGTATGAATTTATTAGAAAGTAGGCTTCCCATGGAGAAATTACAAGCCCTGTTATCGGAACGGTTTCAGATCGTTTTTTCAGATAGCAGTTTATTAGATACAGCTTTTACGCACACCTCTTATGCCAATGAGCACCGCCTCTTAAAAATTTCACATAACGAACGTTTGGAATTTTTAGGAGACGCTGTTCTTCAATTAGTTATTTCCGAATATTTGTATAAGGAACACCCAAACAGACCGGAGGGAGATTTGTCCAAATTCCGTTCTATGATTGTCCGTGAAGAAAGTCTGGCTGGTTTTTCTCGAGATTGCCACTTTGACCATTTCATCAAACTGGGCAAGGGCGAAGAAAAATCTGGTGGTCGGGACCGCGATACGATTCTTGGCGATTTATTTGAAGCTTTTTTAGGTGCTCTTTTACTGGATCAAGGAGTGGAAGCAGTCAAACGCTTCATCTACCAGGTCATGATTCCAAAGGTTGAAACGGGTCAATTTTCTCAAGTCATTGACTACAAGACCCGCCTGCAAGAACTGTTACAGGTTCACGGAGATGTGGAGATCCAATACCAAGTGGTTAGCGAGTCCGGTCCAGCTCATGCGAAAGAGTTTGAAGTAGAAGTATTCGTGAACGGTCAAACGATGGGACATGGTCATGGTCGTTCCAAGAAGTTAGCGGAGCAGGAAGCAGCCCGCAATGCAGTTGAAACGAGGAATGATGGGCCATGTATCTAAAAGAGATTGAAATCCAAGGCTTTAAATCCTTTGCGGATAAGACAAAAGTCGTATTTGACAAAGGGGTCACTGCTGTTGTAGGGCCTAATGGATCTGGAAAATCAAATATCACAGAGAGCTTGCGCTGGGCCCTGGGAGAATCCAGTGTCAAGAGTCTACGTGGGGGCAAGATGCCCGATGTTATCTTTGCAGGGACAGAATCGCGTAAACCGCTGAATTATGCCTGTGTCACAGTTGTCTTAGATAACCAGGATGGTTTTATCCAGCAGGCAGGTAAAGAAATTCGTGTCGAACGGCATATTTATCGTTCTGGAGACAGCGAGTACAAGATCGACGGCAAGAAAGTACGTCTCAGAGATGTGCATGATCTGTTCATGGATACGGGATTGGGACGTGATTCTTTCTCTATTATCTCCCAAGGACGGGTAGAGGAGATCTTTAACTCCAAACCGGAAGAACGCCGGGCTATCTTTGAAGAAGCTGCTGGTGTCTTGAAATTTAAGACGAGGCGTAAGGAAACCGAAACCAAACTCAACCAAACCCAGGAGAATTTGGACCGTCTGGAGGATATCCTCTATGAATTAGAAGGACAGATCCAACCTCTTGAAAAGCAAGCGACTGTCGCTCGCCGTTTCTTGGAATTAGACCAAGAACGGCAGGTTCTCTTGCTGGATGTTTTAGTTGCTCAAGTCGATCTGACAAAGGACCTTTATGAAAAGGCTGATCAAGAAGAAAAGGCCATTCAAGAACAGTTGGCTTCTTATTACCAACGTCGTCAGGTCTTAGAAGAAGATAATGTACGTATCAAGAAAGCCCGCCATCAGTTGGATGAGAGCTTAGCTGAGGACCAGGCCAGCTTACTTGAGGTTACTCGTTTGATCAGTGATTTGGAAAAGCAAATCGAAGTAGCTAAGTTGCAATCGAGTCAAGCAGCCCATAGTCGCAGGGAAAATCTTGAGCGGCTGGATGCTGTTTTGGCCCGTCTGGAAGAAGCGAAACAAGAGCTGGCTCAAAAACAAGAGACGCTAGCTGTGCTTCAACAAAGGCTGACAGAGAACCGTCAGCAACAAGAAGAGTTGGAAAAAGAATTAGCCAACTACGAAGAAGATCCGGAACAAGTCATTGAGCATCTACGAGAGCAGTATGTCGCGCTCTTGCAGACGGAGGCTGAAAAATCTAATGAACGGACAGCCATTGAGAGTCGGATCCAAGCACTCCTGCAAGAATCTAGCCATCGTCAAGAGGATTTGACCAAGGCACAAACAAACTTCGAAGCTGCCAAGGAAAAAGAAGTCCGACAATTGGAAGAGTTGGATCAGGCACAAGCGACGGTCAAAGGTTTACTAGTAGAATATCAAGAGCAACTGGTAAAAGTGGAGCAGGCCAAAGCTGCCTACCAAGAGGCTCAAGCTACCATGTTTGACTTGATGGATGAGAGCAAGAATAAGCGGGCGCGGATCAATAGCTTGGAAGCCATTCAGAAGAACCATAGTAACTTCTATGCAGGCGTCAAGAGCGTTTTGCAAGAAGCAGAACGGTTAGGAGGCATCTGTGGGGCTGTTAGTGAGAATTTGAGTTTCTCAAAAGACTACCAGACGGCGCTTGAAATTGCTCTGGGAGCTAGCAGCCAACAGATCATTGTCGAAGATGAAAAGGCTGCAACGCGAGCGATCGATTTCTTGAAACGCAATCGCTTGGGACGGGCAACCTTCCTTCCGCTCACGACCATCAAAGCCCGTCAACTATCTCCTCGGAATTTGGAATTGATTCAAGCCAGTGCAGGATTTCTAGGAATTGCGAGTGACTTAGTGACCTATGAAAATCGTTTTGAACAGATTTTCCAAAACCTGCTTGGAGTAACGGCCATCTTTGACACGACGGAGCATGCGCGTGAGGCGGCTCGTAAAGTCAATTATCAAGTTCGGATGGTGACCTTGGATGGGACCGAATTGCGGACCGGAGGATCGTATGCCGGTGGTGCCAATCGCTCCCAAAATACGGTTTTTGTCAAACCAGAATTAGATAGTTTGAAGCAGGAAATGCAAGCTCTGGATGCTCGTTTGAGAGAAGCAGAGCAGGAGGTCGAGACCAAGGACAATCTGCTCAAGCAGGCGCAAGAATACCTGGCCTCTATTCAAAGCCAAGGTGAGCAAGCGCGTCTAGAGCAACAGCGGGCCCAATTGGCCTACCAACAAAGCCAAGAGCAACTGAAAGAAATTCAGGAACTCTTAGAAGCTTTGAAGTCAGAATTGGCAACAGATGCGACCCAGTCTCTCCAAGAAGAGCTGGAATCCCTTACTGAGCAATTGGCAGAAATTGAGCTTCAAAAAGAAAATTTGAACCGCGACATTGAAACAATGAAGTCGGACAAAGATGTTCTGCAACAAAAAGTACAAAACTTGCAAGAGCAATTGGCAGAATTGCGACTTCAACAGACGGAATGGTTGAGCCAACAAAGCTATGAGCAAACAGATGCTCGTCGCTTGGAAGAAACGATCTCCCAGTTGGAAGTAGAAGAGCATCAGTTGCAATTGCTGATTGAACAAGGCGATGCCCAAGTTCAAACAGTAGATGTGGAGCAGCTAGCCAATCAATTGGCACAGGCCCAAGCCAAGAAAACGGACTTGGAACAAGGGGTCATTCGGAAACGCTTTGAGCTAGATGATTTGGAAGGCCAGGCCGAAGATGTGGCAGAACAGATGGAACAAGCTCGCAAGAAAAACGAAGAGTGGATTCGTCAACAAGCCAAGGCTGAAGCGACACGTGAAAAGCATGCGGATCGTTTGAACAAACTCTTAACGCAAATTACCGATGAATTCATGCAAAGCTTTGACCAAGCCAAAGAACAGGCCAAACCTGTTGAAAATCTTGCAGCAGCTGAAAACCAGCTCAAGAGCATCGAAAAAGATATTAAGGCACTTGGTCCAGTCAATGTGGATGCGATCGAGCAGTACGACGAGGTGAAGGGGCGCTTTGATTTCCTTTCCAGCCAGCGTGAGGATGTCTTGGCTGCGAAAAATATGCTTCTGTCTACCATCAACGACATGAATGACGAGGTCAAGGAACGCTTTAAATCAACTTTTGAAGCCATTCGTGAATCCTTTAAAGTCACTTTCCGTCAAATGTTTGGTGGGGGTTCTGCTGATTTGATTCTGACAGAGCCAGATCTTCTGACAGCTGGTGTTGAGATTTCTGTGCAGCCACCTGGTAAAAAAATCCAATCCTTAAACCTCATGAGTGGTGGAGAAAAGGCCTTGTCTGCCTTGGCTCTCCTGTTCTCGATTATTCGTGTCAAGACCATTCCATTTGTCATTCTAGATGAGGTAGAGGCTGCCCTAGATGAGGCCAATGTCAAGCGCTTTGGAGATTATCTGAACCGCTTTGATAAGGAAAGCCAATTTATTGTCGTGACGCACCGGAAGGGAACCATGTCAGCTGCAGATTCCATCTATGGTGTGACCATGCAGGAATCTGGGGTTTCTAAAATCGTCTCAGTAAAATTGAAAGACTTAGAAAATGAAGAATAATGATATTAAATTGATCGCTACGGATATGGATGGAACCTTTCTAAATGACCAACATCAGTACGATCAAGACCTTTTACGCAAGGTGTTAGCAAGCTGCAAAGAAAAAGGCATCTATTTTGCTGCTGCGAGTGGCCGTGCCCTCCTTTCTCTCAAATCCCTCTTTAAAGGATTTGAGGACCAGATGATTTTCATTGCTGAAAATGGTAGTGTGGTAGAATTTCATGGAGAAGATCTTTACGAAGCAACCATGTCCAAAGACTTTTATTTGGGTGTTTTTGAGGCTTTGAAAGCTTCCCCTTATGCAGACCCGAATAAGCTTCTTTTGACTGGGAAAAAAGGAAGCTATGTCTTAGAAACAGTAGATCCCGACTATCTGGCCTTGAGTCAGCACTACAATGAAAACATTCAAAAAGTGAAAACCCTAGCAGATATTCAAGATGAAATTTTCAAATTGACCACCAACTTTGATGCAGCTCTTGTACTTGAAGGTGAACAATGGGTCACTGACAATATCCCCGGTGTCAAAGCGATGACGACAGGTTTTGAGTCAATTGATATTGTCCTCGATTATGTCGATAAGGGAGTGGCTATTACTGCCTTAGCGGATAAACTAGGGATCTCGATGGATCAGGTGATGGCTTTCGGGGATAACCTAAACGACCTCCATATGATGCAAGTCGTGGGCCATCCAGTAGCGCCAGAAAATGCACGTCCTGAAATCTTGGCCATTGCTGAAACAGTCATCGGCCACCATGCGACTGGTTCTGTCCTACGCTACATGGAGGAAATTGTATGAGTCAGATTTCCTTGATTGCGCTGGATTTAGATGGGACCCTTCTCAATTCTGAAAAAAAGATCTCCCCTCGCAATAGAGCAGCCCTCGCTGCTGCACAGGCCCAAGGTGTCAAGGTGGTTCTAACCACTGGTCGCCCCTTGAAAGCCATGGATTTTCTTTTGGAAGAATTGGGAACAGCAGGCCACAAAGAAGAGTATACGATTACCTTCAACGGTGGTCTAGTGCAGCGAAATAATGGAGAAATCCTCTCAAAAGTTGTCTTGGCACCTGAAGATGTCGAAACCATTCATGATGAAACAGCCCGTCTAGGCCTTCCGCTGGATGCTATCAGTGAGGGAACGGTTTATGAGATTCATGCAGAGCGAAAGTCTCTCTATTCCCTTTACAATCCCTACCTAAACTTTATTGAGACAGATTTTAAAGACCTGCCATCCACGATTTCCTACAACAAGTGTGTGACAGCCGTCGATCAAGACTTTTTAGATGCAGCGATAAAACAGATCAAGCCGGAGTTATTTCAAGACTATGAAATTTTTAAATCTCGGGAGATGTTGCTGGAATGGTGTCCTAAAAATGTTCACAAGGCGACAGGTTTAGAGGCACTGGCAACTATTTTGGGTCTTGAGGCAGATCAAGTCATGGCCTGTGGAGATGAAGCCAATGACCTGTCTATGATCCAATGGGCTGGACTGGGGGTTGCCATGGGCAATGCGATTCCAGCAGTGAAGGAAGTTGCAGCGCTTGTGGCTCCTGTGACCAATGACCAGGATGCCGTCGCATGGGCGATTGAAAATTATGTGCTAAAGGAGAGTGAATAAATGGGATTATTTGATCGTTTATTTGGAAAAAAAGAAGAAACTGAAAAAGTGCTTCCGTCTTCGGAAGAAGTGACGGAAAGTACTGAGGTTGAAGAAACTGTCAAAGAGGAGCCGGCGGCTACCTTAAATGACAAGGAAGAGCAAAAAATCGCAGATATGGAGGCTTATTACCAAGAGCTTAAAGCGCGAATTGCAGCCACTCATCAACCTGTTTCAACCGTTGCTCAAGAAGAGCCGGCAGAGGAACCTCTTGTTGAAGAAATAGGAACTTCAGAGACTCCTGAAGTTCAAGAACCGGTAGAGGAGTCTCCAGTTGCCTTTGAACCTGCTCAAACAGAAGCAATTCCTGAAGAAGTTTCACCACTAGCTGATGACACGGAGACTGAGTCTCTTGAAGAAGTGAAAATTGAAGCGGAAGTTAATGAAGATGGTGAGGAAGCAGATGGGGCTAACGGTTCAGAAATGGAAGAAGAGTCACCAATTGCCTCTCCATCATCTGACGCTGAGCTAGTAGAAGGGAGCACGACAGAAGAGGAGTCTCCAGAACTAGTAGAAGCTCAGGATGAGGTTTCAGAACCTGAAGTATCAGAAGCGATTGCTCAAGTGGAGGAAACTTCAGAAGTGGCAGAAGCCGAGTCCAGACTTCCGGAAGGAGAAGCTGCATCAACCGTTGAGGAAAGAACTGTTGAAGAGGCAGAGGAGCCAATTCCAGATGAGGTTGAGCCAGAGCAAGAAACCATTCAGGAAAAATACGATCGTAGCTTGAAAAAGACACGGACTGGATTTGGAGCACGCCTCAATGCCTTCTTTGCCAATTTCCGTTCAGTCGATGAAGAATTCTTTGAAGAATTGGAAGAACTCTTGATCATGAGTGACGTAGGGGTTCAAGTGGCCTCTAATTTAACCGAAGAGTTGCGCTATGAAGCCCGTTTGGAAAATGCCAAAAAACCAGATGCTCTCAAGCGTGTGATCATCGAAAAATTGGTGGACTTGTATGAAAAGGATGGCCAATTTAATGAAGCCATTCGTTTTCAAGACGGTCTTACGGTCATGCTCTTTGTTGGGGTCAATGGAGTTGGTAAAACAACCTCTATCGGGAAGTTAGCCCACCGCTACAAACAAGAAGGCAAGAAAGTCATGTTGGTTGCAGCAGATA
The DNA here is from genome assembly GCF_001815045.1 of Streptococcus sp. HMSC065E03. Classification (NCBI taxonomy): domain Bacteria; kingdom Bacillati; phylum Bacillota; class Bacilli; order Lactobacillales; family Streptococcaceae; genus Streptococcus; species Streptococcus sp. HMSC065E03. Next base: position 17,111 of record NZ_KV818852.1, on the reverse strand, counting down.
CTTTCCGTGCAGGAGCAGTAGCTCAACTGGCAGAATGGGGACGCCGCGTAGATGTTCCAGTTGTAACAGGTCCTGAAAAATCAGATCCTGCTAGCGTCGTCTTTGATGGAATGGAACGTGCGATCGCTGAAAACATCGATGTTCTGATGATTGATACGGCGGGTCGTCTGCAAAACAAGGACAACCTCATGGCGGAGCTTGAAAAAATCGGCCGCATTATCAAGCGTGTGGTACCTGATGCACCGCATGAAACCTTGCTGGCCCTCGATGCATCAACTGGTCAAAATGCCTTGGTGCAAGCTAAAGAATTTTCAAAAATTACACCTGTGACAGGAATTGTATTGACCAAGATCGATGGAACGGCTCGAGGTGGGGTCGTCCTTGCGATTCGAGAAGAGTTGGATATCCCAGTGAAGTTGATTGGATTCGGAGAAAAGATTGATGACATCGGACCATTCCACTCAGAAAACTTCATGAGAGGCCTCTTGGAAGGCTTGATTTAAGAGTCAAATAGAAAAAGACAAATTGTTTAAAAGACAATTTGTCTTTTTGTTTCCTTGCGCTATCAAAAAAACCACCCGAAGGTGGCTTTCCTTAATTCTTAGGTTCAGGTTTCCAAACCCATTCGGCTCCGTATTCTGCAAGGAGATCATCGGATGCAGTTGGTCCCATGGATCCAGACTTGTATTCATAGAGCGGTGCTCCATTTTCGGCCCATAGTTTTTCAATCCGGTCAATCAATTGCCATGAAGCACGGACTTCGTGCCAGTGGCTGTAATTGGTTGAGTCATTGTTCAAAACGTCGAAAATTAATTTTTCATAAGGCTCTGGTGAAGCCCCAGTTGCAGTCGCATCTGTTTCATAATCAAAGGAAATTGGTGCGATGCTGAATTTTTCTCCGACCTCTTTTCCGTTGATGCTCAATGAGAAACCTTCATTTGGTTGGATATAAATTGTCAAGACATTTGGTTGCAAGCTATGTCCAAAGATGGAGTCGGTTTGCTTGAAGACCACATTGACCATGGTTCCTTTTTGCGTCAAGCGTTTTCCGGTACGGAAGAAGAAAGGCACACCGCGGAAGCGATCGCTATCAACAAAGAACGTACCAGAAGCATAGGTCTCCGTAGTAGATTCAGGGTCGACATTGGGCTCACTGCGATAAGAGATATCTTTTTTCCCTTTGATCGTACCTGAATGGTATTGACCACGGATAAAGAATTTCTTCAATTCGTCATCTGTTGGATTGTGCAATTGCTCAAATACTTTTACTTTTTCAGCCCGAATCGCATCCTTGGTAAAGGTAGCTGGTTTATCCATGGCAAGCAAAGACAAAAGCTGAAGGGTATGGTTTTGCACCATATCTCGAAGGGCCCCCGAGTGATCATAGTAGCCACCGCGTTCTTCAACTCCTAAGCGTTCAGCGAAGGTAATTTGGATATTGTCAATAAAATCTCGATTCCAAAGATTATCAAAAATAAGATTTCCAAAACGAATGGCAAAGATATTTTGGATCATTTCTTTTCCAAGGTAATGGTCGATACGGAAGATTTGTTCTTCATCAAAGGTTTCTTCCAATTCCTTGTTGAGCTGACTAGCCGTTTCTAGGTCTGTACCGAAAGGTTTTTCAACGATCAAGCGCTCAAAACCTTGTCCATCCACAATGCCTTCTGATTTGAGGTGTTTAGCAATGGTTCCAAAAAATTGAGGAGCCATGGACAAGAAGAAGACCTTGTTGTGTTCCGTTTGGTATTTTTCATCCAAGCTATTTTGCAATTCGCGCAGGGCGATGTAATGTTCGGTATCATTAACATCATGACTTTGGTAGTAGAAATGACTGGCGAATTCTTGGGCTTGTTGAGGGCTATCTGCCAGGTCTGTGATGGATTCTACCACGACTGATTCAAAGTATTCCTTGCTCCATGGTCTGCGGGCTGTTCCGATAACCGCAAAGTTTTCAGATAGATTTCCTGATTTATAGAGTCTAAAAAGGGATGGATAGAGTTTGCGCTTGGCTAAATCTCCACTGGCCCCGAAAATGGTTACAATAACTTTTGAAGACATTTAAGTACCTATTTCCTATTTTATTAACCATATTTTACCATAAAATCCACAAGATTTCTTTGATGGAATCGTTGTTCCGAATATTTTCCGCTTGGATTAGAGGATTTGAGAGGAAAGCATAGAAAAAGCTAGAACGAAGGAGCGTTCTAGCTTTCATGGGGTTAAGGCCTATCGAAGGAACTTAGTCTATTCATTAAAATACGCGGTAGACATAAGGATTATCTGGTTGTGTAATGGTTTGACAATCCGTCACGTGGAGGACAGGCAAGCTTTGCTTGAGCTGTTTGTGGTATTCAATGGATAAGGTTCCTTTTGCATGGATCCAGGTATTGTTTTCAAAATGTTGAGGGGCACCGGTTGTTAAAAGACCGTAAACACCCGAGTCTGCGATACAGTGGATGATCCCAAAGCGAAAGAGAAATTGACTTTCTTTGTTATTAGGGTCATTGTAAACAAAACCGGTCAACTCAATGGTCTTTCCTGCAAATTGGTCAGGATAATCATAAATCACTTCCATGACTTCCATGTAATTCTCAGTGGTCACCTGGATCACTTTTTTATCAACATATTTCTTTGCAGCCTGCTTCATTTCTGATTCATAGGCTGACTTGGTAAAATAGCTACTAGTATCCGGTTTGAGATACTGGGTTGTTGTCCCTTCGTCCTGCTGGATTTCCTTGGAAGATCCAGCCGCAACCGGGAAGTGGTAGCCTTTGGCAGAAACCGTTTGGGAATCTAGTGTCACTGTAGGGAAAAATAGCCCGACAAACAAAGGAATACAGAGCAAGAAGATACTCGCCACTTTTGCCCAGAAGCTAGAGAGATGACTGTGGATCTTCATCTGCTTGACCCAGATGATCAGCTGCACAAGAGCTAAAACAAAGGACAAGAACATGGAAATATAAGCCAAGTAAGAATAGTGTAAGTTGATGTATTGATTGAGCTTACCAGATAATTGCAGGTACATGGTGAGCTCAAAATAGCCAGCTAATATCAAGAAACGAATCATAGCACCACCCCCACAAACCAAGCATAAAGGAGCACAACCCCACTCACAATTCCGATAAATTGCCAGATAAAACGGGTCTTGAGATAATTTTTCATCATGAGGAGATTTTTGACATCAAGCATAGGCCCAATCACCAGAAAGGCAAGAACAGGCGCTACTCCAAAACTCGTCAGAAGAGAGGATCCAACAAAGGCGTCCGCCTCACTACAAAGTGAGAGGAGAAAGGACAAGACCATGAGAAGGAGAATAGCAATAACTGGTGTCGCACTGATTGAAGTGAGGATCCGTGTTGGGACATAGACTTGGACGAGGCTGGCAAAGAGACAACCAAATACCAGGTAACGTCCCGTGTCAAAGAATTCATCAATCGCCTGCACCAAGACTTGAAAGAGCTTTTGACCTTTGCTCAAGCCCCTAAAATCATGTTCATGTACAGCCTTACGATGTTCTTTTTGGATCGAATCTGTCTGAATAAAACCAAGAAAGATCCCTAGCACCGTTGCGACCAGTAGGGAACCAAGGGCGCGGTAGAGGGCCATCTTGACAGAATTCCCAAAAGCTGAGTAGGTCGCAAAGAGAACGATGGGATTGATGACCGGTGCTGTCACCAAAAAGGGAACAGCAGTATAACTTGGGACTTTCTTTTCTAGAAAGCGATTGATAATGGGAACAATCCCACATTCACAGGAAGGAAAGATAAAGCCGATAAAGGTCCCAAAGAAGATCCGCCCAAATTTATTCTTGGGAAGAAAGCGGTAGACCCTCTCGGGGGTGATATAGACCTCAATAATCCCTGAAACGATACTTCCGATTAGGACAAACGGTAGGGCTTCGATAATAATCGAGAGAAAAATAGCCCCAGCCTGCAAGACGCTAGAGGGAAGGTGTTGAAAGAATGTCATTACTTAGCCTTCTTTGCTTCTTTAGTGGTAGCAGTTTCTGCCTTCTTTTTTTCTTCAGGAAATTCTACTTTCTTTTCTACATCCGGAAAACTCGCAAAATTTTCAAACATTTTATCAAGATCATCTGTTTTTGAGAATTTAATAGCCATTGTTGGGCCTCCTTTTTATTTTCTTTCATTATAACAAAAAGGAAAGAGCAAGGGGGAAATGGAGTATAAAAGGAAAGATCCATAGGGCCAAAATTATTCTATGAAAAATCCCTGAAACAGAGACCAGAACAGGCGATCTCCCCTTTGATGGTAGCAAAATATGCTATAATAGAAGTTATGGATAAATATGAAAAAATAGCCCAAGAATTGGGTGTTAGCTTAAAACAAATCGATACCGTATTGAGTCTGACCGCAGAAGGCTCAACCATTCCCTTCATTGCCCGCTATCGAAAAGATATGACGGGAAATTTAGATGAAGTAGCGATCAAGGCCATTATTGACCGGGACAAATCCTTAACGGCTCTAGCTGAACGAAAGGAAACCGTCTTTGCTAAGATTGAGGAACAAGGCAAACTGACAGAGGCGCTCAAGCAGGCTATTGAGGCTGCTGAAAAATTAGCGGATATCGAAGAGCTTTATCTCCCTTATAAGGAAAAACGGCGGACCAAGGCGACGATTGCCCGAGAAGCAGGACTTTTCCCCTTGGCACGTCTCATTTTGCAAAATAGTCCAGACTTGGAAGCAGAGGCTCGGAAATTTACCTGCGAGGCCTTCCCAACTGAAACCGCAGCATTAGCTGGTGCAGTGGATATTCTGGTAGAGGCTATTTCAGAGGATACCCAATTACGGGCCCTCACCTATCAAGAAATTCATGGGCATTCCCTCATGACGTCAACCTTGAAGGATGAAAGCTTAGATACTAAGAGAACCTTTGAAATCTATTATGATTTTTCTGAGAAGATCAAGAATATGCAAGGCTACCGGACTCTAGCTCTCAATCGTGGGGAAAAATTGGGCGTTCTCAAAGTCGGATTCGAGCACCAACTGGATCGGATCATTCGTATTTTTGAGGCTCGTTTTAAAACGAAAAATGCCTATGTCGATGAGGTTATTCAACAAGCGGTTAAGAAAAAAATCGTTCCTGCGATTGAACGTCGGATTCGGACAGAGTTGACGGAGGTGGCAGAAGACGGGGCCATTCAATTGTTCTCTGAGAATCTACGGAATCTATTGCTCATTCCTCCATTAAAAGGGCGCGTGGTCCTTGGATTTGACCCAGCCTTTCGGACTGGTGCTAAACTAGCCGTTGTCGATGAGACAGGAAAGATGCTCGCTACCCAGGTCATCTATCCAGTTGCTCCTGCAAAACCAGCTCAGATCGAGCAGGCTAAAAAGGATCTGTCCTCCTTGATCAAGGAGTTTGGCGTAGAGATTATTGCAATTGGAAATGGAACAGCTAGCCGTGAAAGTGAGGCCTTTGTCGCAGAGGTCCTCCACGACCATCCAGGAGTTCGCTATGTTATTGTCAATGAAAGCGGAGCATCTGTCTATTCAGCTAGTGAATTGGCCCGTCATGAGTTCCCAGAGCTAACCGTTGAAAAACGCTCGGCCATCTCCATTGCCCGCCGCCTGCAAGATCCGCTAGCAGAATTGGTGAAAATCGATGCCAAATCTATCGGTGTGGGTCAATACCAGCACGATGTCAATCAGAAAAAACTGACAGAAAGTTTAGATTTTGTGGTAGATACTGTCGTCAACCAAGTTGGGGTCAATATCAATACGGCTAGTCCCTCTCTCTTAGCGCATGTAGCAGGACTCAATAAAACCATCTCTGAAAATATTGTGAAATATCGGGAAGAAGAAGGAATGATTCTTTCACGAGCACAGATTAAAAAAGTGCCTCGCCTCGGCGCCAAGGCTTTCGAGCAGGCTGCTGGATTCTTACGCATTCCTGAAAGTAAAAACATCTTGGACAATACCGGCGTTCACCCTGAAAGTTACAAGGAAGTTGAAAAACTTTTTCAGCTTCTTGAAATTACCGAACTCGATGCATCCGCTCATGAAAAATTAAAAACTGTGAACATAAAGGAGATGTCTACTCAGCTGGATCTGGGCCCAGAAACCCTGAAAGATATCATTGCCGATCTCCTAAAACCAGGTCGCGATTTGCGGGATTCCTTTGATGCACCCGTGCTCCGTCAGGATGTCTTGGATATTAAAGACCTCCATATAGGCCAAAAATTAGAAGGGGTTGTGCGCAATGTGGTTGACTTTGGGGCCTTTGTCGATATTGGCATTCACGAAGATGGCTTGATTCATATCTCCCATATGAGCAAGCAGTTTATCAAGCATCCAAGCCAGGTCGTATCAGTAGGTGATTTGGTAACCGTCTGGGTGAAGAAGATTGATGTGGAACGCGAAAAAGTCAATCTCAGTTTGGTAGCTCCGAATGAATCTGACTGAGTATGTACGCCAAGTATCCCTAGAAGATTTTGGGAGAGAATTCCGCCATCAAGCAGAGTGGAATTCACGTCTTCAAACTACTGGGGGTCGTTTCTTTCCCAAAGATCGACACCTTGATTTCAACCCGAAAATATACCAAGCTTTCGGGTTAGAGGTCTTTCGTAAAATCGTCCGTCACGAGCTCTGCCATTACCATCTTTACGATCAAGGAAAAGGCTATCGCCACAAAGATCTAGACTTTAAGCAACTTCTCCAGCAAGTGGACGGTCTTCGTTTCACACCTCCTCTACCAGATAGAACTGGGCGAGTCAAGCGGATCTATCTCTATCAATGTCCCCATTGTGGCCAAGAGTATAGACGAAAGCGAAAAATCGATCTGAAGAAATATGCCTGCGGTCGCTGTCACAGCCGCCTGCAATTTCTTGAAATGAGACAAGTGTAAGAATCAGTCTTTAGGCGGATCTCTTTCCAGTTCGACTCTGCTAAAATAGGTCTAACTAGAAAGAGGAAAATCAAATGACATCATCATTTTACAAATTAAAACGACATCGCCTGGTTTCAGGTGTGCTAGCTGGCTTAGCTGATAAATTTGGTCTGAGTGTAACTCTCCTACGCTTCTTGTTTATTCTTTTTACGGTTTCTCATGCCTTTATCGGTGTGATTATCTATTTACTGTTAGATACGACCTTGCCTTATAAGGAAGAGGAGCAGGAAATTTTTGACGATGGCCCTCGACCTCGTCGAAGAAAAGAGGCCGAACCCATCCATGATCAGAATGATAGTCCATTTTTCTAAAAGGAGATTTGAGTGAAGCAGAAGTTCTATTCCCTTGCTTTTATTCTATATCTCTTCTTCAGTTTTATAGGACAGTTTTTCATTTTAAATCGTTTTTTTGGTGAAGGAGTTGGAACAGTTTTGATCGGAATGCTCCTTTTTCCACTGGGCATTTGGAATAGTCTCTTCTACCTCTTGTTTCTGCCAACAGAAATGGCTAGAAAGCCACAAATTTATCGGTTTTCGATTTTATTTCTGCCGGTTTTGTATTTGGTTTTCTCCTTGCTGGGGGGAGGACCTACCACCTTTATGCTAGGCTTGATCTCATTTCCTTCAAACGCGGTGGTTTATGCAGTCTCTACCGGAATCAAATCTATGATTAAAGATTTTTTGCAAGGCGAAGACTAGAGCATTCTTCATATGTTCCCATCATTTCCTAGAGGTTGGAGACCTTTGTCTTGGCCTCTTTTTGCTTGCCTTAAAAAGGAGTTGAAAATGGATCTTTCAAATGACACTTCAGTCTCTCGTCTGAAGAGAAAATCTGCTATAATAGAGAGAGAATTTGAAAAGGGAGAATGATATGGCAGTTACTGTTCGCGATCTACAGGAAAAGCTTCGTCTATCGGTTGTTTATGGGGATGATAAACTCTTAAGCAAGGAAATTACGACTGCGGATATTTCACGTCCAGGTCTTGAAATGACGGGCTATTTCGACTATTACACACCTGAGCGGATTCAGCTTGTAGGAATGAAAGAATGGTCCTACCTGGTGAAGATGAGCTCTCACAACCGTCATCAGGTCCTGCGCAAGATGTTCCAGCCAGAGACACCTGTCATCATTGTCGCGCGGAATTTAGAAATTCCAGAAGAAATGTTGCGTGCTGCGGAAGAGAAGCAACTAGCCATTTTAAAGAGCAATGTTGCAACGAGTCGTTTATCTGGAGAGCTTTCTAGCTATTTGGATAGTCGGCTAGCAGAACGTACGAGTGTACACGGTGTCTTGATGGATATTTATGGGATGGGTGTCTTGATTCAAGGAGATAGCGGAATCGGAAAAAGTGAGACAGGTTTGGAACTTGTCAAGCGGGGTCACCGCCTCGTAGCAGATGACCGAGTCGATATCTATGCGAGAGACGAGATGACCCTTTGGGGAGAGCCAGCTGAAATCCTACGCCACTTACTAGAGATCCGTGGTGTCGGGATTATCGATGTCATGAGTCTCTACGGTGCAAGTGCTGTCAAGGATTCTTCACAAGTCCAAATCGCCGTTTACTTGGAAAATTATGCTAAGGATCAAGTTTATGATCGTCTTGGTAATAATGCAGAAGAGTTGGAAATCGGTGGTGTGACCATTCCTCGGATCCGCATCCCTGTGAAGACTGGTCGGAACATTTCGGTCGTGATCGAAGCCGCAGCGATGAATGTTCGGGCCAAAGAAATGGGCTATGATGCTACCAAAACTTTTGAAGAACGTTTGTCCCAGTTGATTAGTCAAAATGAGGTGAAGGAATGAATCCAGTAGCCCTTCAATTAGGTCCGATCAGTATTCGTTGGTATGCGATTTGTATTGTCTCTGGCTTAATTCTAGCCGTTTATCTTTCCATGAAAGAAGCGCCCCGTAAGAAAATTGATCCAGATGATATCATTGATTTCATTTTGATCGCTTTTCCGCTTGCGATTGTGGGTGCCCGACTCTATTACGTTATTTTTGAATGGGGCTATTATAGCCAGCATCTTGGTGAGATTTTCGCCATCTGGAACGGAGGAATCGCGATTTATGGTGGCCTCTTGACAGGTGCCCTTGTCCTCTATCTATTCTCTCGTAGACGCTTGATTGAGCCAATTGATTTCTTAGATATTGCGGCCCCAAGCGTCATGATTGCACAGAGTATTGGACGCTGGGGAAACTTCTTTAACCAGGAAGCTTATGGAGCTGCTGTCAAAAGTCTCAACTACCTACCCTCTTTTATTCGAGATCAAATGTATATAGACGGCAGTTATCGTCAACCAACCTTCTTATATGAATCCAGTTGGAATCTGCTAGGATTTATCTTGATCTTGATTCTTCGTAGGAAGCCCCAATTTTTGCGACAAGGTGAGATCACAGCCTTTTACCTTATCTGGTATGGTTTTGGTCGGATGATCATCGAAGGAATGCGGACAGATAGCCTGATGTTTGCGGGCTTACGTGTTTCCCAGTGGTTGTCGATGATCCTGATTCTAGTTGGACTCGCCATCATCATCTATCAACGTCGCAAAAAAGCCCCTTATTATGTAGAAGCAAAGGAGTAATATATGTTTATTGAAATTGCCTACGGTCTCTTAGGCCTTGCCTTAGTAGCACTTGTCATTTATATGATTTTTTTCCTCTCAAAGATTGGAAAAGTTGTAGATGAGACGCAAAAAACCATCCAAGTTTTGACATCAGATGTCAATGTCACCTTGCATCAGACCAATGATCTATTGGCAAAAGTCAATGTTTTAACGGATGATTTGAATCAAAAAGTTGCAACGATTGACCCACTCTTTACAGCCGTGGCGGATCTTTCAGAGTCTGTTTCAGATTTGAATGATCAAGCCCGTCAATTGAGTGTCAAAGCTGTATCAGCTGGTGGAAAAACAGTGAAAGCCTCTATCGGATTAAAAGCGATTAAGATGGCTTCAAAATTATTTAAATAGAATCGAGGAAGAATATGGGACGTTTATCTAGTTTATTAATTGGTGTGATTTCAGGTGCTTCAGCAGCCTACTATTTATCAACAGAGCAAGGAAAGAAAGTCACTAAAAAGGTGGTGCGCTTCGTAAAAGATTATCAAGAAGATCCTCAAGAAGTACATGAATCGGTGAAACAAACTGCTAAGGATGTTTCAAAACAAGCAGCCGAAGTGATCCAACAAACCAAAGAAAAAGTTGGTTCTGGAGAAATTACGACAGGAACTGTTTTGGAATCTGTCAAAGAAAAGACGCAAGATGTGGTTGAAAAATCTCAAGAAGTCTATCACTCATTTAAGGATAAACTTCAAAAAGAAAATCTAAGTGGCAATGACTTGGTTCAATCCATTCGCAAACAAACAGAATCTGAAGACATCGTGTTAGAGTTGGATGAAAAAGATTCTGAAGAAGCAGCTGAAGAAGAAACAAAAGAAGTATAAAAAATGAGGCTCACAGAGCCTCATTTCAGATTGAAGACAAAATCATCTTAGAAACTTTCCTTAAGTGAGTACGGACGTCAGCGAACTTCAAAGAAGTTCCATGACTTAGTTTTGAACCTAAAGTTTCAAAACTCCCGAGTGCCTGAAACATAATTGTTTCAGGCACTTTTCTCACGGCGGAAAGTTTCAAAAGATCATTGAATAACTTTAACTCATAAAAAGTATTTATTCTTATAGAATTCCTAGAAAGTCTTTGAATTATCAAACAACATACCAAGTTTTTCTGAGTTACATGAAAAGTCTAACTTAATTTGACAACTTAGGAATTAATAAAATTCGAGTAAATAAAAAAATCAGGCGAACCTGATTTTTATTTTTTTCGTTTATTGTAGTAAATTCGGAACCCTTGAATACTAGCAAAGCTAGAACCAATCGCTAAAGCAAACGCAAAGAAGGTATTCATTTTTGTTGCTAAAAAGATAAAACTAAATACAACCGTCAACACACAGAAAATAGCGATATTTAAAAAATATAGCAATTCACTTAATTGAGGTGCGGGTTCAACTTCAGGAGCATAGTCCTGAATAGGGGTTTCTTGGGTTTGTTTGGTTAATTCGATATAATCGAATTCTTCTTCATAGTGTCTTAAATTTCTTACGGGCATTTTCTCTCTCCTAACAGTACTCTATTATTCTATCATGAATTCAGGTATATAAATGTTACAAAAATGTTACAAATTTTACAAAATGAATAAATTTTTCTAGAATATCGGAATTTTTGTTATAATGGTTCTATGAAAAATATTATTATTACAGCAACAGCAGAGAGTGTTGAGCAAGCGCAAGCCCTGATTGATGCAGGGGTTGACCGAATCTATGTCGGTGAAAAAGACTACGGATTACGATTGCCTCAAACTTTAAGCTATGACGAAATAAATCGAATTGCCCAACTGGTCCATGCTGCTGGCAAAGAATTGACAGTGGCTGTAAATGCACTCATGCACCAATCGATGATGGATTCAATCAAGCCTTTCTTAGATTTTCTAAAGGAAATTCAGGCTGATTATATTACTGTCGGAGATGCGGGCGTTTTTTATGTCTTGAAACGAGATGGCTATCCATTCAAAACCATCTACGATGCATCAACCATGGTCACTTCTAGCCGCCAGATCAATTTCTGGGGAAAACAAGCAGGAGCTTCTGAGGCTGTTTTGGCTCGTGAGATTCCATCTGCCGAATTATTCGTAATGGCTGAGAATCTTCAGATTCCAGCAGAAGTATTGGTTTACGGTGCTAGCATTATTCACCATTCAAAACGACCTCTTCTTCAGAACTATTACAACTTCATCAAGACAGAGGACTCTGTGACCAAAGATCGCGATCTGTTCTTAGCAGAACCAGGAGATCCAAATTCTCACTATTCGGTCTACGAAGACAAACATGGAACCCATATCTTCTCAAATAATGACTTGAATATGATGACCAAATTGTCTGAGTTGGTAGAACATGGCTTTGATCATTGGAAACTCGATGGTGTCTACTGTCCGGGTGAAAACTTTGTCAAGATTACAGAGTACTTTGTCAAGGCCCGTGATTTGATTCAAAAAGGAACATTTACACAGGATCAAGCCTATCTGTTTGATGAAGAAATCCGCAAATTGCATCCAGCCAATCGTGGTTTGGATACTGGTTTCTATGATTATGAACCAGATCGTGTAAAATAATAAAAAACTAAGGCTTCTTCGTTTGAGAGTTTTCCTTTTTCAGGGAACGAAGAGGCTATTCATTATATCGACAATCTTGTAAATTGGAGAAAACATGACAAATACAAAAAAACGTCCAGAGGTTTTGGTACCTGCTGGAACATTAGAAAAACTAAAAGTTGCCGTTAATTATGGGGCAGACGCTGTGTTCGTTGGTGGACAAGCCTATGGTTTGCGTAGTCGTGCCGGAAACTTCACCATGGATGAGCTTCGTGAAGGAATTGAATATGCTCATGCACATGGCGTAGATGTGCACGTCGCTTCTAACATGGTAACTCATGAAGGAAATGAACAAGGGGCTGGAGAATGGTTCCGTGAATTGCGGGATATGGGCCTTGACGCCGTGATCGTCTCAGATCCTGCCTTGATTGAAATCTGTGCAACTTATGCACCTGGACTCAATATTCACTTGTCTACGCAAGCTTCTGCAACCAATGTGGAGACTTTCCATTTTTGGAAAGAATATGGCTTGACCCGTGTCGTCTTGGCCCGCGAGGTATCCATGGAAGAGTTGGCAGAGATTCGTAAGCGTACCGATCTTGAAATCGAAGCCTTCGTTCATGGAGCGATGTGTATTTCCTATTCCGGACGTTGTACCCTTTCTAACCACATGTCTGACCGGGATGCTAACCGTGGTGGCTGTTCTCAATCTTGCCGTTGGAAATACGACCTGTACGACATGCCATTCGGCCAAGAACGTAAGAGTATCAAAGGACAAGTCCCAGAAGAATACTCTATGTCAGCCGTTGACATGTGTATGATCGAGAATATTCCAGACATGATTGACAATGGGGTGGATAGCTTGAAGATTGAAGGCCGAATGAAATCTGTCCATTACGTATCAACAGTGGCTAACTGTTACAAGGCTGCTTGCGATGCTTATATGGAAAGTCCAGAAGCCTTTTATGCCATCAAGGATGATTTGATCAATGAATTGTGGAAAGTCGCTCAACGTGAATTGGCAACTGGATTCTACTACCAAACACCGACTGAAAATGAACAATTGTTTGGGGCACGTCGTAAGATTCCGCAATACAAATTTGTAGGAGAAGTGGTGGACTTTGATCCATCTACCATGACTGCGACGATTCGCCAACGGAATGTCATCAATGAAGGCGACCAAGTGGAATTCTACGGACCAGGCTTCCGTCATTTTGAATGCCAGATCCAAGACTTGCATGATAAGGATGGAGTGAAGATTGATCGCGCACCAAATCCGATGGAACTTCTTACGATCACCGTTCCACAAGAAGTCAAGCCAGGAGATATGATTCGTTCTTGCCAGGAAGGTTTAATCAATCTCTACTCAAAAGATGGGGCAAGTAAAACTGTTCGAGTATAACAAAAAAAGAGAGGGTTAAACCTCTCCTTTTTGTTGGGCGATGCGAATGTTATTGGGGACCAAACTGATTTTCTGGATCTCAGAAATCCGAATAATCGTGGACATACTCTTTTTAAAATTTTTCACGATCAGTTGTCGGCGTTCTTGGTCATACTTGACAATATCGCCTGTAAAACTCTTGTTTGAAAAAATAACATGTACCCCTTGTTTTTTTCGCAATGCTTGTTGAATGATTTCAATAATTCTCTCATCTTCTAATGGGGCAGGGGTACTGACTTTTCCATTGAAAAATTCATTTGCTCGGTCTTTAACGATCTCGAGAAATTTTTTCATAGCTAAATTCTCCATAACTTGATACAATATATTATAGATAATTTCAACGATTTTGTAAATGATTTACGAATATTAGAGATGAGAAGGCAAGAAAGGAGTCGTGAAATGGCAGAATTTTCATTCCAAATCGAAGAACATTTGCTGGTCTTGTCAGAAAATGACAAGGGTTGGACCAAAGAATTGAACCGTGTGAGTTTTAATGGTGCTCCTGCTAAGTATGATATCCGGACCTGGAGTCCCGACCATACAAAGATGGGAAAAGGCATTACACTCACGAACGAAGAGTTCCAAGTCATGCTCGATGCATTTAAAAATTAAGAAAAGGGGTCCTTCAAGGACTTCTTTTTTGTTATAGTCTAAAGCTATATGGATATCAAAGATATTAGATTATCCCAAAACCTTGTTTATCAAGTGTTAGACTGCTATAATGGTTGCATTGATGAATTAATGTAAAACTTATAGGAAAGAGGGATTCATATTGACACATGCACATGCACCTTATCGCGTTGACCATGTTGGTTCATTTCTTCGTCCAGCTACTTTGGTTCAGGCTCGTGAAGATTTCGCAGCTGGAAAAATCAGTCAGGCTGACTTAACAAAAGTAGAAGATCAGGCGATTCGTGACCTCGTTGAAAAAGAAATTGCTGCTGGTCTGAAGTCAGTAACAGATGGAGAATTCCGCCGAGCTTATTGGCATTTGGATTTCTTCTGGGGCTTTGGTGGCATTGATCATGTCCAAGCTGCCCAAGGCTATCAATTCCATGATGAAACAACCAAGGCTGACTCAGCGCTTGTAGTTGGAAAAATCACAGGAGCCAATCATCCATTTGTAGAGCATTACAAGTTCTTGCGGGATCTTGTAGCAGATGTAGATGGTGTAGAGGCTAAATATACCATTCCAGCACCTGCGCAATTCTATTTTGAATTGATCCGTGATGCAGAACATGTAGAACAATTGAATACCATCTATCCTGATTTTGCGGCTGTTCGTGAAGACATCAAGCAAGCCTATCTTCAAGTGATTCAAGATTTGTATGACGCTGGACTTAGGACCCTTCAAGTAGATGACTGTACGTGGGGTGTCTTGGTAGACGATAATTTCTTGACGGCTTGGGGAGCAGCCCAAGGCAAGTCAAAAGATGAGGTTCGCCGAGAACTCGCTGATCTCTTCTTGACTTTTAACAACGATGTCTACCAACATGTTCCAGCTGGTTTAACTGTCAATACGCACGTTTGTCGTGGGAACTTCCATTCCACTTGGGCTTCATCAGGTGGTTATGCGCCGATTGCCAAAGAACTCCTTGGAGAAGAAGCGGTCAATGCTTACTTCCTTGAGTTTGACACTGATCGTGCTGGTGGTTTTGAACCACTTGCAGAAGTAACCCCTGGTAAAGGAGTGGTGTTAGGCCTTTTGACATCTAAGAGTGGTCAACTGGAGAACAAGGACGAAGTGATTGCTCGTATTAAAGAAGCAAGTCAGTATGTACCGTTGGAAAATCTTTACCTGTCTACTCAGTGTGGCTTTGCTTCGACAGAAGAAGGAAACATTTTGACAGAAGAAGACCAATGGAAAAAAATCGGTTTGATTAAGGAAATTGTCGCTGAAGTTTGGGGCGAATAAGGAGGAAGAAACATGTCAGATTTACTAAGTATTTATAAAGAATTGCAAGCTAAAAAATGGGTGGACTTGAGTCACCAAATCAATGCGGAAAGTCCACACTTCCCAGCCCTTCCTGCCTTGCAACAAGAAGACCTTTTTACATTAAAAGATGGTTTCCATGTTCAAAAATTTACAGTGGTTGGTCAATACGGAACGCATATCGATGCACCGATTCACTTTGTAGAAGGGGGTCGTTGGTTGGATGAGATTGACCTCAAAGATCTCCTCTTGCCACTTTATGTTATCGACAAGTCTAAAGAAGTTGCTGCCAATCCAAACTTTATCTTGAGTAAACAAGATATCTTAGACTTTGAGGCAGAGCATGGACAAATTGTTGAGGGTGCTTTTGTTGCCTTCCGTAGTGATTGGTCAAAACGTTGGCCAGATCAAGATGCTATGCGTAACCTAGATGAAAATGGGGTTCAACAAAGTCCAGGATGGAGCCGTGAAGCCTTGGAATTCTTGATTCATGAACGCCATGTCAAGGCTGTTGGTCATGAAACCTTTGATACCGATGCAGGTATTCCAGCAGCAGAGCATGGCTTGGTCAATGAATACTACCTCTTGGAACAAAATATCTACCAAGTTGAAGTTTTGAACCAATTGGACCAAGTTCCAGCTGTAGGTGCTTTGATTTCGATTGCTTTCCCTCACTGGGACAAGGCAACTGGTTCACCTGTCCGTGCCATTGCCATCTTACCATAAACAAAGAGAAAAGCTTGAAGACAGACGTCGCATTTGGACGTTTGTCTTTTTGTATTTTCGAAACTATTTTCGTTATCATCTGATATTCCATCTAAAAAACTGATCTAGAAAAAATAAAAAGGAATTTTCATTAATTATTTTGCCAATTTTTTGAGATGTAGACGTAACGGTGTAAGCCAAATTTTTATAGGGCTTACACAAAGAAAAGAGAGTGGGACAGAAATCGGTAATTCGTTAGAATTCGATTTCGTCGTCCCTCCTTCGCACAGTTGAGTAGGGCTGTAAAAGCTGATGAAATCAGCGTAGTAGAGCCCATCAACCACTGCGTCTTGCTCGACAATCCAAAAATAATTGAGAGGCTAGGACTTTTGTCCCAGCCTCTTTTTATCTATCAGAGAGAGCTAAAAATTTCTCTCTTTGTTAGTTGAACTATTTGTTAAGATGCATTGAAAATCTATTTCGTTAGAAAATTGACTATTTTTAATGAATAAATTATTGACGAGTCAATTTCCGTTTGATTCCAACAGCACCTGCTAAGACAAGAATTCCAGAGAAGACGAGTCCAGATGCAACAACTTCACCTGTGTTTGGAAGAAGCGATTTGCGACCTCCCCCATTGTTTCCACCATTTGAACCTGGCGCACTTGGTGTCGTTGTGGTACCAGAATGAC
Organism: Streptococcus sp. HMSC065E03; assembly: GCF_001815045.1. Classification (NCBI taxonomy): domain Bacteria; kingdom Bacillati; phylum Bacillota; class Bacilli; order Lactobacillales; family Streptococcaceae; genus Streptococcus; species Streptococcus sp. HMSC065E03. The sequence continues at coordinate 287 of NZ_KV818852.1, read as the reverse complement.
TAGGTTTATTTGGATTTTCTGTTGTGGATGAAGAAGTCTTAGGCTCTGCAGTAGTAGTAGTTGTTGTTGTGTCTTCCTCACTACTATTGTGGTTTTCTGGTTCTTCTGGTGTTGTAGTTGGAGGAGTCTCAGGCGTAGTAGTTACAGTAGTCTTAGGCTCCTCTGTTGAAACAGTTGTAGTAGGAGTCTCAGGCGTAGTAGTTACAGTAGTCTTAGGCTCTTCTGTTGAAACAGTTGTAGCAGGAGTCTCAGGCGTAGTAGTTGTGGTAGTCGACTCTTGAGTCGTA
>NZ_KV818851.1:0-12587 GCF_001815045.1 Streptococcus sp. HMSC065E03 | reverse complement strand
ATGCTGATGCACTTGCAGATTCTTGTGCTGATGTTGATGCTGATTCAGAAAGTGACTCTGAAATAGATTGTGAAGCTGATTCAGTATTCGATTGAGATTGTGACTTAGATGGTGCTTCTGACTCTGATTGTGATACAGATTGTGACTTAGAAACAGCCTCTGACTGTGACACAGATTGTGACTTAGACACAGCCTGTGATTGTGATACAGATTGTGATTTAGATACCACTTCAGACTCTGATTGTGACTTAGACACAGCCTCTGATTGTGATACAGATCGTGAGTTAGATACTACTTCTGATTCTGATTGTGATTTAGAGTTAGATACTACTTCTGACTCTGATACAGATTGTGAGTTAGATACTACTTCGGATTCTGATGCAGAGTTTGAGAATGATTGTGATTGAGATGCAGACTCAGAATCACCCATTTTCTCAAAGTAATAATTTACATCAGTTGATGGTTTAATCGCAGTTGGAATTGAGTAGTTGTTAGAGAATGATGTGTAACCCTTCAAATCAGAGTATACTTTACCATTTGGTGCTGTTGGATCATTCGCAACAGATCCTTCTGCTTGGATTTCTGGAACTTTACCAGCGATTACGTTGTAACTGTTGTTTCCAGCACCAGCAGGTGTCAATGAAGTACTTGGGGCACCTTTGAATGGACGTGGATAAGTGTGTAGAGTTCCGTCCATTTGTTTATAAGTATCTGTCTCAGTAGGAGACGACCAACCAGTAATAATGAGTGATTTACTTCCAGCAGTTTCGTTGACTTCAAGATAGTAATCACCATTTTTACTGTTTACTTTTGTAACTTTTGTCTCGTCAGCCTTCCACTCTTCACCAGCCTTATTAACTTTACTTGTGTAGATAAGTGTGTACTTCGATACATCTTCAGTACCAATATCAGATGTAGCAAAATTGTTCACTTGAGATGGATCAAGAGCGTAGAATTTCGTTACAGTCGAACCATTTGTATCCACGATTTCAGAAATACGTTTCACATAGTAGTGGTTGGCTCCACCTTGAAGTTCGACCAGTTTTTGACCGACAACACCCTTACCAAGGATACCAGATGTTTTTTGAGTAGAATCTGTTGTAGCAGCTACATGCTTGTAACCAGGGATATCACGGTTGTTTGAAGCTGTAAATTGTTGTCCTGCAAGACCTGTTTGTGTGTAGCTTGCAAGATCTGTTTCATTTCCAGTAGGTTTGTATAGTTGACCTGGAGTAGAGCTACCTTGGATAAGCTTATAGTGAGTTGTTTGATCAACTGTTGCATAAGGAACAGAAGTTTGAACGTTTTGTTTGTCTTCACCTTCATTACCAGGATAGTTAGTATCACGGATTTGAAGTGTTTCATACTCAAGCTTCGCATTTACCAATGAGAAGGTAACGTTTCCTGGATCAGTGCCGTTAGCACCTGTATAAGTCAAAGTGTTGGTTACATCAGAGTTGTTGTTTGTGATGTAGCTTGGAAGTGAGATGTTGCTTTCTCCCGCTTTGAGGGTACGAGTGTAGACTTCTGATCCATCAGATTTCTTCACGATACGCAAGTAAACATCTGGATTAGCTGAAAGACTACCAGTGATGGCAGAACGATCTACTGCAAGAGTAGCATAGTAATCAAAGTTTGTTTTCGCACCAGTAGAATGGTCTGTTTTAAGGAATTGCCATACACCGAAAGTGAAACGATCAGCGTTTGGATCCAAAGCATAGCCAGACTTGCTGAAGGCTGCATCCTCAATCGTTGCACCGTTCGCATCTGTAATAACTGGAACTGTCGTTCCATTAGTGCTTGTTGAGATTGGTGACAACTGAGCTGAAATTGCTGGAGCACCGTTTACTGTTGTGTTTCCAGTAAATCCTGCTGCAGTCAAGGTTGCCATCATGTCATCTACTGACTTGCTCAAACGTTCGCGTTGGTCTGCGTATGATTGAGCTGAAGCATTAGCGTTGATCAAGCTGTTGCTTGCTGTCAATTCTGTTTGAACTTTAGCGATAGCAGCTTCAAGTGCTGCTTTCTTTTCTGGAGCTGAAACAGTTGCTGAGTAGTCTCCTGCAATCTTGTTCAACAATGCTGCTTCTGAAGTGTTTTGTTCCAAAACAACTTTATCATCAGCTTTCGCTACTGTTGTAGTGCTTTCTACACTTGCTTCAGAGCCAGCTGCTACAGTTGATTCGCTTGAAGCTGCTGAAAGTTCTGCTGAACCTTGTTCGCTCAATGAAGCTGAGTGAGATACAGATACGCTTGTAGAGGTTGAAGCACTTGCAGATGCAGAAGCGCTAGCTGATTCTGTTGTTGACTCAGTTGTTGATTCTGTTGTTGATTCAGACTGAGATTCTGTTGTTGAAGTTGTACCAAGTACTGTACTTCCTTGTTCTACAAGAGCTTCACTTGAAAGCTCAGATGCAGTTGCAACATCTGATCCAATTTCATCAGCTTTAGCAGTGTTTGCTACTGTAGCTGCACCAAAAACAGCCCCAGCTGCTACAATCCCTTTGAGCAAGCCACGGCTTGTCATTTCTTTCACTGATACTGCGTCTTCACGCACTTCAGCTACAACAGTCTCTTCGACTTGACCGCGAATGACTTTCAAAAGACCAAAGTTAGAAGTCGCAGCACGCAACCAGTTTTTACCTGATTTGATCAATTTGAAACGAGTCACACGATCCGTTTCACGGAATTCACCGTTCGAACGTTTAAAAAACATTTCTGTCTCCTTATTACATTTTTTATTTCCCTTACATTATAGACTAATGTGTCGATTTTTGGAAGCAATTATCCTTAATTATTGCTATTTTTTTATAATTTTTGTTTTAGATAGTAATAAAATCGTTTTCAGTAGGATCAATTTGTCAAACCGGGGCAATTTTTTGAAAAAATCCTATAATGCTTTTACTTTAGAGGTAAAACAAAAAGCCCCATTTAATAGGGACTTTTCTGATAATTATCTGATTTTTTCCAACATACTTTCAATGTGTTGGATGGATTTTTCGCGTCCAAGTAAATAGATGGTATCTGGCAATTCAGGACCATGCATTTCACCTGAAACGGCAATACGGATTGGCATAAAGAGATTCTTCCCTTTGATCCCAGTTTCTTTTTGAACCGCTTTGATTTGTGGGAAGATATTTTCTGCCACAAACTCATCGTCTGACATGGCTTCCAATTTCGCTTTGAAGGCTTCAAGTACAGTCGGAACCGTTTCACCAGCCATGACCTCTTTTTCTGCATCTGTCAACTCTGGGAAGTCTGAGAAGAAAAGGTCTGTCAATGGAACGATTTCGTCCACCGACTTCATTTGTGGCTTGTAGAGTTCTACAAACTTCTCAGCCTTGTCTGTCAAACGACCTGCTTCTTCGAGGAATGGCTTGGCCATTTCAAAGATAGTCGCAAGATCCGCATTCTTGATATACTCATTGCTCATCCAGTCCATTTTCTTCTGGTCGAAAGCAGCTGGAGACTTGCTGAGACGATGTTCATCAAAGAGCTTGATGAGTTCTTCGCGAGAGAAGATTTCGTCTTCCCCACCAGGGTTCCAACCAAGAAGAGCGATGAAGTTAAAGACTGCTTCTGGAAGGTAGCCCTTCTTACGGTAATCTTCGATAAATTGAAGGGTGTTAGTGTCCCGTTTAGACAACTTCTTACCAGTTTCAGAATTGATGATCAAAGTCATGTGACCGAATTCTGGTGCTTCCCAACCAAGGGCTTCATAGACCATGAGCTGTTTTGGGGTGTTGGCAATGTGGTCGTCTCCACGGATAACGTGAGAGATTTGCATGTCGTGGTCATCGATCACAACGGCAAAGTTGTAAGTTGGGTAGCCATCTTTCTTCTGGATGACCCAATCCCCACCGATATTACCACCTTCAAACTCGATATCGCCTTTGACCATATCATGCCACTTGTAGATACCAGACTCATTCACTGCCAAACGAACCGTTGGAATCACACCCGCTGCTTCACGTTCTGCAACGTAAGCAGCTTTTTCTTCCTCGCTCATGCCAAGGTATTCGTTAATGTAACGAGGTGTTTCACCTGCCGCTTCTTGGCGTTCACGTTCAGCTGCCAACTCTTCTTCAGTAACGTAAGATTTGTAAGCTTTTCCTTCCGCCAAGAGTTGGTCGATGTATGTTTGATAGAGTTCCAAACGTTCTGATTGGCGGTAGTTTTCGTGCGTCTCAGGACTTTCATCCCAGTCCATGCCCAACCAACGCAGGTTTTCAAGCTGGGAACGCTCTCCGTCTTCGACATGACGTTTGCGGTCCGTATCTTCGATACGGATGATAAAGGTTCCACCATGGTGGCGCGCATACAAGTAGTTAAACAATGCTGTACGAGCATTTCCGATGTGTAGTAGCCCTGTTGGACTTGGTGCATAACGCACACGAATATCTTTTGCCATATTTCTCTCCTCTTATCTTGTTCGCTATTTCTAGCTCATTTTTCAATCGTTCCTATTATACCACAAAGAAAGCAGGACTGAAATGAATAAGTGGCCTTTCTAGCTTTTCTTCCTATATATAAAAAAAGCCAGAACAAATGCTCTGACTGATATCCAATCTATTTGTATCTTATTTTAGTCTTTCTTCTAATTCAAAGTCGATTGGTAGGGTTTGTAAAAAGTGCTCCAACTCACGTTCCCAGTAGAACCATTCGTGCTTACCCGGGCTGTGGGTATAGGTGACATCCAAACCTAACTTTTCTAATTCCTTGACTTCAAAATTATTGGCCTCATAAAGGAAATCCTGCTCCCCACACCAGATCCAGAGTTTGGTCTTCTTATCTGAAAACTTCTTGGCAGCAGTCTCTAGCGAATAGGGACTAGTTGTCCAATCCTCAATCTCTCCAAAGATCCCCTTCCAAAAAGCTGGTTGCTCCAAGTCATTGTTTTCAAAGTCCCGATCGTGGAAACTCAGAGCACCGGAAAAACTAGCCGCATGAGAGAAACGATTTGTCTTGAGGGCCAAGAGCATCGATCCATAGCCACCCATGGATAGGCCAGCAATAAAGGTCTTCTCCCGTTTCTTGGTCATATTAGGGAAGAAGCGAGAAAGAGTCTCTGGCAATTCCTCCGCAATGGCTGTGTAGTAGTTGTAGCCATACTGGGTATCTGTGTAAAAACCATTATTGGTATTAGGTAGGACCACGATCAGATTGGTATTGCGCAAAATGCGCTCCACATTGGTTCGCTTCAACCAAGAGTGGTGGTTGCCATTCATCCCGTGTAAGAGATAAAGGACTGGAATATCCGTATCCGCTGGATCTTCCACGCGCGATGCATCAGGATAAAGGACGGACACGCCCCACTCCATCTTCAAGGCTTCTGAATAATACTCAATCTGCATAACTGCCATTTGATTTCCTCTTTCTACTGTTAAAAACACTCGGCAAGCCTCTGGCTGCCAAGCGTTTCCATTTCTTCTATTATTTCACTTCCATCACGACTGGTAGGATGGCTGGACGGCGTTTAGTTTGTTCAAACAAGAACTTAGACAAGTTGTCGCGTACCAAACCTTTCAATTCCCCCCAGTCAAAGCTGTCTTGTGCCAAATAGTCTTCAACACTTTGGTTGACCAATTCGCAACTTTCACGAAGAATATCCCGACTCTTCTTGACATAGACAAAACCACGGGTGTGCACGCGCGCTTTGGAAATAATTTTCTTCTCTTTGCGATTCACGGTGAGCGCCACGATAAAGATCCCGTCTTCTGACAAGACCTTACGGTCACGAAGGACGATATTGCCCACATCACCAATGGCATTTCCATCGATCATGACATCTCCAGCTGAGACGCTACCAGCAGGGACGAAGTCCCCCTTTTCGTACTCCATCACAGTCCCGCGTTTTGGAATAAAGATATTTTCAGGCAAGATACCAACTTCCATCGCTACCCGCGCATGGGCATCCAATTCGCGGTATTCCCCTTGGATTGGGAAGAGATATTTAGGACGAAGAAGGTTGATCATCAACTGCAAGTCCCGTGCGTTTCCGTGACCAGACACGCGCAAGCTTGACGTGATCAATTTGACAATGCCACCTGCTTGGTAGATCATGTTTTCCACACGAGCCACCACAGCTTCTTTAGCAATCGATGGCGTTGTGACGACGTAGACCAAGTCCCCATCTTTGATTTCCACATAACGGTGACGGCCAATAGACATCTTGCGCAAACCATTGATCGGCTCACCCATCCGGCCTGTTTCCAAAATGATCAATTCATGATCCTCAAAACGGCTCATTTCTTTTGGCTTGATCAAGAGTTTTTCGTTGGCAAGAGACAATTTGTTCAAGCGAATAGCTGTGCGGACGATGTTTTCCACATCAAACCCTGTCAAGACCACTCGACGGCCAGTCTCAGCCGCAGCATCAAAGACCTGCTGGATCCGAGAAAGGTTGCTGGCTACCGCCGCTACGATGACACGACCATCCCAGTCTGCAATCGTATCTAAGATGGCATCGCCTACTTCTTGCTCACTGGCAACTTGAATGTTACTATCCGCATTGGCCGAGTCACTCAAGAGAGCAAGTACGCCTTCGCGTCCAATCTCGGCTAGGCGAGCAAAGTCTGTCGCGTATGACTCGCTGGCAGTTTGGTCAAATTTAAAGTCTCCTGTATAGACGATATTGCCCTCAGGAGTGCCAATCACAATCCCGATACTTTCAGGGATGGAGTGGGTTGTTTGAAAGAAAGACACGACGGCATCGCCAAAATCAATCTCAGAATTTTGATCAATAACATGGAAGTCGTTGAATTTCTTCACACTGTCATTGCTTTTCACAAAGAGTTTAGCCAACTCAATGGTCAATTCTGTCCCGAATACAGGGACTTTCGCTTCCGCCAAAAGATAAGGCAAGGCCCCAATGGCATCCGCATGACCGTGGGTCAAGAAAACACCCGCAATGCGGTCCTTGTTTTCAAATAGATAATCCATGTTGGGGATAACGACATCCACCCCAAGTTGCTCATTTTCTGGATACTTCAAACCTGCATCCAAGACAAAAATCGAATCGTTCACTTCGGCAACGTAGAGATTTTTCCCATTTTCTCGAACACCGCCAAGAGTGACTAATTTAATACTACTCACTGTTGTCTCCTTTAGTGTGATTATTTTAATACTTACGGTCCTTGGTCGCCCAAGTCGAATTACAGCTTTGCAAATACTTGCATATCCACTCTATTATACAATTTTTTTCTCTTTTTTTCAAAAAGCTTTCCACAGCAAAAAAGTCCTCTCATCTGAAGTAGATGAGAGGGCTTCTAGGCGCCTATTTTTAGGGGGAAAAGACCCTAAAGATGGTAATCTCCCCGTTTATTTTCAATGATCCGCATAGCTGCCTTGATCACATGAAACTTGCCTAACAATTCCTCTAAGCGCTTACTATTTCGCTCGCTCAATTGGCCGTTCTTGACCGCTTGGGACAGGCGATAAAAATCATCCAAGTCCTCCCCAATGTTTTCAAACAGCTCTTTGGCTTCCTTGAGTCGGTAGCGATTGACTAGGTGGTTCACATCTTTTTTGAAGGAAGCGACATTGTTTTCGTGAATGTCCGTATAGGCTTCCTCTTCTTCCTTAGATTCTTGGTAATTAACCGCCTTAAAGCAAGTGATGAACTCCCGACTTTTGATATTGCAGACAAAGATGACGCCATCACTGGCTACATAGGCTTCTGTGTTGGCGGGTTGAACCACATTACTATCATAAGGAGAGAGGGAGGAGAGGTGTTGGTTGATCCACTTATTCAAGTGCTGATCATCTACGCCAAAGCGCTCAAAAGCTCTTTGCCGAAAATGGTCCCGACAACTATATTCTTGCGCATACGACAATCCCATACTCTCACCTCCTCCTGAGTATTTTATAAAAATGGCCTCCAGTCTTACGGGACTAGAGGCCTGGTCTGCTTCACTGACTTGGTGCAATTAACCTTTTGGCTAACAAAACAATGTTTATGATGTTGATTTCATTTAATAGTATTTGTGTAAAATACCAGAGGTTTTCTTTGCTATCCTAAATCCAAATGATTAGTTTTCGACTGGACGCATCGAAGTTTGAAAACCTTTACAAAAAGCTTCTACCTACTATTTCCACGTTTTCTTATGTCTCCGGACAAACTAAGCAGGTTTGCCCGACCGTCCAACCGATCCGACACACACGACATGACTACTCTTTTACGATAAGAGCATGAACAGATATCAGCAAAACAGGCCTAAAACGAAGTAACCTAAATTTTAACTCGATAAGGCATTGGTATCAATCCCTTCTTTATCTTTCTAACTATATTATACTCAGCTACCTAAGTAATTGCAAGCGATTTCAGCTGAAACTAGTTCCAATTTTTATGCGGTTTTACAGATGATTTAAGAAAAAGAAAAGGGGCTGGGACAAAAGTCCTAGCCTCTCAATTGTTTTTGGATGTCGAGCAAGATGCAGTGGTTGAGTGGGCTCTAATACGCTGATTTCATCAGCTTTTACAGCCCTACTCAACTGTGCGGAGGTGGGACGATGAAATCGAATTCTAACGAATTACCGATTTCTGTCCCACTCTCTAGCATGTAGACAAACTACTTCTACATCAAACAACCTAAGTGATGTCGCTTCTGTCCTACTCCCATTTTTCGGGCTTTGTATCTTAGTCTTTCTCAAACAATTGATAGTAATCTGCGATGGTCATTTGGGCTTTTTCTTCTTGATTGAGGTCTTGGACGATGTGCCCGTCTTTCATGACGATCAAGCGATTTCCATATTTCAAAGCATCTTCCATATGGTGAGTGATCATAAGAGCTGTGAGGGCATCTTGTTTCACAAACTGATCCGTCAAGGTCATGAGGGCCTGACTGGTTTTTGGATCCAAGGCTGCAGTGTGTTCGTCTAGAAGCAAGAGTTCTGGACGTTTCAGTGTTGCCATCAACAGACTCAAAGCTTGGCGTTGCCCCCCTGATAGAAACTCAACGGCTGTATCGATATGATTTTCCAAGCCATTGCCAATCTTAGCAAGGACTGTTTGAAACTCTTCTTTATAGCTGGCCAAGTGACGCGGAATCAAACCACGTTTTTCTCCGCGAAACTTCGCTACCAAGAGGTTTTCCGCCACTGTCATGCGAGGCGCTGTGCCCATTTTAGGATCTTGAAAGACCCGCGATAGGTACTTGGCTCTCTTTTCAGGAGAATAGTTGGTTACATCTTCCCCCAAAATATAAATCTTTCCACTACTCACCGGAAGCGTCCCTGCAATGGTATTAAAGAGGGTTGATTTTCCAGCTCCATTGCCCCCCAAAATCGTGATAAAATCATGCTCTCGAATTTCCAAGGAAACATCATCCAGAATGACTTTTTCTTCGTTCATCCCATTGCTCACGGCTTTGGTTACATTTTTTAATTCTACAATTGCTGTCATTTACTGAGTTTCGCTCCTTTCATGATTTTTCCCTTAAAGGTTGGAATCATCAGGCAGATAGCCAAGATCAAGGCACTGAAGATTCGAATATAGCTGGTATTGATACCAAGCGCGATCACGGCCCAAATCAAAAATTGGTAGGCGATCGATCCGATCGCAATACTGAGCAAGCGCTCTGTCAAGGTGACATTTGAAAAGAGCACCTCTCCAATAATGAGACTAGCAAGCCCAATAACGATGACACCAATCCCACGTGAAGCATCCGCATAGCCTTCTTGCTGAGCCATCAGTGCACCAGAAAGAGCAATAATCCCATTTGAAATAACCAAGCCCATCAACTCCATCCGATCAGTGTTGATCCCAAAGCTCTTGGCCATATCTGGATTGTCCCCTGTCGCGATATAGGCTTGACCCAAGCGTGTATCCAAGAAGAAGATCAAACCAAGGATCACAAGCGTTACGAAAATCAAGCCAATCAGGATCTCATTGAACCCACTGGCAAAAGGAAGAAATTCCTGAATTTTTTTATAGCCCAGAAGTCCCAAATTAGCCCGCTGCATGACAAATAGAATGACCGAGTTACAAGACGTCATCACGAGGATCCCTGACAAGAGTGTCGGGATTCTTCCCTTTGTGTAGAGAAGACCCGTCGCAAGTCCTGCCAAGCATCCTGCTCCAATAGCAGCCAGCGTCGCAAGGAGTGGATTGACCCCTTTGGTAATCAAGGTCACCGCCACCGCTCCTCCAAGCGGGAAAGAACCTTCTGTTGTCATATCTGGAAAATCTAGAATTCGGAACGTCATAAAGATTCCTAACCCTAAAATGGCCCAAATCAAACCTTGTGAAACAATTGAATTAATCATAGTTTCTCCCTTCGATAATAGTAGTTTAATTGTATCACAAATATGGAGGAGAACCTATAGGAAATTCACAATATTTCTTGGATCACCAGCTTTTTAAAAATAAAACGGAACCCTCCTGATTATATGGAGCAGGAGGGTTCTATAAGCTTTTATAATTATGCAAAAAAGAAACCTGTGTTTGTTTCACAAGTCTGGTCTTACTAGGGTAACTGACGACAATAAGGGTGTGAAGTACTACCACTCCAAACCCTACTGTATCCCAATTCAAAGTGGATTCATTCCCCTTGTTGCCGGCAGTTTGAAAGATCAAATTGCTTTACTAGTATACTGTTTTCTCTACTTCAAGTCAATGGAATTTTACTGAAACTAGTAACCGAATGAAATGAATATATAGAATTTTACTGAAACTTTTTCATCACATTTATGCATGTTTTTCTAAGTTTCCAATACCAAACAAAGAGGCCTTGCTCTTTCGAGCAAAGCCTCTTCCTGTTGGATCTAAAATTGTCACCTCATCAACAAGTTTGTCGATGTCACCTCAATTTTAGTCTTCGCGTTTTTTGCGTTTTGCAAGTCCCGCAAGGCCAACCATACCAAGTGCAGCACCTAACAATGCAGCAGATGCTGATTGTTCTTCACCAGTTTCAGGAAGTGCTGGAGCTGGAGGAGTTGTTGGTGTTGGTGGTGTTGGTGGCGTTGGCGGTGTTGGTGGCGTTGGTGGTGTTGGCGGTGTTGTTGGTGGTGTTGGTGGTGTTGGTGGCGTTGTCGGCGGTGTTGTCGGTGGTGTATTCGGTGGTGTTGTTGGTGGTGTATTTGGCGGTGTTGTTGGCGGTGTTGTTGGCGGAATAACAGTGTTGTTAAACTCTGTATCTTCTGGCAACTGAGTAATAGCCGTCAATACTTTACCGTCTTTGTTAATCATAATACCCACAGTGGCAACCATCTTATCGTATTCGATGCTAGAATCTGTGCCACGGATTTCTTCTACATGGTAGAGGTGAGTTCCTTCTTCACCACGTTTGAACTCAAGATTTGAGAAGGTAATCTTACCAGCCGCATCATTCTTCACAGTTTCGATCACATTGCCTTTTTCGTCTTTCAGAACGAAGCTGAATTCACCAGCTTTCAATGTGCGTCCTTCCAATTTCTTAGTGAATTGGAATTGAACCTTAACTGGAATGTTGACTACACGTTTTTCAGTTGGTTTTTCTGGTTTTTCTACAGTCTTCTTAGTTGGATCGTATTGGTGTACGATTTGTGAAGCTGTATTTTCGATATCCACACCCTCTTGAGCAGATTGTTTAATTTCTGCAGGGATTTCAAACTTGTAGTAACGTCCGAAGGCCAACTTAGTTGTGTCGATCACTTGTGTATTTTCTGCATCGCCAAGTGACTTAGTCAAGTCCGCTTTAGAAGTTGCAGTAATTACACCATTTTCAACCTTGATATCAAACTTAGCTGTCACATCTTCTCCTGTTACAGAGTCGTATGCTTTAATATCAGCTCCGTTAACATTCAAGTTTGCACTGTCATATTTATCTGTTACACCTACAGATTGAATATTGTGTGCTTCAGTGAATTTAGTTGTATCCAACCATACTTGGTAGTATACTTTATCACCTTTCTTGAGTGTCTTCGTATTGATATTTTGAGCTTCGTTGTTATCAGTCTTATCAACGTAAGGGTTCGCATTTGTTTCCGCAACCTTATCCTTCAACTCTTTATCATCGTCGAGAAGTTTCACACCTGTAAGATCGAATTTAGATTCATTCAAGATGTATTTCTCTGGATTGAATTCTGGAGTTTCTGGAGGTGTTACACGGTTGTTGAACTCTTTATCCGCTGGATCTGTTACGTTAGTGATGAGAGCTTTCGCTGTTCCGTCATGTTTAACTTCTACAGTTACTACTGCTTTCATCGCATCATAAGTGACCGTTCCGTCAGTACCTTTGACTTCTTCAACTGTGAACTTGTGTTCGCCTACTTGTTCTTTCTTGAATTCAAGTTTAGAGAACTTAACGTTACCAGATGCATCGTTGCTTACAGTTTCAACAACTTTACCTTTTGAATCTTTCAATACGAAGCTGAATTCGTTGGCTTTCAACTCACGGCCTTCCAAACGTTTCGTGAATTTGAATTCTACTGATACTGGTACGCTGTTTACACGTTTTTCAGTTGGTTTGTTTGGTTTTTCAACTTTCTTAGTAGTTGGGTTGTAGTAGTTCACTACTTGAGCCGCAGTATTTTCAATGTCTACTCCGCCTTTAACGTCAGCTTTCACTGTAGCTGGGATATCAAACTTGTAGTAACGTCCGAATTCG
>NZ_KV818850.1:22980-90068 GCF_001815045.1 Streptococcus sp. HMSC065E03 | reverse complement strand
TAGTAGTTGTGGTAGTCGGCTCTTGAGTCGTAGTGGTTGTTGATGTCATATCGCCATCCACACCACCGTTTGCATTAATATTTGCAACAGATGCATTAACTTCCTTGGCAACAACGGCTTGCTCACCTTTAACGTGATACCATACCTTAGTATTATTTAAGAAATTCTTTTGATTTTCATTCTCTACTTTAGTCTGGTAAAAGATCAGGACGCCAGTCTTATTAATTTCACTTTGAGGAATAGTAACCTTAATTTTTCCGGTTGCGTCAATTGTGAAAGTTGCTCCAGGAAAGTCTGCTAAGAAATCATCGATAGCAGTTGAGCCACCGTAATATCCTGGTTTGTTACCTGTAGTAGTAATACTAAAACTATCTTTTACAAGTGAATGACCACCTTGGATGTCATCTTCAACACGAACATCACCATCTACATCTAAGTTCATTGCATTAATGGTTAGTGTCCAAAGAATATGTTCAGGATCATTCGCGTGCATATCACCCGCTTTGAGATAGAATGGAGCGCTGTTAACACCAGTAGCCATTTTCTTAACGTTTAATTCTACTTTTCTAGCTCCACTAATAATAGTGAATTTCCCGACATGCTCCTTATCGGTTGCTGTATCATTATGCCCTTCAATCTCAAACTCACCCCAACCGCGGATGTTTTGAAGGTTTTTGATGCCTTCATTAAAAGTCACCGTCGCAGATCCATCTGTAATGACCATGTCTCCAACATAAGTTCCATCAATACTCAGTGGAATAGTCTTTTTAAATCCTACACCAAAGATAGTTCCAGAACTAGTCCAATTAACTTTTAATGTATCCCCTGGTTGAATCTTTTGGGCATGCTCATCAAATGTAAACTTAACGGTTGTTTGTCCCCCATCTGTGATTTCTTGAGATGAAACAGTAAGTGAGCTAATATTGTTACTTACATCTCCAGCTTTTACCATATCGGATTGCGAAAATATGATAAATAATAATGGTAAAAATATAAGAAAGAAGACTTTTACAAGTCTACTTAGATTCTTTTGATTCATTTTCTTCTCCCATTTGTCTCCAATCATTTACATCAATTTGTATGTGGTTGCCAAAAACTTACAAAATTGAGAAATTTCATAGGTCGCTTTTTCAAGACAACACCAATAAAAATGCACCTCCCACTAGTCTGCAGTCGAAAAAGACATCCTACAAAGTGAATTATATCACAAATTAGTGAAGTTTTAAATATAAAAATATTTTATATTGTAAATTTTAAGGCTTTTACCAATATTAGATAAATGAAAAAGGACTATTATTTATTGAAATAGTCCTTTTAACTTGAAGTACAAGGACTTCAAGCTTATTTTTTATCTCATGGTCACAAATTCTTCGGATCCAGTTGGGTGAATGGCGACAGTTGCATCGAAATCGGCTTTTGTCGCTCCCATCTTGATAGCAACGGCAAATCCTTGGATCATTTCGTCCACGCCATATCCAAGTCCATGGAGACCAACGACTTTTTCTTCTGGCCCCGCAGTGATGAGTTTAAATTTTGCCTGCTGGCGGTGTTGGGTAACGGCGGTATACATAGAAGCAAATTGAGAAGTATAGACTTTAATATTCTCTTTTCCATAAGTTTGTAGGGCTTCCTCTTCCGTTAAGCCCACCGTTCCGATAGCAGGGTGAGAAAAGACAACGGTAGGGATGCTAGTATAATCCATTTTAGCATCGACTTTTCCATTAAATAGTCTTTCAGAAAGGGTTCGCCCAGCCTTAATGGCCACTGGAGTCAACTCTTTTTCACCCGTGACATCACCAAGAGCATAGATGCCCGGAACAACGGTGTTTTGGTAATCATCTACTGCGATAAATCCCTTTTCATTTAAAGTAACACCTGCTGCTTCTAAATTCAGATCCTTGACGTTTGGTTTGCGTCCGGTTGCCCAGATGACATGTTCCGCTACATGGCTGGTCATATCTTCAAAGTAAACCTTGACACGTCCGTCTGTTAATTTTTCAAGCTTCATGGGAACCTTATGCTTGTGAAGAGGAAGTCTTTGTTTTTCCATTTCTTCCATTAAACCATCAGAAATGGAAGAATCAAAACTACGTAATACCCGATCTTTTCGAATGAAGAGGTCCGTTTGAACGCCTAGATGGTGAAGTACACCGGCTAATTCTACCGCAATGTAGCCAGCTCCAATTATAGCAATAGACTTTGGAAGTTCCTCCCAAGCAAAGACATCATCGGATGTTTCGCCAAATTCTGCTCCAGGAACAGAAGGAATATGAGGATAGGCTCCTGTCGCAATTACAATATGCTTGGCTTTGATGGTCTCTCCATTTACCTCAACCGTATGAGCATCCACAAAACGAGCACGACCTTCAATCAGTTCGACTCCATTGCGTTTGAAACTACCATCATAAGAATTCCGAGAACGATCAATATAGGCTTCACGATTTTTTCTTAAGGTTGCAAAATCAAATTTGGTCTGTTCAGAAGTAAAACCATAGTCTGGCCCGTAATCGCGAATGGCTTCTGCAATTTGTGCACCATACCACATAATCTTTTTAGGCACACATCCTCTGTTGACACAGGTGCCCCCCAATTGTTTTTCTTCGATGACAGCAGCGCGTGCTCCGTGCTCCCCAGCCCGGTTCATCGTAGCGATTCCTCCACTACCTCCACCGATTGAAATAATATCAAATTCTTTCATGTTTTCCTCCTAAATGGGATTTCAGTTTGATTGTAATATCAACTGTTACAAAAGTCAAGGGTTTAGCATTTCCCAAGCATTTAAATTTCATTTTGCTGTGTCAATTTTAGATAGAAAAGTAAGGAAATATGGTATACTATGGTATAGAAAAAAACGCTTTCTTTGATGGAGAAAAACGATGAAGAAATTGAAAAAATGGCAACTATTTACAGCCGCAGGTGCGGCAATTGCGGTGATTGGAACAGGAAGTGTGATGGTGTTTTCACATCCAAGTACTCCTGATCAAGCAGTCACTAAAGAAACTCTAATGGTGCAAACGGTCAAGGATGGCTCGATCGCTTCTTCGGTCTTGTTAACTGGGAAGGTCACTGCCAATCAGGAGCAGTATGTCTATTTTGATGGAACCAAAGGTGATTTGCAGTCGATTTTGGTCAATGTAGGAGATCAAGTGACGGCCGGTCAGCCAATCGTTCAATATAGCAGTACGGAGGCCCAAACAGCTTACGATGCAGCCGTTCGTGCTGTCAATAAGGCAGATCGTCAGTTAAATGATTTACTGACAAATGGTGTGAGCATTGATACGACAGGAGATGAAGAAGCAGATGCCAAGTCAGCTTCACAGACCCAACGCACTGTTGATTCTCAAGCTAGCGATTTACGAGATGCCAAGTCTGATGCGGTTGATAATATGAACAAGGCTAAGGCACTTCTGGATGCGACAACAGTCAAGAGTAATACAGATGGCACTGTGGTCGAAGTCAATAAAGATGTTTCAAAATCGACTACAGGGACCAACCAAACTCTGGTTCACATTGTGAGCAACGGAAATTTACAAGTCAAAGGGGAATTATCTGAATACAATTTGGCCAATATCTCTGAAGGTCAGGAAGTGGTTCTCACTTCCAAAGTTTATCCGGATAAAACCTGGACAGGAAAGATTTCTTATGTAGCGAATTATCCGACTGACGCGGGTCAAGCAGGGGCCAATGCAGCAGGTGGAACACAAGGAAGTGGGGGAGCCAAGTACCCATTCACAGTAGATATTACTAGTGACATTGGGGAACTCAAACAAGGCTTTTCTGTCAATATTGAAGTCAAAAGTTCTACTCAACATCCCCTTGTTCCCGTGACCAGTGTCATGGCTGATGGAGATACGAGTTATGTATGGACGGTCGAAAATGGTAAGGCTAAGAAAGTAAAAGTGACGCTTGGTAACGCCGATGCAGAAAACCAGGAAATCTTGTCAGGCTTGAAGAAAGATGCCCAAGTTATTGTGAATCCTAATGAGAAACTGGAAGATGGAAAAGAGATCGGAAAATATGACAAAATTGATTGAACTAAAAGGAATCAATAAAACCTATAAAAATGGGGACCAGGAACTTCGTGTCTTAAAAGACATCGATTTAGAAGTCGAAGAGGGAGAATTTGTGGCCATTATGGGTCCATCGGGCTCAGGGAAATCGACCTTGATGAACGTCATTGGCTTGTTGGACCGACCGACCAGTGGAGAGTATTTCCTAGAAGGTCAGGAGGTTGGAAATCTCAGTGAGAAAAAATTAGCACGTGTTCGAAATGAACAGATCGGTTTTGTCTTTCAACAATTCTTTCTTCTTTCCAAGCTCAATGCCTTTCAAAATGTGGAACTGCCTCTCATTTATGCGGGAGTTCATCCTGCTAAACGGAAGGAATTAGCTGAGCAGTACCTTGAAAAGGTAGAGCTCCATTCTCGCATGCACCATTTGCCTTCAGAGCTCTCAGGGGGTCAAAAACAACGGGTTGCGATTGCTCGAGCCCTTGTCAATCAGCCAGCCATCGTCTTAGCAGATGAGCCGACTGGAGCTCTAGATACCAAGACAGGGGAGCAAATAATGGACTTGTTAACCAAGCTAAACCAAGAAGGAAAAACCATTATCATGGTTACACACGAGCCAGAAATTGCAGCCTTTGCGCATCGTCGCATCGTTATTCGTGACGGAGTGATCTCCTCAGATAGCAAGCTGGAAAGGGGGACCTAATGCAAAATTGGAAATTTGCGATCAGCTCGATTATGAGCCATAAATTACGGTCTTTCTTGACCATGGTGGGGATCATTATTGGGGTTGCTTCTGTCGTTGTCATCATGGCTCTGGGAGATGGTATGAAAGCTGGTGTCACCAAGACTTTTACCAAGGACCAAGAGTATGTACAAATCTCTTATTCTCCCAACAAGAGTGGCTATGTGACAGGAATCAATATTGGCCCTTCTGAAGATACAGGAGAAGGCGGAGGCGAAAGTGGCCCTGCGGCTGAAGACCGAGGGATGGCTGCTCCATCGGATATCGATGGGGAAAACGCTGAAGATGTTGATGGTCAAGTCCAAGAAGCACCACCAGTTGTGCAAGAATCTTGGGTTAAGGAATTAACCAAGATTCAAGGCATCGATGGTTACTATGTTAGCAATACCTCCAATGCAACCATTGCTTTTCAAAAGAAAAAAGCAGAAGGGGTAAACATCCAAGGAGTAAATGAAACCTATTTTTCTGTCAAAAAGGTTGAGCTCTTATCTGGACGAAAATTAACCCCTTCAGACTATAGTAATTTCTCCCGGGTGGTGCTCCTTGATGAAGGATTGGCCCAACAATTATTTGGAACGGAGAATCCACTGAATCAGGTGGTCTCTGTTGGGGATAACAATTATCGCGTCGTTGGTATTTTCAAGGATCCAAATGCAGGAACAGCTCTTTACGGAGCTTCCTCAGGTGGAAGTGCCTTGATGGCCAATACCCAACTCGCCTCTGAATTCGGAACGGATGAAATTCAAAATATTGTCGTCCATGTGCCAGATGTGAAGCAGATTAAAACCGTTGGGATTGAGGCTGCTCAAAAGTTAACAGAACTTTCAGGTGTTCGCCAAGGAGAATTTCAAATCTTTAATTTGGATAGCATCCTAGAGGAAACCAAAAAAGTAGTAGGAATTATGACGTCAGTGATCGGTGCCATTGCAGGGATTTCCCTTTTGGTTGGCGGGATTGGAGTCATGAATATCATGTTGGTTTCTGTGACAGAGCGGACGAGAGAAATTGGTCTTCGCAAAGCATTGGGAGCAACTCGAGGTAAGATTCTGGTTCAATTTTTGATTGAGTCGATGGTCTTGACCATCATTGGTGGGCTGATTGGACTTGGACTTGCTTATGGTGTGAATAGCTTGATTACTACACTCGCAGCAGCCTCCCTAGAAGGCCCACCGATTATTTCCTTAAATGTCGCTATCGGCAGTATTATTTTCTCTGCTTTTGTAGGCATCATCTTTGGAATTTTACCAGCGAATAAGGCTTCTAAGTTAAATCCGATCGAAGCACTGCGTTATGAATAAAAATAGGAGCGAGTCAGGATGAATGGTTTAAGATTCTCCACGCTCCTTTTTGCTGCTGTTGTTGAATAGTTTGTCGAAACCTTTTCAATTATCTCGCCCTGTACAGGTTAAACAGTTTAAGCAGTCAACGACAGTTTTCGGATATTATTTGAGTATAGCTTCGAGAGGTTACATTTTACCTAGCCTTATTTTTGTTTAATTGGTAAATATTAGTGAATTTCTGGTCCAAATATGATAGAATAGGGGAGAATAACTTAGGAGGTTCCAAATGACTACTGAACACATGGAAGAATTGAATGACCAGCAGATTGTCCGTCGTGAGAAAATGGCGGCCCTTCGTGAACAAGGAATCGATCCATTTGGAAAACGATTCGAACGTACTGCAAATTCAGGTCAATTAAAAGAAAAATATTCAGAATTAGATAAAGAACAACTCCACGACTTGAACGAAACAGCTATTATTGCCGGTCGTCTTGTAACAAAACGTGGAAAAGGAAAGGTTGGCTTTGCCCATCTTCAAGACCGTGAAGGTCAAATTCAAATCTACGTTCGTAAGGATGCTGTTGGAGAAGAAAACTACGAGATCTTCAAAAAAGCAGACCTTGGTGATTTCCTTGGTGTTGAAGGGGAAATCATGCGCACAGATATGGGTGAACTTTCGATTAAAGCAACTCATATCACTCACTTGTCAAAAGCCCTTCGTCCTTTGCCTGAAAAATTCCACGGACTTTCAGACGTTGAAACCATCTATCGTAAACGTTATTTGGATTTGATTTCAAACCGTGAAAGCTTCGAACGCTTTGTAACCCGTTCAAAAATCATCTCTGAAATCCGTCGTTATTTAGATGGTCAAGGCTTCCTTGAAGTGGAAACACCAGTGCTTCACAATGAAGCTGGTGGTGCGGCTGCTAAACCATTTATCACTCACCACAATGCACAAAACATTGACATGGTGCTTCGTATCGCGACTGAGCTTCACTTGAAACGTTTGATTGTTGGTGGGATGGAACGCGTCTATGAAATCGGACGGATCTTCCGTAACGAAGGTATGGATGCCACTCACAACCCTGAATTCACTTCGATCGAAGTCTATCAAGCTTACGCTGACTTCCACGATATCATGGACTTAACTGAAGGCATTATCCAACATGCTGCGAAAGCGGTCCATGGTGATGGTCCAATTGACTACCAAGGAACAGAAATCAAAATCAATGAACCATTCAAACGGGTTCACATGGTTGATGCGATTAAAGAAATCACAGGTGTTGACTTCTGGAAAGACATGACCTTTGAAGAAGCTGTAGCACTGGCAAACGAAAAACATGTACCAGTTGAAAAACACTACACAGAAGTGGGACAAATTATCAATGCCTTCTTCGAAGAATTCGTTGAAGAAACCTTGACACAACCAACTTTTGTTTACGGTCACCCAGTAGCAGTATCTCCATTGGCTAAGAAAAATCCAGAAGATCCACGCTTCACTGACCGTTTCGAACTCTTCATCATGACCAAAGAGTATGCGAATGCCTTCACGGAATTGAATGATCCGATCGATCAATTGCAACGGTTTGAAGCACAAGCGCGTGCGAAAGAATTGGGAGATGACGAAGCTACAGGCATCGACTATGACTATGTTGAAGCCCTCGAATATGGTATGCCACCAACAGGTGGACTTGGAATTGGTATTGACCGTCTCGTTATGTTGTTGACAAATGTAACAACGATTCGCGACGTCCTTCTCTTCCCAACTATGAAATAAGCTAAAAGAAAACACTGATCGCAAGATCAGTGTTTTTTAGTCTTCCATATAAGAGGTGTCGTTCCAAGTATCTAAGTGATAATGCTCAAAATCATCTGTTGTCAGAATCGTCACGCTGGCATTATCTAGTCCGCCATTTTTGCGGAGTTCTCCTGTTTCATAACCAAGCAAGGTTCGAATAGAAGCTGTCAAATTAGCCCCATGTCCAACGATGAGAACAGTATCGAGCTCTTTTCCTTTCAGGCTTTTTATAAAATCACAGGTACGTTTGGTCGTTTCATAGACAGATTCTGCATCAAAGATTTCATTTTGAAAGCGGGCTAGGTTATGGCGAAAGGCATCCATTTGTTGGGGATAGATAGCTGAAATAGTAGAAATTTTAGCTCCTTCCAATTTTCCCAAATTCCACTCACGAAGAGCAGGCGTTGCTTGCAATTCTAGAGGTGTCTCCAATTGATCGAGGATGATCTGTGCGGTATGGACTGTTCGTGGCAGATCACTTGCAAAGGCTGCATCAAAAGGAACAGTAGCTAGGTGCTTTCCTAATTTTTCAAGCTGATGAATAGAGGCTGGTAACAGCGGAGAATCGCCATTTGATCCCTGAAAACGTCCTTCTTCATTCCATTCTGTCCGTCCGTGTCGAATAAAATATAGTTTCACAATCTTGTCTCCTTCTCTGTCATTATTCTAAAATATCTGCAAAAGTCGCTTGTACGAAGTCTGCTAGAAGTTGTGGTTTGATTTGAATACTATGGCCGATTTCCCCGGCAGATACGATCATGGTCTCTAACTGAAGGGCTGATTCATCGATAAAGATTGGGAAAGGATGCTTTTGACGAATGCCCACCGGATTATTGGCCCCATGAATATAACCTGTTGTCTTTTCGAGATCCTTTTGAGGAATCATAGCGACTTTCTTATTTCCCGATAATTTGGCCAATTTTTTCTCTGAAAGATGTTCCGTAATAGGAATGATCCCAATCACAGGACCCGTTTTATCTCCTTTGAGAGCTAGGGTTTTGAAAATAGTAGAGCGATCAATCCCTTCTGGTAAGATCCCTTCTAAAGCGTTGATTTGTAAGCCTACGTGCTCAATTTTTGCTTTAGTCAAGATCTGCTCGACTAAGGTTTTTTTTACTTTATTTTTTTTTGCCATGGCTTTCTCCTTTTCTCTTTTTCTCTACAAAATCAGATTTCATTAGACCATTATAACATATAATAGCGACGATATTGTCTTCTCCTTAAAAATAGAAAACAGCAGAAAAAGTGAAGATCACTTGATCTGCTGTTTTAAGGCTATGAGGAAGAGTTATCTTTTTGTACTTTGAAAAGTTTCCGATAAATCGCTTCTTGGTCTTGCGTCGGAGCAATTTGGTTGAGATCCAAGTAGTGTGAGAATCCATTTAATTGCCCTTGAGAGGTATATTGATGCAAGTCGTATTCCGTGTTGGTATCTGGCGCGGCATTATAGTAGCCGTCATCAAATCCATAAGTAGGAATCCAAAGAGCCGTAAATTTATCAGTGGAGATACTATGTTCTTCCATGAAGTAAGTTCCGATATAGAGTCCAATATTTTTTGCACCCAAAGCTTGTAGTTTTGCTCGGAAAGCTTCAACACCTGCATTCATATCCTTCATGGTTTTTTCCTCAACGTCTAACCAATAGTAGGTCGGTTTGTAAGGAGAAGCAGCCTTGTAAAATTCTTCTGCTTCTTTTTCCATTTCTTTTTTATCCTTAGCAGCGACATAAGCATAGACTGCGACAGGGATATTTCGTTTTTGGAATTCTTGGATATGAGTTTTAAAAGATTTATCCAGACCATTTAAGTAGGTTGCCGCATTTTCCTTTTTAGCTTGAGCCCCACTATGGACACGTACGATTACACCTCCCACATTTTGGGAAAGGACATCGTAATCAATTTCACTAGGCAATTGCCAGCCTGAGATATCAATGATCGGACGGCCAACCAGTTCTGGATTGATGTCTTCTTCTTTTTTAGAAGAAGAGCTTGCAGTGGTTGTTTTTTTAGGTGTATTGGAGTTCGGAATGGTTTTGGTTGTTTCTTGTCGCTCTCTGGCTTGCAGATCGGCAATCGTTCGTGAGAGAACGAGAAAAGAAATGATACCGATAAAAAAGACCAAGAGAACAACGGGTTTTATCCTTTTTCTCATACAGAAACATTTTACCGTAAAAAAAATGAAAAGGCAAAACTTAATGCTTAAAAGATGCTGATTTCAGCCATTATTTTCAAAAAAAAAGGAATCTTTTCATCGAAAAAGGATAAAAATATATGAAAATAAGAAGAATGATTAGAATATTTCTTGAAAATGGGGAAGAAGCCGAATCTTTTCTGGCCTTTCCTTGGTTTTGCTTCTTAAAAATGATATAATGAAGGTTGAATATTAGGAATATGGTGAATTATGAAAATTGAAAAAAGACATCTTTTAAATTATTCCATCCTCATTCCCTATTTGATTTTATCCATCATTGGCTTGATTGTTGTCTATTCGACAACAAGTGCCTTGGCAATTCAAAGTGGAGTGAGTTCGATTCGGATGGTCCGGACCCAGGGGCTCTTTTTTATCCTTAGTCTCCTAACCATCGCCTTGATTTATAAATTTAGCTTAAAGTTTCTTCGAAATAAAAAAGTGCTGGCTTTTGTCATCTTTATTGAAGTGATTTTGTTGATTTTGTCTAGGTTTATCACGGATACGGTCAATGGAGCTCACGGTTGGTTGACAATTCCTGGAGGTTTCAGTATCCAGCCAGCGGAGTACCTCAAGGTGATCTTAGTCTGGTATCTAGCCTTGATCTTTTCTAAACGACAAGACGAGATACGCGATTATGATTATCAAGCCTTGACCCACAATGAATGGATTCCAAGGAATTTAAACGATTGGCGTTGGCTGACCTTGATTCTGATTGGAATCGTTGTGATTATGCCGGACTTGGGAAATGCGACGATCTTGGCCTTAACGGTCTTGATCATGATTACGGCTAGTGGAGTGGGTTACCGTTGGTTTACCTCTTTACTTGGTTTAGTTGTTGGGGTATCCACCATTGTCCTTGGTTCAATATGGATCATCGGTGTGGATCGTGTCGCTAAAATTCCTGTCTTTGGTTATGTGGCCAAACGTTTTAGTGCCTTCTTTAACCCCTTTAATGACTTGTCTGGCGCAGGTCACCAATTAGCTAATTCTTACTATGCCATGAGTAACGGTGGTTGGTTTGGCTTGGGGCTAGGAAATTCCATTGAAAAACAAGGATACTTACCAGAAGCGCACACAGACTTTGTGTTTGCAATTGTGATTGAAGAATTAGGTTTTGTTGGAGCTAGCTTGATCCTTGCTCTCCTATTCTTTTTAATTCTTCGGATCATTTTAGTCGGTATTCGAGCAAAGAATCCTTTTAATTCGATGATGGCCATTGGGATCGGTGGGATGATCTTAGTGCAAACCTTTATTAACATCGGAGGAATTTCTGGTTTGATTCCGTCTACAGGAGTGACCTTCCCCTTCTTATCCCAAGGGGGAAATAGCTTATGGGTCTTATCCGTAGCGATTGCTTTCGTTTTGAATATCGATGCTAGTGAAAAACGGGCTAAGATGGAACAAGAAGGCATGGTTTTTGAAGAAAAAGGTAAAATCAAACCTTATTATTAAAAGGGAATTGTTGAATGGCTATTCAAAAAGGAGAAAAAATGGTCTTACAAAAATTAGAGAACTTCACAAATAAAGATATTATCAAAGAAGAAGCCGAAATCTTAACCAATTTATTAGATGATATTACGAAAAATTTGGTTCGTCCGGAAACCTTTGATAAAATTAGGCAGTTGAAGGATCTATCAAAAACACAGAACTATCGTGAGTTAAATCAAATAGTGGAACAATTGACAAATGAAGAAATGACAGTGATTTCACGTTATTTTGCCATTTTACCACTCTTGATTAACATCTCAGAAGATGTTGATTTGGCCTATGAAATCAATCATTTGAATAACGTGGATGGTGAATACCTCGGAAAACTTTCTTCAACCATTAAAGAAGTTGCGAAAAATGAAGATGCACAAGAAATTCTTGAAAATCTCAATATTGTACCTGTTTTAACAGCCCATCCAACTCAAGTGCAACGAAAAACCATGCTGGATTTAACCAATCATATTCATGCTCTTCTTCGTCAGCACCGGGATGTTAAAGCTGGTTTAATGAATGAGTATAAGTGGTATAACAACCTTCGTTGTAATATCGAAATCATGATGCAAACGGATATGATTCGTGACAAAAAATTGAAGGTTACTAATGAAATCACCAACGTTATGGAATATTACAATAGCTCTTTCTTGCAAGCTGTTCCAAACCTGATGTTGGAATACAAACGCTTGGCAAAAGAGCATGGATTAGAGCTTGAACAACCACGTCCGATCACAATGGGCATGTGGATCGGGGGAGACCGGGACGGGAATCCGTTTGTAACAGCTGAGACCTTGAAGCGTTCAGCAACTATTCAAAGCGAAGTCATTTTGAACTATTACATCGAAAAGATTTCTAAATTATACCGTCATTTCTCCCTTTCAACGAGTCTTTCTAAAACAAGTGAAGCAGTAGCTGAAATGGCAGCCCTATCCAGTGATACATCCGTCTTTCGTGAAAAAGAACCTTACCGTCGGGCTTTCCACTATATCCAGTCAAAATTGATCCAAACCTTGGTCAATTTAAAAGAATGGACGATGGTGGGAGAAACCAGAGAAGATCGTTATGCTGTCGAGAGGTTATTAGGAGCAAATGCTCATCAACAAGGGCCAGTTTCTGATTATATCGGCAATCGTATCTCTGGAGCTCTAAAGAAAATTTCTGAGAAAGAAGCTCCAGCTTATGCCTCTGCTCAAGAATTTAAAGAAGACCTTGAAAAGATCAAAGATTCCTTGTTAGAAAACAAATCAGAGTATTTGATTTCTGGTGAATTTGCAGAACTTCTAGAAGCCATCGATGTTTTTGGATTCTATCTGGCCTCTATTGATATGCGCCAGGATTCGAGTGTGCATGAAGCCTGTGTGGCAGAATTGCTGAAATCAGCTGGAATTAATGACCATTATTCTGATTTATCAGAGGATGAAAAGTGTCAAGTTCTCTTGAAAGAACTTTTAGAAGACCCACGTATTTTATCAGCAACCCATGCAGAAAAATCTGAACTGCTTGAAAAAGAATTAGCGATTTTCCAAACGGCCCGTGAATTGAAAGATCGTTTAGGAGAAGAAGTCATTCGTCAAAACATCATTTCTCATGCAACCAGTGTGTCAGATATGTTAGAATTGGCTGTGATGTTGAAAGAAGTGGGCTTAGTCGATACGGAAAAAGCTCGCGTTCAAATCGTACCGTTGTTTGAAACGATCGAAGACTTGGATCACTCAGAAGAAACCATGAGAAGTTACTTGTCTCTTCCGATTGCCAAACGTTGGATTGCTTCTAAGAACAACTACCAAGAGATTATGTTAGGATACTCTGATTCCAACAAAGATGGTGGATACTTGTCTTCATGCTGGACGCTCTTTAAAGCCCAACAACAATTGACCGCTATCGGAGATGAGTTTGGAGTGAAGATTACCTTCTTCCATGGTCGTGGTGGTACTGTTGGTCGTGGTGGAGGTCCTACTTATGAAGCCATCACGTCTCAACCATTGAAATCCATTAATGACCGTATCCGCTTAACTGAGCAAGGGGAAGTGATCGGCAATAAATATGGAAATAAAGATGCTGCCTACTACAACCTTGAAATGCTCGTTTCTGCAACCATTAACCGAATGATTGCCGAACAAAAGAGTCCATTTTCTATGTTTGATCGTTTCGGGGAAGTCATGGATAAAGTCGTGAATCGCAGTTACGATATCTATCGTGATTTGGTCTTTGGAAATGAGCACTTCTATGATTACTTCTTTGAATCAAGTCCGATCAAAGCAATTTCAAGTTTTAATATTGGTTCACGCCCAGCTGCTCGTAAGACCATTACAGAAATTGGTGGTTTGCGTGCTATTCCTTGGGTCTTCTCTTGGTCACAAAGTCGGGTGATGTTCCCTGGTTGGTATGGAGTAGGTTCTAGCTTTAAGGAATTTATCGATGAGGATCCTGAGAATATCGAAACCCTTCGATACATGTATAAAAACTGGCCTTTCTTCCAATCTCTCTTGTCAAATGTGGATATGGTCTTATCCAAAGCTAATATGGATATTGCCTTTGAGTACGCCCAATTGTGTGAAGAAGAAGAAGTTCGCAATATCTATCAGATTATCTTACATGAATGGCAATTGACCAAGGACATCATCTTGATGATTGAGGAACAAGACGAGTTGCTCGCTGAAAATCCTTATTTGAAAGAAAGTTTGGACTATCGGATGCCATACTTTAACGTCTTGAACTATATTCAGTTAGAATTGATTCGACGTCAACGGACTGGACAACTACCAGCCGATCAAGACAAGCTAATCCATATTACGATCAATGGAGTGGCTACAGGATTACGAAATTCAGGTTAAAAAAATCGGAACATTGTTCCGATTTTTTTAGTCCCTGATATTAAAGGAGCAAAAGGTATGTAATGGCTTAAATAGAAGATTTAAAATGAGAATTTTCAAAGCTAGATCAGGATCTTTCAGCAAGCTGATAAAATAAAAGAAAAGAAGAGGAATAATTAAGAAAATATAGGTAAAAGGCTTGCAATTTTATCTAAAATTCGATAGAATAGTAAGGAAAGTTAGACTGTATTGCCTACTGTCTATCTATAAAATATATTTTATTGGAGGCTTTTACTCAAATGGCAAAAGAAAAATACGATCGTAGTAAACCGCACGTTAACATCGGTACAATCGGACACGTTGACCACGGTAAAACTACCCTAACTGCAGCAATCACAACTGTTTTGGCACGTCGCTTGCCTTCATCAGTTAACCAACCTAAAGACTATGCGTCTATCGATGCTGCTCCAGAAGAACGCGAACGCGGTATCACTATCAACACTGCGCACGTTGAGTACGAAACTGAAAAACGTCACTACGCTCACATCGACGCTCCAGGACACGCGGACTACGTTAAAAACATGATCACTGGTGCCGCTCAAATGGACGGAGCTATCCTTGTAGTAGCTTCAACTGACGGACCAATGCCACAAACTCGTGAGCACATCCTTCTTTCACGTCAGGTTGGTGTTAAACACTTGATCGTCTTCATGAACAAAGTTGACTTGGTTGACGATGAAGAATTGCTTGAATTGGTTGAAATGGAAATCCGTGACCTTCTTTCAGAATACGATTTCCCAGGTGATGACCTTCCAGTTATCCAAGGTTCAGCTCTTAAAGCTCTTGAAGGTGACTCTAAATATGAAGATATCATCATGGACTTGATGAACACTGTTGATGAGTACATTCCAGAACCAGAACGCGATACTGACAAACCATTGCTTCTTCCAGTCGAAGACGTATTCTCAATCACTGGACGTGGTACTGTAGCATCAGGACGTATCGACCGTGGTGTTGTTAAAGTCAACGACGAAATCGAAATCGTTGGTATTAAAGAAGAAATCCAAAAAGCGGTTGTTACTGGTGTTGAAATGTTCCGTAAACAACTTGACGAAGGTCTTGCAGGGGACAACGTTGGTGTGCTTCTTCGTGGTATCCAACGTGATGAAATCGAACGTGGACAAGTTATCGCTAAACCAGGTTCAATCAACCCACACACTAAATTCAAAGGTGAAGTTTACATCCTTACTAAAGAAGAAGGTGGTCGTCATACTCCATTCTTCAACAACTACCGTCCACAGTTCTACTTCCGTACAACTGACGTAACTGGATCTATCGAACTTCCAGCAGGAACTGAAATGGTAATGCCTGGTGATAACGTGACTATCGACGTTGAGTTGATCCACCCAATCGCCGTTGAACAAGGTACTACATTCTCAATCCGTGAAGGTGGACGTACTGTTGGTTCAGGTATGGTTACTGAAATCGAAGCTTAATTCGATCTAGTTCCCAGATTAACAATTATATAGACAGACAGAAAACCCCGTGAAGACGGGGTTTTTATTGTTTTAAAAAGTAAAAGAGTTTGTGCAACCTTTCATTATGACGAAAATTATGGTAAAATAGTTAGTATAAAAATAGAAAAAAGAGGTATGTGAAATGTCACGTAAACCATTTATTGCTGGTAACTGGAAAATGAACAAAAACCCAGAAGAAGCAAAAGCATTCGTTGAAGCAGTAGCATCAAAACTTCCTTCATCTGATCTTGTTGAAGCTGGGATTGCTGCACCTGCTCTTGACTTGACAACTGTTCTTGCTGCTGCTAAAGGTTCAAACCTTAAAGTTGCTGCTCAAAACTGCTACTTTGAAAATGCAGGTGCTTTCACAGGTGAAACTAGCCCACAAGTTTTGAAAGAAATCGGTACTGACTACGTTGTTATCGGTCACTCAGAACGTCGTGACTACTTCCACGAAACTGATGAAGATATCAACAAAAAAGCAAAAGCAATTTTTGCGAACGGTATGCTTCCAATCATCTGTTGTGGTGAAAGTCTTGAAACTTACGAAGCTGGTAAAGCAGCAGAATTCGTAGGGGCTCAAGTTTCAGCTGCTCTTGCAGGATTGACTGCAGAACAAGTAGCTTCAACAGTTATCGCATACGAACCAATCTGGGCGATCGGTACTGGTAAATCAGCTTCACAAGACGACGCACAAAAAATGTGTAAAGTTGTTCGTGACGTTGTAGCTGCTGACTTTGGTCAAGAAGTGGCTGACAAAGTACGTGTTCAATACGGTGGTTCAGTGAAACCTGAAAACGTTGCTGAATACATGGCTTGTCCAGACGTTGATGGAGCTCTTGTGGGTGGTGCATCACTTGATCCAGAAAGCTTCTTGGCATTGCTTGACTTTGTTAAATAATGACATATAAAAAGGCGAGAGATTTCTCGTCTTTTTTTATAGTAGAAAAGACCAGCTACAAAGCTGGTCTTTTGAGTTAGGAACGTCCTAATAGTTTCTTAATGAGAGAAATCAGTTTGTATTTCAGAGGACTTGGGTAATAACGGAAGGTCCCCATCTTACGGACGATGTAGCCGTTGAAGTTTTGTTTGAAACGAAGCACACCGTCTGAGCCGTCGAAGACCCCTTGAATACCAAGGAAGTTATATCTTGGGATACCACGTTTGATGGTTTCAAGCATCATATATTCTTGAAGAACAGCAGGAGCATAGAACTTATTAAATTCTGTATAAGAGCCACTGAATAAATAGGTGGATTCTTGTGGCAGATAGACGAAGAGGCTACCTGCAAGAATGACGTCTTGATCTCCATATTTTTCAATATATTCTTTTGCTTCCTGTTTTCTCACCTCAAAGGTATCAAACTGGCTAGAGAATTCACGAAGTTGATTTTGTTTTTTCTCTGAATTGGGGTTGACTTCAAGATCCTTCTGTAATTTCTCAATCTTCTGTGCTAGTTTTCCTTGGTCTTTTTCAAGATTCGTGTAGTAATGGTGGAAGTTCAGTGTTGCGATCATGAAATCTGCATTGTCGCCAAAACTGTCATAGAAAGTTTGGTAATAATCCAAGGTCTTATCCTGATAGTCGCGACGGTCACTGGTAGAGGAAGTAATATCCTTAAAGAGTTGCAGTTCATCTCGGTTTAATCGTTTCAGTTCAATACCGAAAGATTTGGCTTTCTTGACAAGTGGCTTTCCTTTTTTACTGAAGCTCTTGAGAAGATTTTTTTCGGTGATACCCTCCATATCTTTCACATAATGCCAATCACCTTCTCCACCTGGATAACCTGTTGTTAAACCATCATGCTGATAGCCCAAGTTTTTAAGGGTATCCATGAAATGGGTTTGCTCTTCACTGGTTGGATTACCGTCACTGTCAAAGGTTTGATAGGTATCATAGGGCTTGATAACGAGTTCAATAGCTCCATTTTCTTTCGCATAGTCTTTTAAAGCTGCATAGAAGGGTTCTAGCATAGCCTCCTCTTGGTAAAGAGGGCCAGAATTGATTTCCATATGGAGACCACCTGTCATAGGAAGACTGTACAAGATTGCTGCCACTTGGACTTGATTTTCTTGTTTCCAAGCGATAAATTGGACGGTATTTCCTCGCTTTTCAAGCAGATCTGCCATTTCAGCAGACTGGATGAAGGAACGATGGGAAACAGTATTTGCAAATGAGGTAAATTCTTCTTTTGAAATTGTCGTAAGAGTCATGTAACTTTATTTACTCCTTAATTTTTTCCGGATCTTGTAGACTTTGTTTACAAGTGGATAAAGTGGACTGGTTGGGAGGTTGAATTCCCCAACAAATTCTTCAATGACAGGATTAAATTTTGATTTGAAATGATAGAGACCACCATCGAGTGAATTTTCAATGCCCCCCATATTTTGCCAAGAAGCACCACGGTCGAAAGCGTGTTGGGCAGTTTCATACCAGGTGAGGATAGCAGGTTGGTAACGGCGGAATTCTTCATCCATCCCTGCATAAACATTTTCAGACGTCCCACCGAATTCAAGGCTTAAGGTCCCAGATAAAGGAACGATCTGTCTACCTGCTTGGAGATGCTGTTCAAGAAATTGCAGTTCTTCCTCTATCCGCTCTTTTTCTTTTTGGTTATTCTCAACCTTGCCAGGCTTTGTTTTTTCTGTGAATTTTTCAGCCTCTGCCTTATTTTTTTCAAGATCTTTTGTAAGGGAGGTTTTCCGTTTCTCGAGATCTAGCGTAGACAAAGTAATGTAGGATTGTCCTTGGTAGGTTGTGAGCAGTTTTTCGTAGTAGTCTTTTCCACGTAAATGAATGCTTTTACGAGCCTCAGTCTTTTTCATGAGAGAAGCAAAGTCCTCTAACAATTCGGTTCCGCCAAATTGGACTTGGATCCCTTTGTTTCGAGCAGTTCGGATGGCTTGTCGAGTAGATTTTGAAAGATCTTGCTCAGTGAAAAACTCTTTGTGGATATTCGCTTGAAAGCGTGGTTGGATATTTTCTGCCATATCACTGGTTCGGCCAGTCCATTCAATACCTTCTTTAGTTAAGGTGTCGATCACCGCTTGCACAGCAGGAGCTTCCGTCTTTTCTTGTCCAATCAAATGTTTACTCAAGAAAAGACTTGGATCAAACTTCACAAACAATGCCTTGTATTGTTTGGCTATCTTTTTAAGGGACTGGATCACAAATGAAACCAGCTCCTTGTTTTGGTAATCCATGATCGGGCCTCGAGGAATGTAGAGCATGGAAAAGCCAAGTGGCAAGGGTTGAATCAAGATGCTTGCAACAGCGACTAATTGGTCTTCTTGATAAAAACCAACCCGTTCATTTCCCCAATTATCTTTGATTTTTGCCCATGAGCTGCTTTGTAAGAGATTGGTTTGGTCACTCTGAATAACAAAGTCATCATGCTCACTAGCAGAAATTCCTAGCTGGTAATGGTACATTTCTTATAATACCCACTTTCTAATGGCGTATGCAACGCCAGATTCATCATTTGATTTGGTAATAGTTGTAGCAATTTTTTTAAGAGCTGGATTGCCATTTTCCATAACGACAGCATGTCCCACGACTTCTAGCATGGAACGGTCATTTTCTTCATCTCCGATAGCCATGGTTTCTTCTTGCTGGATTCCAAGTCGTTCAGCTAGATGAAGAACGGCAGCTCCCTTATTGGTCGTTTTTCCTAGAATTTCTAAATAAAAAGGGGCTGATTTGATCATGGTGAAGCGGTCCTGAAATTCTTTTGGGATTTTTGCAATCGCAGTATCCAGAATATCTGGTTCATCGATATACATGGCCTTGACAAATTCTTTCTCTCGAACTTCTTCAGGCGTCCGGTAATAAAGGGGCATATTGACCAGTTGAGATTCATGAATGGTGTAGCGTCCGATATCGCGATTGCTGGTATAGATGCCGTCTTTAGTAATAGCATGAGAGTGGATTTGGAGTTTGTTAGCAAGAGACTCGATATCGAGATAGTCCTCATAATGTAAAAGGTCTTTGATGAGTTCTTTTCCAGTAGCAGTTTCTTGCACCAGACCGCCATTAAAGGTAATGACATAGTCTCCAGGATCCATCAAATGGAGTTCTTTTAAAAGTTTTGAGACCCCTGCGATAGGACGACCGGTTGTGATCACGATTTTAACGCCTGCGGCTTTAGCATCTTGAATGGCTTCAAATACGGAAGGTGTGATCTCTTTTTTTGAATTGAGGAGTGTACCATCGATATCGATCGCAACTAATTTAATGGACATCCGTCTCTCCTGTAAAATAATCATTGGTAATGTAAGAAGTGAATTCTTCTACTTGCTTACTGAAAAGTCCATTAACCTCCAGCATTTCTTTTGGAAAATAGAAGCGGTTGTCCCCATAGCGAGTTCCTGCTAAAGCAGCGACGAGTGGAGACAACTGAGACAATTCAGCGAGACTCCCATCTTTTCGGATCATCTCGATCTGGGTCCGTGGTTTTTCAAGCTCTGGTCGATAAATATCGTAAGGCAGGTCAAAATTTTGATGAATAGCTGTGTAGTAGGTTGGATTAAAGCCAACCTCTTTAATCAGTTTTTCAAGGATTGCTAAGTCTTTCCGCTTATCTTCTGTAAATAGAATCGACTTAAAGACTTTCCGATTGATATAGCGCTGAGCAAGATCAGACAGGATGGTATCCGGGCTATCCATCCAGACTTGGAAATAGGTATTCATCACACCGTCATCTAGATTTAGGTAGTCTTGAATGGTGACCTCTTCTTCAAAAAATGGAATCAAGCGAGGTGAAGTCAGTTGAAAATACTCTTTCTGATCTGGATAAATGGTTCTAGCGCGTTTGAGTAGATTTTGAAGGAGGACTTCCATGGCACGAGTAGCCGGGTGGAAGTAGACCTGCATATACATTTGGTAACGGCTGACCACGTAATCCTCGACAGCGTGCATGCCATTTTGTTGGAAGGCAATACCATTTTCAATCGGTCGAATGACACGCAAAATACGGGTCAAGTCAAATTTTCCATAGGAAGCACCCGTAAAATAGGCATCCCGCAGTAAATAATCCATCCGGTCCACATCAATTTGACTAGAAATCAATTGCACCACTTGTTTATTGGGATAGGTATGATCAATGACGCTGGCTACACGGTTTGGGAAATCAGGTGCTACCTGTAAGAGGATTTGATTGACCTCCGTCTCTGGACTGGTGATGATCAGCTGGGTCATTTTTTCATGATCGGTCCCAAAGAGTCCTTCGAAGGTATGAGAATAGGCACCATGTCCAATGTCATGAAGAAGGGCGGCTGTCATGGTCAGTAAGTTTTCATCAGAATTCCATTGCTCTGCATACTTTTCCTCAAAAATGGACAGGATGCGTCTTGAAATTTCATAGGCGCCAAGACAGTGAGAAAAACGACTATGCTCCCCACCGTGGAAGGTAAAACCAGATGTCCCCAGTTGTTTGATGCGGCGTAGTCGTTGAAATTCTTTACTATTAATTAATTGATAAATGATGGGATGATCCACATGAACGTAATCATGTACGGGATCGCGAAAGACTTTTTCATTCATGGGTCTATTATAGCAAAAAAAAGCCTATTTTGCGATCTAGAGGCTAATAGGGGCAGTCAAAATGCGTAAAATTTGATAGAATAGTAAGGCAAGAAAAGAAGAGAAGGAGACAAAGATGCAGATTCGCATTCAAAATACCATTCGATTTGGAGAAGAAATGGAAATCGTTGATCAGTACTATCAAGGTGAATGGAAGGAAAAAGCAGGTTTTCAATATCTCTTGTATACCAATGAAGAAGATGAAAAGGTTGCTTTGAAATTTTCCAACGATGAATTGGTCATGACACGATTCTCAAGTCCTAAATCCATCATGCGTTTCTACAAAAATGAAGATGGTGGGGCAATCATCCCAACTCCGATGGGCATTCAGCAGTTTTTGATTACAACAGACCTCTTTCAATTAGAAGCAGGTCATTTGCACCTCTCTTATCGCTTGTTAACTCTCGATGGAGAACAGGAATTTGCCAATTATCAATTACTAGTGGAATGGGAAGAATAGACCTCATTAAATTATTAGAGATCCCGCTTGCTTTATTCTATAAAAATGGTATAATAAAACCACTCAAGGGAGTAGCTGGCGGTTTTCCGCGATAGTGTCGTCATTACGAATTATTTCCGGCACTATATTAAACAGCGAGACTTGTTTTTTTAAAAAACAGGTCTCTTTTTTTGTAAAAAGAGGCCAAAAAGGAGGAGACTGTTTTGTCAAAAGAACAAAATAAAGATTTGTTTTACACGCAATCTTCTGAGGAAGTCCTAAAGAACTTGGACTCATCTGTCGAAGGTTTGTCAACCGCCCAGGCTCAAGAACGCTTAGCGAATTATGGTCGTAATGAGTTGGAAGAGGGTGAAAAACGTAGCCTACTAGCTAAATTCCTTGATCAATTTAAGGATTTGATGATTATCATCTTGCTTGTGGCAGCGGCACTTTCTGTGATTACAGAAGGAATGGACGGTCTAACGGATGCCATGATCATCTTGGCCGTTGTTGTCTTGAATGCTGCCTTTGGGGTTTACCAAGAAGGGCAAGCAGAAGCAGCCATTGAAGCTCTGAAAAATATGTCTAGCCCCATGGCTCGTGTTCGTCGTGATGGCCATGTTATTGAGATTGACTCAAAAGAATTGGTACCCGGAGATATCGTCTTGCTTGAAGCGGGAGATGTCGTGCCTGCAGATATGCGTTTGTTTGAAGCAGCTTCTCTTAAAATTGAAGAAGCAGCTCTTACAGGGGAGTCTGTGCCAGTTGAAAAAGATGTGACAGGACTTGTTGAAGCAGATGCTGGTATTGGGGACCGCGTTAATATGGGGTACCAAAACTCGAACGTAACCTAT
The DNA here is from genome assembly GCF_001815045.1 of Streptococcus sp. HMSC065E03. NCBI lineage: Bacteria > Bacillati > Bacillota > Bacilli > Lactobacillales > Streptococcaceae > Streptococcus > Streptococcus sp. HMSC065E03. The sequence continues at coordinate 67,363 of NZ_KV818850.1, read as the reverse complement.
GGTCGTGGTACTGGGGTTGTGACCAACACTGGTATGTATACAGAAGTTGGTAAGATTGCCGATATGTTGGCCAATGCCGATGAGACTGAAACACCATTGAAGCAAAGCTTGGAACAATTATCTAAAGCCTTGACTTACTTAATTGTTGTGATTGCGGTCATTACTTTCTTAGTTGGTGTCTTCGTTCGTGGAGAGCATCCATTAGAAGGCTTGATGGTTGCGGTTGCCCTTGCGGTTGCAGCTATTCCAGAAGGTCTCCCTGCCATTGTAACCATCGTTCTATCTTTGGGAACTACAACCCTTGCAAAACGTAATTCGATTGTCCGTAAATTGCCAGCGGTTGAAACGCTTGGTTCAACAGAAATCATTGCATCTGATAAAACAGGTACTTTGACCATGAACCAAATGACGGTTGAAAAAGTTTATACCAACGGTCAATTGCAAAGCTCGGCATCTGAAATTGCTGCTAACAACAATACGCTACGTATCATGAACTTTGCCAATGACACTAAGGTGGACCCATCTGGCAAGCTGATTGGGGATCCAACGGAGACAGCTCTTGTACAGTTTGGTTTGGACCACAACTTTGATGTTCGTGAAGTCTTGAAGGATGAGCCACGTGTGGCTGAATTGCCATTTGACTCAGACCGTAAACTCATGTCTACCATTCATAAGGAAGCAGACGGTTCTTACTTTATCGCTGTCAAGGGTGCTCCTGATCAATTGCTCAAGCGCGTGACTCGTATTGAAGTCAATGGGGAAGTTCGTCCAATCACAGAAGAGGATAAAAATGCTATCCTTGCAACCAACAAAGACTTGGCTAAACAAGCCCTTCGTGTCTTGATGATGGCTTATAAGACAAGCCATGAAATTCCAACCTTGGAATCTGAAATCGTTGAGTCTGATCTCATTTTCTCTGGTTTGGTCGGCATGATTGACCCTGAGCGCCCAGAAGCTGCAGAAGCTGTACGTGTCGCTAAAGAAGCAGGTATCCGCCCAATCATGATTACGGGTGACCACCAAGATACAGCTGAAGCTATTGCCAAACGTCTCGGAATCATCGATCCAAATGATACAGAAGACCATGTCTTCACTGGTGCTGAATTGAATGAACTCACTGATGAAGAATTCCAAAAAGTCTTCAAGCAATACTCTGTATACGCACGTGTATCACCTGAGCACAAGGTTCGCATCGTTAAAGCTTGGCAAAATGAAGGTAAGGTTGTCGCTATGACGGGTGATGGGGTCAACGATGCACCTTCACTTAAGACAGCTGACATCGGTATCGGTATGGGGATTACAGGTACAGAAGTTTCTAAAGGAGCATCTGATATGGTCCTTGCCGATGATAACTTTGCAACTATTATCGTAGCGGTTGAAGAAGGACGTAAGGTCTTCTCAAATATCCAAAAATCCATCCAATATCTCTTGTCTGCTAATATGGCTGAGGTCTTCACTATCTTCTTTGCAACCTTGTTTGGTTGGGATGTGTTGCAACCAGTGCATCTTCTCTGGATCAACTTGGTAACTGATACTTTACCAGCTATCGCCCTTGGGGTAGAGCCTGCTGAACCAGGTGTCATGACTCACAAACCTCGTGGGCGTAAGTCTAACTTCTTTGATGGTGGTGTCTTCGGAGCAATCATTTATCAAGGGATCTTCCAAACCATGCTAGTTTTAGGTGTTTATGGTTGGGCTCTTCTCTTCCCAGAGCACCAAAGTCATACTGAAATCCATGCGGATGCCCTTACCATGGCTTTTGCAACTCTCGGTTTGATCCAATTGCTCCATGCCTTTAACGTTAAGTCGGTTTACCAATCAATCTTTAAAGTGGGACTCTTTACGAACAAGACCTTTAACTGGTCTATTCCAGTTGCCTTCGTCCTCTTTGTGGTGACAATTTTGGTTCCTGGATTTAATAATCTCTTCCACGTTTCAAACTTGAGCTTGACTCAATGGATGGTTGTTGCCGTAGGAGCACTTATGATCGTGGTCCTTGTTGAGATTGTTAAAGCAGTCCAACGAGCGCTTGGAAAAGATAAAAACGCTATTTAAACAATCATGAAAAGTCATCTTCGGATGGCTTTTTTGCGGGCAAAATATACTGGGCATATTTCTTGAGGTACGTGTGGATTTTTGATAAACTAGTCAACAGTTTGAAGAAAGGAAACTTAGTTATGAAAAAGTTTTTTGCTGAAGTAATCGGCACATTTATGCTTGTCTTTATCGGGACTAACGCAATTGTTTTTGGAAATGGAACAGAAGGTCTGGGACATTTAGGAATAGCCTTGGCATTCGGTTTATCCATTGTTGCAGCAGCTTACTCAATTGGGACTGTTTCTGGTGCCCACTTGAACCCGGCTGTTTCGATTGCCATGTTTGTGAACAAACGCTTGTCTTCAAAGGACTTGGTTAATTATATTGCAGCTCAAGTAGTGGGGGTGGTTCTCGCATCTGCAACAGTACTCTTCCTCTTGTCAAATTCAGGTATGTCAACAGCTAGTCTTGGTGAAAATGCCCTAGCGAAGGGTGTGACTCCATTTGGCGGATTCTTGTTTGAAGTAATTGCTTCCTTTATCTTTATTTTGGTCATCATGACAGTGACATCAGCTACCAAAGGTAATGGCAAGATCGCTGGTCTTGTGATCGGTTTGAGCTTGACTTTGATTATTCTTGTTGGTTTGAACATTACAGGACTTTCTGTTAACCCAGCTCGTAGCTTGGCACCTGCCCTCTTTGTTGGTGGTGCAGCCCTTCAACAAATTTGGATCTTTATCTTGGCTCCAATTGTCGGTGGTGTTCTGGCTGCAATCGTTGCAAAAAATCTCTTGGATACAGAAGAGTAAAAAAATGATTTCGGAGGAGCAATTTTGAGAGCGTAGATAAAACGTTCTTCTTTGCAAATCTAATAAATTCTATAAAGACAAAAAAATTATCTGTTAGAGTTATTCAATCATCTACTGAAACTTTCCGCCGTGAGAAAAGTGCTAGAAACAAGATTGTTTCTAGCACTCGGAAGTTTTGGAACCTTGGGTCCAAAACTAAGTCATGGAACTTCTTCGAAGTTCGCTGACGTCCGTACTCACCTAAGGAAAGTTTTTAGATGACTTTGTCTTCAATCTGAAATTGGTTCCAGAAGGGCCAATTTTTTTATAGTTCAAGGATAGTCATGGCTTGAGAAAATTCATGAGCAAGCTGTTTTTTCTTGTATGCATTAAATTCGGGGAGGTCTTTGATTCTGCGATAGCGTTTGTAGGGATCGTATCGTTTTGGAAAATCATATTCAGGAAAAGCTTCGAAAAATTGTTTGCAAAGCTCCCATTCTCGGACATAGCCTAAAGGTCTGGCATGATAGGTGATGTTGTCAATGGTTGTTGCTGGCATTCGGTGGTGGCTATGACCAAAAATCACTTCTCTGACAGGATATTGCCTAAACAGATCATGAAAGGCTTGGCTACCTAGAAAAGCATTAAAGCGTTCAAAATAAGGGTGGCGCAGGAGAAACTGACTATGAGGAACAAAGTGCATGGCGATAATCAAGGGTTGATCCACTTGCATGAGCTCTTGTTCCAGCTCTTGCAAAAGATTTTTGGTAATGGCTGGATCAGATCCCCTTCGTTGGAGGCGTCTGTCAAACCAAAACAGATTCTTGGTTTGAAGATGTTTTTGGGGAGAGACGGTAGGAACAAAGCTGTAGTCATACCAGCCCGAAAAAGCAAGAAGCGTATGATTGGAGAAGGGAATCTTTTGAAATTCAAAAGGTCTTATGGCTTCTTCTGATAGGCCCAGCATATCATGATTTCCCAAGCTAAAGGTCACAGGAAGGTGACATTGAAGTTGGTCTAAAAATTCCTGTGAGGTCTTTTCAAAGCCGTTGGCAATATCTCCTGCAATATGGAGATGTTGAATTTTTTTGTCCTTGAAAAGAGTGATCAGGGTCTCTAATTCTTCTTTGCCGAAGTTGTTCGAATCAATATGTAAATCGGACATAAAAGCTACTGTTGTCATGCTACCAGTCTAGCATAAGAGGATCTTTTTTTCTAACATTTAGGTTACAAATGAATAGAAAAAATGCTGAAAATCAGCTGGCTTGGCAGTGGTCAACTAGCAGATCCAATATTGGAAGGTGGGCAAATAGTGAAGGTTATGATATAATAGACTAGATACATAGAAAGAGGTACTTATGGACATTTCAGAAATTCGTCAAAAAATTGACGCAAATCGTGAAAAATTAGCTTCTTTCAGGGGGTCTCTTTGACTTAGAGGCATTGGAAGAAGAAATTGCCATTTTCGAAAATAAAATGACAGAACCTGATTTTTGGGATGATAATATTGCTGCGCAAAAGACATCTCAAGAATTAAATGAACTCAAGCAGACCTATGAAAATTTCCATCAAATGGTGGATCTCTTTGATGAGTCAGAAATCTTACTGGACTTTTTGGCAGAAGACGATTCGGTCAAGGAAGAATTGATCGAAAAGTTAGAGGAGCTGGATAAACGCATGACCAGCTATGAGATGACCTTGCTATTGTCTGAACCCTATGACAATAATAATGCCATCTTAGAAATCCACCCAGGTTCAGGAGGGACAGAAGCTCAGGATTGGGGTGACATGCTTCTTCGGATGTATACTCGTTTTGGAAATGCCCATGGCTTCAAAGTTGAAGTCTTGGACTATCAGGCTGGAGATGAAGCTGGAATTAAGTCTGTGACCCTATCCTTTGAAGGGCCACATGCATACGGTCTTCTGAAATCTGAAATGGGGGTACATCGTTTGGTTCGAATTTCTCCATTTGATTCTGCTAAACGTCGGCATACGTCCTTTACATCAGTTGAGGTTATGCCTGAACTCGATGATACCATCGAAGTTGAAGTTCGTGATGATGATATCAAGATGGATACCTTCCGCTCTGGTGGAGCTGGTGGACAAAACGTCAACAAGGTTTCTACAGGTGTACGATTGACCCATATTCCGACAGGAATTGTAGTGGCATCCACCGTGGATCGGACCCAATACGGGAACCGTGATCGTGCTATGAAAATGCTTCAAGCTAAACTCTACCAATTAGAGCAAGAGAAAAAAGCAGCAGAAGTGGATTCTCTAAAAGGGGATAAAAAAGAAATCACCTGGGGAAGTCAAATCCGCTCTTATGTCTTTACCCCTTACACCATGGTTAAGGATCACCGGACCAACTACGAAGTAGCACAGGTGGATAAGGTGATGGATGGAGATATCGATGGCTTTATTGATGCCTATCTCAAATGGCGTCTCCAATAACCTAGAGGGAATCAACCAGAAAAGAATGAAAGGAATTTCATTACATGTCAATGATTGAAATGAAAGATGTTGTCAAAAAGTATGACAACGGGACGACGGCCCTTCGCGGGGTCTCTGTCCAAATTGAACCAGGAGAATTTGCCTACATTGTAGGACCTTCTGGTGCAGGGAAGTCGACCTTTATTCGACTTTTATACCGTGAAGTCAAACACGATAAAGGAAGCTTAAAAGTAGCTGATTTTGATTTGGATAAAATCAAAAAACGCGATATTCCTATGTTGCGACGCAATGTAGGAGTGGTTTTCCAAGATTATAAATTGCTTCCAAAGAAAACCGTTTATGAAAACATTGCCTACGCAATGCAAGTTATCGGTGAACGCCGTCGCAATATTAAAAAGCGTGTGATGGAAGTTTTGGATCTTGTTGGGTTGAAACACAAGGTCCGCTCATTCCCAAATGAATTGTCCGGTGGGGAGCAACAACGGATTGCGATTGCTCGCGCGATCGTCAACAATCCGAAAGTCTTGATTGCGGATGAGCCAACTGGTAACTTGGATCCAGATAATTCATGGGAAATCATGAACCTTTTGGAGCGGATTAATCTGCAAGGGACAACAGTATTGATGGCGACCCACAATAGCCAGATTGTAAATACTTTACGTCACCGTGTCATCGCGATTGAAAATGGTCGTGTAGTGCGTGATGAAGCGGAAGGAGAGTACGGATACGATGATTAGAAGATTTTTCCGACACTTAATCGAATCGCTTAAAAGCTTGAAACGAAATGGTTGGATGACGATTGCAGCGGTCAGCTCGGTTATGATTACCCTTAGCTTGGTTGCTATTTTCGCCTCTGTGATTGCTAATACTATCAAGCTTTCAGATGATATTCAAAATAGTGTGCGGGTTGTAGTATACATGCGCAAGGATATTCAAGACCAGAGTGAGCAAATTGAAAAAGACGGTCAAACCGTGACCAATGAAAACTACCATAAGGTCTACGATGCTCTGACAGCCATGAAACATGTTGACAAGGTTGATTTTTCTAGCAAGGAAGAACAGTATGATAAACTGATCAAAACGGCTGGGAACAACTGGAAGATTTTTGATGGAGACGCAAACCCACTCTACGATGCCTATTATGTAGAGACGACAGCTCCAAAATATGTGAAGCAAGTCTCAGCAGATGCCAAAAAAATTGAAGGGGTCTCTGAAGTGAAAGATGGTGGGGTCGATACCCAACGCTTGTTTGCACTTGGAACCTTCATCCGAAACTGGGGCTTGATCGGTGTAGCTTTATTGATCTTCATCGCAGTCTTCTTGATTTCTAATACCATCCGGATTACCATCATTTCACGTAGTCGTGAGATTAAGATTATGCGACTGGTAGGAGCAAAAAATGGCTATATTCGTGCACCATTCCTTTTAGAAGGGGCTTGGATTGGTCTCTTGGGAGCCTTGGTTCCTTCAGCTTTGGTCTTCTATGTTTATAACGTTGTCTATACATCAATGAACAATAACTTGGCAGATCAAAACTTGTATCTCTATAGTCCACATCTTTTGGTACCGATTATGGTGGGTGGCTTATTTGGATTAGGAATTTTGATCGGAGCGATCGGTTCGTCAATCTCCATGAGACGTTTTCTTAAAATATAATAAAAAAGCAAGTTCACACTTGCTTTTTTGTATCCTTTTATTAGGACAGGAAGGAGGATACATGATTCTTTAGGATTGTCTAAAGAAGGGATTGAACATTTTCTCGTGACCAATAGAAGTTTCAGGGCCATGACCGGGATAGACGGTATAGGAAGATGGAAGGGAAAAGAGTTCTTCCCTAATACTGCTGAGCAACTGTGCCGCGTTCCCTGTTGGAAGATCGGTCCGTCCAATGGTTTCGCGAAAAAGGGCATCACCGGATAGAACCAGGTGATCTTCAGGAAAGACGATGGAGACTCCTCCTGCAGAGTGGCCCGGTGTCTCTAGAACATAAAAGTGGAAATCGGCTATTTCGTAATCGGAGCGAATTTCATAAAGGAAGTCGGCCTCCTGACAGACAACATCTTCTAAATCCGCATGACGATCCAAACCAGATAAATTGTCAACAGGAGAAGACAACCAGCTGGCTTCTGCCGAATGGACATAGACTGGTGGGAAATGATAATTCTGACGGGCCTTTTCAAGACTCATAATGTGATCGTAGTGCGTATGGGTTAAAAGAATGGCTACAATTGGTTTTCCTACGCGATCAATTTGCTTTTGAATAGTCGCCCAGTCGCTACCTGGATCAACAAGAATGAGGGAGTGTTCATTTTCAAGGTAGTAGGTGTTTTCATAAGCTACAGGATTAACAGTACGATAGATTTTCATAAGGGCTCCTTTCTTCTAGAATAGTGTATCAAATTGCGAAGAAAATAACTGGATTGAAGTCAGCCTCAAAGGAGAAAAAAATCTGCAGAGCTTGCTCAAACGTGATATAATTTTAAGTATTATGACAAGACAGAAACGGAAATATGCCATTGTGGACCTGGAAGCGACCAGTGCTGGAAGTAATGCTAAGATCATTCAGGTTGGGATTGTCATCATCGAAGATGGGAGGATTACGCAATCCTATGAGACGGATGTGAATCCCCATGAACGATTGGATGAACATATCAAACAACTGACTGGCCTGACAGATGCTCGCTTACGGAAAGCACCAGAGTTTGCACAAGTGGCAAAAGAAATTTTTGAATTAATAGAAGATGCCGTCTTTGTGGCTCATAATGTCAAATTTGATGCGAATTTATTGGCAGAAGCTCTCTTTTGGGAAGGATTCGAACTAACGACTCCTCGAATTGATACGGTTGAATTGTCTCAAATTTTCTATCCGACTTTAGAACGCTACAATTTAGGAGCGCTTGCGACTGAACTGGAAATTGAGTTGCACCATGCTCACTCCGCTCTAGCGGATGCTATGGCAACAGCCCAGCTGCTGTTGAAATTGAGAGAGAAAATTGCGAGCTTACCAAGAGGATTGATCGAAAAACTTCTTTCGATGGCAGATTGTTTGATTTATGAATCGCGACTCTTAATAGAAGATGCGCTTGAAGATAGTAGTCTTTTTTTACCAGCTCATTTAGTAGAAGTTCATGGACTCTACCTGCGAAAGCCACAGCAGTTCTTAGAAAGTCACTATTTATCTGAACAGTTTGAACTCAATATGCAGTTGTTGGGAATGGAAGCTTATCCGGAGCAGAGAGAATTTGTTGCCTATATCGAGGACAGTTTGCACCAGCCACTTCCAAGTTTTATTGAGGCGCCAACGGGAATTGGGAAGACCTACGCTTATCTGTTAGCGCTTTTGGCTAAAACCTCCAAGCGCATTCTTGTGAGTGTTCCAACTAAAATTCTTCAGGATCAAATTATGAAGAAAGAAGGAAAGACCATCCAGGATCTTTTCCAAATTCCCTTTCATAGCCTTAAAAGTCCCAAGGATTACATCCAACTCGATAAATTTTATGAGACCTTACAGAGTGAGTCAGATAATGGGATGATTCGACGCTTTAAAATGCAACTGTTGGTTTGGCTGACCATGACTGAAACAGGAGAGTTCAGTGAAATTGGTCAACTCTATCGTCATGTCCATTTTGTAGCTGCCATTTGCCACGATGGTCAATTGTCGAAACGTTCACTATTTTATCAGGAAGATTTTTGGCATCTTGGTCAGGAAAAAGTGAAAACCAGCCGGGTGATTTTGACTAATCATGCTTATCTGCTAACCCGTCTAGAAGATGATAAGAGTCTACTTCAAGAGTCTGTTCTGGTCGTGGATGAAGCGCAAAAACTCTTCTTTGCTTTAGAGCAATTTTCACAGAGAGAAGAAACCTTGCAATCTCTTCTTTTAAACTTGCAACACGCTATTGAAGAGGAAAAAGATCTTCTACAACGGCGTTTGCTGGAAAGTATTCAATTTGAATTAAATGCCTGCTCTAAGGAAGTTGTACAAGGAAAAACAGCGATCTTATCAGATCAAACAGTGGCAAAAATTCGACAGGATGTCTCAGAATTAAAAAACGAATCATTAGAGAATCTAAGGGAATTGTTTGATGAGCGCTACCAAACCTTTTGGATGGACAAGGAAGTGGTCGAAAGCCACCAGATTCTTCGTCTCCACGGAGGAGTTGAGGACTTGCTATCCTTTAAGGAGTTTGTTCCTGAAGAAGTGCCCGTGCTCTTTGTATCAGCAACGATCGCTATCAGTAAAAAGGTGCATTTACCTGCCCTTTTGGGATACCAAGAGCAGCAAATCTACCGGGTGCCAATAACAGTCAAACAACACCAGGAATTGTTAGTGCCGATAGATTTTCCAGATGTCGTTTCTTTATCTTCTGTGGAGTATGCAGGAGAAATTTGTCAGCTCATCGATGAACTTTTTCCTCTAAGAAAACCAATTTTTCTTTTGTTTACCTCAAAAGAATTGTTACTGGAGACGTCAAACGCCTTGAACTTTCCTCATTTGGCCCAGTATCGAAATGGCGATGCAGCTAATATTAAGCGACGATTTGACCGAGGAGAAAGCTCTATTTTATTGGGAACAGGAAGCTTTTGGGAGGGAGTCGATTTTTCCCAACAAAAAGAAGTGATTCAAATCATCACGCGCCTTCCTTTTGACAACCCTAAAGATTATATGGTTCAAAAGCTGAATACCCAACTCAGAGAACAGGGGAAAAATCCCTTTTATGACTATAGCCTTCCGGTCGCGATTTTAAGGCTCAAACAGGCTATTGGGAGAACCAGCCGTTTTCAAGACCAGGAATCGTTGGTCCTCTTATTGGATCAGCGGGTGGTGACCAAACGATATGGAAAACAAATTTTAGATGGCTTGCAGCAAGTGTTGCCCCTTCACACAACAGTGAGAGAGCGGCTTGTTGAGCAAGCAGCTGACTTTTTTGAAAGGAATTGAGAGAATGAAAAATAAAGGATTTGGACTTGCAATTGCATTTGTACTGGCTCTTTGTGCCATGTTATTGGGAACTTTCTTTCCCATCATTGGCTCCAGTGTCTTTGCTTTGATTTTAGGAATTGTCCTCAATGAATTAGTAGATTTGCCAGAGAATTCACGACCAGGACTGAACTGGTCTGGTAAGAAATTATTGCAGTATTCGATTATCTTCATGGGATTTAGCTTGCCGATTGCGACGGTTGCTTCTACAGGCTTGTCTTCTTTGAAGATTAGTCTGCCAACAATAACAGTTGCCTTTCTTGCAGCGATGATCTTTGGGAAAGTCTTCCATCTGAAATCTCACCTACGGACCTTAATTGGATTTGGAACGGCTATTTGTGGTGGATCTGCTATCGCAGCAGCTGCTCCGATCATTGAAGCAGACGAAGAGGAAATTGCCTTATCTATGTCAACTATCTTCTTCTTCAACATTTTGGCTGTCTTTATCTTTCCAGTATTAGGGCATGTATGGCATATGTCTAATTTTCAATTTGGCCTCTGGTCAGGAACAGCCATTAACGATACGTCATCAGTTGTAGCAGCAGCGTTTTCTTATAGTAAAGCGGCGGGTGAAATGGCGACCATTGTTAAGTTAACACGCGCCCTGATGATTGTACCAGTTTGTTTAGGCTTGATCGGTTTAAAATGGTATCGGAGCAAGCAACAAGGAAGAAACAAAGGAATGTTAAAGAAAATTATTCCTTGGTTCATCATCTGGTTTATTGTGGCTTCTATTCTTTCATCTATCGGCTTGGTACCTAAAGTGGTTCTTCCTTACCTTAAGGACCTTTCTCACCTCTTTATGGCCATGGCCTTGGTCGGAATCGGAAGCAAGGTTTCTTGGAATCAGTTCCGTGCAGCAGGAGCAGCCCCCCTTCTAGTAGGGTTGATTGCTTGGTTTTGTGTAGCAGGATCTAGCTTGATTCTACAAATGTTGTTCTATTAATTGATTTGATGATTCTCACAGAAAGGAACGTGAATGAAGAAACATCATTTTTGGACGATTCACCTGGATTATTCGATCATTGGGATTGTCTTCGCCCTTCTCATGCTTGGGATTTTATCTGTTTATGTAGCAGTTTCTCATGACTATCCCCAAATGGTGTGGCCTTTTTTAGGGCAGCAATTGGCCTGGATTGGTGTGGGATGCGTCATTTGCCTGATTGTGACCATTTTTAGCACGAAATTTCTTTGGAAAATCACTCCCTTTCTTTACCTGCTTGGCCTGGCCTTGATGGTTCTTCCCCTTGTTTTTTATAATCCCAACTTGGTAGCTTCAACAGGAGCTAAAAACTGGGTGGCTTATGGGAACATCACCTTATTTCAGCCCTCAGAATTTATGAAGATCCCCTTCATCCTGATGCTGTCACGCTCTATTGTCCGATTTTTGCAAAGAAATAAGGGGCGTGAACGATTATTACGACAAGATTGGTTTTTGATTCTAGAGTTGACCATCTATACGATTCCGGTATTTGCCTTATTGGCTCTCCAGCAGGACTTGGGAACGGCCTTAGTATTCTTGGCCATCTTTGCGGGCTTAGTGCTTGTTTCAGGAGTTTCCTGGAAAATTATCTTGCCGGTCATCTTGCTTCTGGCAGGTGGGCTAGCAGGCTTTCTCTTCCTCTTTCTTTCAGAAGGGGGACGGGCTTTTCTGCACCAACAATTAGGGATGCCAACCTACCAGATGAACCGTATTTTAGCCTGGTTAAATCCTTTTGACTATGCACAAACCACCACCTACCAGCAGGCGCAAGGACAGCTAGCCATTGCAAGTGGTGGCCTCTTTGGGCAAGGTTTTAATGTCTCCAATTTATTGGTTCCCGTACGGGAAAGTGATATGATTTTTACAGTAGTAGCAGAAGACTTTGGCTTTGTTGGAGCTCTGGTGCTGTTGATTTTATATGTGACCCTGATTTACCGCATTTTAAAAATTACCCTCCAGTCCAATAACCAATTTTATACCTATATTTCCATTGGATTTATTATGATGCTGGTCTTTCATATTTTTGAAAATGTTGGAGCAGTAACGGGTCTTCTCCCCTTGACGGGGATTCCCCTCCCCTTTATCTCACAAGGTGGGTCCTCTATTATTAGTAATCTGATTGGTGTTGGTCTGGTCCTTTCAATATATAATCATAGCAGCAAAAAGAAAGAGCCAGAAGAAGGGCCTCCAATCCGTAAAAAAGTAGTCCTTAAAAAGGCGCAATAGTTAGAAAGAAGGAATGAAAATGAAAAAAGTAGCAACGATTTTAGCAAACGGTTTTGAAGAAATTGAAGCCTTGACCATTGTCGATGTTTTGAGACGTGCTGGGATTGACTGCGACCTCATTGGCATGGAAGAAACAGTCACAGGTTCTCACCAAATTACAGTGGAAGTAGATCGCCTTTGGAATGGTGATCTTTCAGATTATGATGGAATCTTCTTACCAGGTGGGATGCCAGGAGCTGCGAATTTGCGGGATAATCCGGAATTGATTGCAGCTCTCCAAGAAGAAAGTAGAAAAGGAAAAATCATTTCTGCGATTTGTGCAGCACCAATTGTCTTGGCACGTGCCGGCCTCTTAAAAAATAAACACTATACGTGTTACGATGGTTTTGAAGAGGAGATTCAAGATGGGCACTATCAGAAAGAAACAGTGGTGAAAGACGGGAATCTCTTGACCAGTCGTGGTCCTTCAACTGCGCTTGCCTTAGCCTATGCCTTGGTAGAGCAATTTGGAGGAGATGCCCAAAGCCTTCGTCAAGGAATGCTCTATCAAGATGTCTTTGGAGATGCTTAAAAGAGCTCTTTTTGACACCATTTTTTCTGGTGAAAGTTTACATTCTATGACGGGAAATGACTTCTCTATGATTTAAACTGAAATGACCGTAAAAAATGGCTAAAATCCCCCCTAAATGAGGGTTTTAGCTTATTTTTTTTGTCCATTTGTGGTATAATATTGACTATGAATTATCATGATTTTATATGGGATCTTGGTGGGACGCTATTGGATAATTACGAAACGTCCACAAATGCCTTTGTAGCGACATTGAAGGACTTTCACATCCAAGCCGATCATGATTCTGTTTATGCAGCATTAAAAATCTCAACACAGGATGCAATTCAAACCTTTGCACCACATATTTCAAATTTTCGTACGGAATACAAGAAAAAAGAAGCCTTGGGCTTGCAAGAGCCGGTCTTATTTGAGGGGGCAAAAGAGTTACTAGAAGAGATCCAAGCACATGGAGGACGCCATTTTTTGGTATCTCATCGGGATCGCCAAGTTTTGACCCTTATTGAACAGACAGGTATTGCACCCTACTTTACGGAGATTGTAACAGCAGACGAGGGCTTTCCTCGAAAACCAGACCCAGCCTCTATGCTTTATTTGAAGGAAAAATATGGCGTTCAAGACGGTCTAGTCATCGGAGATCGTCCGATCGATATTGAAGCTGGGAAGGCTGCAGGGCTTTCAACCTATTTATTTGATACCATGCCCCACTTACACCAGTTTATATTTGAATAGAAAAGGGAAATTATGACAGAGGATAAACAGCAAGAAATTCAAGCGCAAGAATATGATGCCAGTCAGATTCAGGTCTTGGAAGGACTAGAAGCCGTTCGCATGCGTCCGGGGATGTATATTGGATCTACCTCAAAAGAAGGTCTTCATCATCTGGTCTGGGAAATCGTAGATAACTCGATTGACGAAGCCTTAGCTGGTTTTGCTAGCCATATTGAAGTTTTCATTGAAGCAGATAATTCGATCACGGTTGTCGATGATGGTCGTGGGATCCCAGTGGATATCCAAGAAAAGACGGGTCGACCTGCCGTTGAAACTGTCTTTACCGTGCTTCACGCGGGAGGAAAATTTGGCGGAGGCGGCTACAAAGTTTCTGGTGGTCTTCACGGGGTAGGGTCATCCGTTGTCAATGCCCTCTCCACATCCCTCGACGTTCGCGTTTATAAAAATGGCAGTATCCATTACCAAGAGTATCGACGTGGACACGTTGTGGATGATTTGAAAGTCATCGGGGAGACAGATCGGACAGGGACAACCGTCCACTTTATTCCAGACCCAGAAATCTTCACGGAAACCACCGAGTATGATTTTGACAAATTAAATAAACGGATTCAAGAATTAGCCTTTTTGAATCGTGGCTTGCGTATTTCTTTGACGGATAAGCGAGAAGGCCTGGAGCAAGAAAAGCATTACCACTACGAAGGTGGGATCTCTAGTTACGTCGAATACATCAATGAAAACAAAGATGTCATCTTTGAAAAACCAATCTACACAGATGGTGAAATGGATGATATTACAGTTGAAGTAGCTATGCAATATACCACAGGCTACCATGAGACGGTCATGAGTTTTGCCAATAACATTCATACCCATGAAGGTGGGACTCATGAACAGGGCTTCCGTACAGCTCTCACTCGTGTGATCAATGATTACGCTAAGAAAAATAAACTCTTAAAAGAAAACGAAGACAATCTAACTGGGGAAGATGTTCGAGAAGGCTTAACAGCAGTGATCTCGGTTAAACATCCAAATCCACAGTTTGAAGGACAAACCAAGACCAAACTTGGAAATTCAGAAGTTGTTAAAATTACCAATCGACTCTTTAGTGATGCCTTTTCTGATTTCCTTTTGGAAAATCCGCAAATTGCTAAGAAAATCGTCGAAAAAGGGATTTTAGCGGCGAAAGCTCGCGTAGCTGCTAAGCGAGCGCGTGAGGTGACCCGTAAGAAATCAGGGCTTGAGATTTCCAACCTACCTGGTAAATTGGCAGATTGTTCTTCAAACAATCCACAAGAAACAGAACTCTTTATCGTCGAAGGGGATTCAGCCGGAGGATCTGCAAAATCTGGTCGAAATCGGGAATTCCAAGCGATTCTCCCAATCCGTGGTAAGATCTTGAACGTTGAAAAAGCAAGTATGGACAAAATTCTAGCCAATGAAGAGATCCGTAGTTTATTTACTGCTATGGGAACTGGATTTGGTGCCGAATTTGATGTTACAAAAGCGCGTTATCAAAAATTAGTGATCATGACCGATGCCGATGTCGATGGCGCTCATATCCGAACCCTTCTATTGACCTTGATCTATCGCTATATGAAACCAGTCTTGGAAGCGGGATATGTTTACATCGCGCAACCACCAATCTATGGGGTCAAAGTCGGTAGTGAAATCAAAGAATATATCCAACCTGGTGCCAACCAAGAAGCTGAATTAGCTGCAGCTTTGGAACGTTATTCAGAAGGTCGCTCAAAACCAACCATCCAACGCTATAAAGGTCTTGGAGAAATGGATGATCACCAATTATGGGAAACAACCATGAATCCAGAACACCGCTTGATGGCACGAGTATCAGTAGACGATGCTGCGGAAGCAGATAAGATCTTTGATATGTTGATGGGGGACCGCGTGGAACCACGTCGTGAATTTATCGAAGAAAACGCTGAATATAGTACACTCGATGTATAAAATTCACCGAACGCTTCCCATTAATGGATATTTTATGGTATAATTACTAGGATTACGTTCAAGTAATACGATGAAGGAGTTTTTATATGTCTAGTGGACTAATTGTTCTCATCTTTATTGTCGCCCTTATCTTGATTGTAGGATATGTGGTTGCAGTCATTTTGAGAAAACGAAATGAAGCCTTACTGGCAGCACTGGAAGAACGAAAAGAAAAGTTATACAACCTTCCGGTCAACGATGAAGTAGAGGCCGTAAAAAACATGCATTTGATTGGTCAAAGTCAAATTGCGTTTCGTGAATGGAATCAAAAATGGGTAGATTTATCCTTAAATTCATTTGCTGATATTGAAAACAATCTGTTTGAAGCGGAAGGCTATAACAATTCTTTCCGTTTCATGAAGGCCAAACAAGCCATTGATAATATCGAAAGTCAGATCCAATTGATCGACGAAGATATCAAGGCGATTCGCAAAGCCCTTTCTGATCTGGAAGAGCAGGAACAAAAGAATAGCGGTCGTGTGGTTCACGCCTTGGATATGTTTGAAGAACTTCAAAAAGAAGTCACTTCAGACCCAGATCGTTATGGCAGTGCGCTTCCTGAAATTGAAAAACAAATTGGAAATATTCAATCTGAGTTTTCACAATTTGTAACCTTGAATTCTTCAGGTGACCCTGTTGAAGCGGCTGAAATCCTTGATACAGCTGAAAATCATATTGTAGCCTTAAAACAAATTGTTGAGCGTGTGCCAGAAATTGTCACTGCTCTTCAAACAAAACTTCCTGATCAATTAGAGGATTTGGAAAGTGGCTACCGCAAGCTTTTGGAATCTGGATACCACTTCACTGAAACAGATATTGAATCTCGTTTCCAACAGTTGCATGCTTCCTTGAAGAACAATATGGCCAATGTATCTGCCCTTGAATTGGACAATGCCATTTACGAAAATGAACAAATTCAAGAAGAAATCGATGCTTTGTATCACATCTTTACTCGTGAAATTGAATCACAAAAAGTTGTGAAGAAGTTAGTGAAACAACTGCCTGGCTATTTGAAACATGCTAAAGATAACAATAGCAAGCTTGCGGCAGAAGTGGAACGTCTCGGTAAAACATTCGTCTTGAATGAAAGCTTCAGCCAACAGTTAAAAGAGTTGGAAGCTGAGCTATCTTCACAAGAAAATGTGGTAGAAGATGCCTTGAAAGATTCATCTGAAACACAAAAGGCCTATTCTATCGTAGAAGAAGAGTTAGAAGCTATCGAAGCTCGTTTGAAAGAAATCGAAGATGAGCAAATTGGCTTAAGTGATTCCCTTTCAAAAATTGAAAAAGATGATGCCAATGCTCGCCAAAAAGTCAACATCTATGCCAACCGTTTGCATGCCATTAAACGCTATATGGACAAACGGAACTTGCCAGGAATTCCTCAAGAATTCTTAGAAATTTTCTTCACTGCAAGTAACAATACAGAAGCTTTGATGGATGAGTTGGAAGGGGATAAAATCAACATCGAATCAACTAATCGTTTGTTGGAAATCTTGACCAATGATATGAATGAATTGGAAGAAGCGGCGTATCGAATTGTTCAAAATGCGACATTGACAGAACAATTGTTGCAATACTCGAACCGTTACCGTTCATTTGATGATCATGTACAGGCAGCCTTTGATGAGTCCCTTTATATTTTCGAAAGAGAATATGACTATGCTGCTTCCTTCAAAGTTATCTCAGATGCTTTGGAAATGGTAGAAGCTGGCGTAACTGATCGCTTTGTTACTTCATACGAAAAAACCCGGGAGCACATTCGCTTCTAATAACAGAAAAATGACCTTTTAGGAGGTCATTTTTTTATCTTCAAATCATCATTGAAACTTGAAATTTAAACCCTATTTTTGTATAGTAAGGGAGAAATAAGAAAGGAAAGCGATGAAAGAAGTAACAGGTCTCCTCGTTATGGATGTAGATGGAACCTTGGTCCGACAGGAAGGGATTGATCTACTAGCTCAAGAAGCTGGCGTGGGAGAAAAAGTGGCAGAGATTACTGCACAAGCGATGAAAGGGGAGCTGGATTTTTCAGCATCTTTAGAGGCGCGTGTTGCTTTATTGAAGGGGTTAGAGACCTCTATCTTTCCGAAAATTTTGGAGCAGATGGAAGTCACGCCGGGTGCTGAAACATTAATCACGGAACTACATCAAAGAGGTTACAAGGTTGGTCTTGTTTCCGGGGGATTTCATGAAGTCATCGACCCTATTGCGAGGTCTTTAGGAATTGATCTAGTCCTAGCAAATCGTTTAGAGGCTTCTGATGGCCGTTTGACAGGGAAAGTCCTCGGTGGGATAATCACACCTGAAAGGAAAAAAGAGTCTCTCCTGACGTGGGCGAAAGAAAATCATGTCCCACGAAGTCAGACGATTGCGATGGGTGATGGTGCCAATGACCTTCCGATGATTGAAACAGCCGGTATCGGGATTGCCTTTATGGCAAAGCCAATCGTCGCTGAGCGAGCCCCATATTGTATCGAGAAGAGGGATTTAAGCCTTGTTCTTGAAATTCTAGACCAGCATAGAAAGGAAACAGCATGCATATCCTACTAGCACCGGATTCATTTAAAGAATCCTTATCTGCCAAACAAGTAGCAGAAGCCTTGAAAAAAGGATTTCAAGAGGCTCTACCAGATGCAACTTTTGACCTCCTTCCTATTGGGGATGGTGGCGAAGGCACCATGGAAACCCTAGCTGGAGTTCTGGATGTAACGGAGTACCAAACTCAAGTAACCGGACCATTTGGACAGCCTGTTTCAATGTCTTACTACCAAAAAGATGAGATGGCTTTTTTTGAGATGGCTTCACTTGTTGGTTTAGGCTCCATTCCAGCTGAAAAACGAAATCCTCTTGAACTGGAAACGCGAGGAATTGGTGAACTTATTTTGCAATTGGTTGACCAAGGGGTTAAAACGATCTGTGTAGGAATTGGTGGTTCTGCAACGAATGATGGTGGGATTGGGATGGCTGCTGGACTTGGGGTAGCCTTCTATGATGATCAAGGCCATCTGCTTCGTCCTGTCGGGGCTTCGCTCGGTCGTGTGGCTAGAATAGATACCAGTGCGGTTCCAAAAGCTTTACAAGACATCGAGCTCCAAGTCTTAACGGATGTAACCAATCCTCTCTGTGGCAGTCAAGGAGCGACCTATATCTTTGGTGGGCAAAAGGGATTGAATCCCCTTCTGTTTCCAGCTGTTGATCAGGCTATGCAGGATTTTTACCAGCTAGCTGATGCACGAATTTTGTCTATGCCTAGCGCCGGAGCTGGAGGTGGCATGGCTGCTGGCTTGGTCGCTTTTGCGGGAGGACAGATTTCCTCAGGAATTGAAAAAAGTCTCGATTTGATTGACTTTAATCACAAAGTACAAAAAGCTGATCTGGTCGTTGTTGGGGAAGGTAGGATGGATCTCCAATCCCTTTCTGGGAAGGCACCTGTCGGGGTGGCCAAACGAACACCAGAGAAGATCCCAGTGATAGCTATTTGTGGTAGCTTAGCGGAGGATTTGCCTGCTTTTCCTAGTCATCACATTGAAGCTGCCTTCTCTATCGTACCTGGTCCTTGTGAGGTAGCAGATGCACTGGCTCATGCTGAAAGGAATCTGATTTCCTGCGCTCGAAATATTGGGAACCTTTTGAAAATAAAAGCAAACTAAAAAACCAATGGAAAGGAGATGTTCCCTTCCATTGGTTTTTCTTTAGCTAAAGAGACGTTTCCAGAATGATTTCTTTTCTGGACCGGCAGTCTCTTCTTTCTTTTCAAATAAAATTGGATACTGGAGATTCATGTCTGTTGGTGAAATTCCAGATGGGTGGTCAGTATGGATGATGAGACCAAAGGGGGAATGACGACAGTCATCCGAAACGATGCTTGCCACAAGTCCAAGTTCCTTGGTTTTTTTCAAATATTGTAGCTGGCTGTTTTCATCTAAAGCTGGGGAGATCTTGACCAAAACAGGATGAAAGCGATCTGAAATATCAGTGAGGATTGTCGAATACTGCTCCAGGTACATCTTGTCCCTTGCCTCCTCCAAGGTGCATGAAGCAATCACCCGCTCCTCATATGTCTCCAAAAATCGACGCTGCTCATCCGGATTGAATCGAGTAGGACCAGCAGCTTTTTCTAAAATTGTTTTATTAATATCTGTCATAAGCTTAGTATAGCATAAAGCGTAGCAGAAGAATAGAAGAATGCGAAAAAATTAAATAAGGAGGGAAATAGAAGAAAAAAAGAAAGTGGAACCGTTTTCTTGTTAAAAACTTCTCAATTTTCGTAGATTTCCTTGTTTTTTCTTGAAAAAATAGCCTAATTACGATATGATAGAGGAGTAAAAAATATAACTCAATAAGGAGAGTAAGAAATGTCAATTATTACTGATGTTTACGCTCGCGAAGTCCTAGACTCACGCGGTAACCCAACACTTGAAGTAGAAGTATATACTGAATCAGGTGCTCATGGACGTGGTATGGTTCCATCAGGAGCTTCTACTGGTGAACACGAAGCAGTTGAACTTCGTGACGGTGACAAATCTCGTTACGGTGGTCTTGGAACTCAAAAGGCTGTTGACAACGTAAACAACATTATTGCTGAAGCAATCATCGGCTACGATGTACGTGACCAACAAGCTATTGACCGTGCAATGATCGCTCTTGACGGTACTCCTAACAAAGGTAAATTGGGAGCAAACGCAATCCTTGGTGTGTCTATCGCTGTAGCTCGTGCTGCTGCTGACTACCTTGAAATCCCACTTTACAGCTACCTTGGTGGATTCAACACTAAAGTTCTTCCAACTCCAATGATGAACATCATCAATGGTGGATCTCACTCAGATGCTCCAATCGCTTTCCAAGAATTCATGATCGTACCTGCTGGTGCACCTACATTCAAAGAAGCTCTTCGTTGGGGTGCTGAAATCTTCCACGCACTTAAGAAAATCCTTAAAGGTCGTGGTCTTGAAACAGCCGTTGGTGACGAAGGTGGATTTGCTCCTCGTTTTGACGGAACTGAAGATGGTGTAGAAACTATCATCGCTGCTATCGAAGCTGCTGGTTATGTTCCAGGTAAAGACGTATTTATCGGATTTGACTGTGCATCATCAGAATTCTACGATAAAGAACGCAAAGTTTACGATTACACTAAATTCGAAGGTGAAGGAGCTGCTGTCCGCACTGCTGCTGAACAAATCGACTACCTTGAAGAATTGGTAAACAAATACCCAATCATCACTATCGAAGATGGTATGGATGAAAACGACTGGGACGGTTGGAAAGCTCTTACTGAACGTCTTGGTGGTAAAGTTCAATTGGTTGGTGACGACTTCTTCGTAACAAACACTGACTACCTTTCACGTGGTATCGAAGAAAAATGTGCTAACTCTATCCTTATCAAAGTTAACCAGATTGGTACTCTTACTGAAACATTCGATGCTATCGAAATGGCGAAAGAAGCTGGTTACACTGCCGTTGTATCACACCGTTCAGGTGAAACTGAAGATTCAACAATCGCTGACATCGCAGTTGCAACAAACGCAGGACAAATCAAGACTGGTTCACTTTCACGTACAGACCGTATCGCTAAATACAACCAATTGCTTCGCATCGAAGATCAACTTGGTGAAGTAGCTGAATACCGTGGATTGAAATCATTCTACAACCTTAAGAAATAATCTAGTTTACTAGACTAAAAAGATCCTTGAGTCTTCTCAAGGATCTTTTTTGCGATTGGTATAAACAAAAACTCCTCAACTAAAGCGTTGAGGAGTAGTTCTATTAGAACAAGCCTTTGATTTTGTCCAAGGCACCGCTGACCATTTCATTTCCAGATACAAGCCCTTTGGCTTGTTCAAGGTAGTCACCGAGGTTGTCTTTGTTGTCATCAACAAATTTCTTTGCAGCGTCGAAATCTTTCTTTTCGATCATTTCTTTCACTTGGTTAAATAAGTCCAATGGATTCATGTTAGGGTCTCCTAAAATATAAGTTGTGAAGTCAGGCTCACGCCTTTTTCTCATCTATTTAATCATTTTTTTAGAGGTTTGACAACTAAAACGACTTAATGAAAAACCGTACAAACGGCCTCTGGAACATAGAAGTCGTCGGATAGAAGGGTCAATTTTCCGCTAGCAGAATCTCGTTTGAAGACGGTGGCATTAGGTGAATCTTGATGGGCTGCGATCAAATAGTTTTGATCAGGACTAAGTGTGAAATCACGTGGATTGAGCCCTTGAGTTGGAACAATTTCAATCAGTTCTAGGCTACCATCAGCCACAACTTTGAAGACAGCAATGGAATTGTGAGCACGGTTAGATGCATAGAGGAATTTTCCATCAGCTGAGAGCTTGATCGCAGAAGCCCATTTTTGACCATCGTAGTCTGATGGAAGTGTGGAAACAGTTTGGAAGTGTTCGAATTCACCCATACCGTCATAAAAGAGCACATCGATCGTAGCATTTAATTCATTGATGAGATAAGCAGTCTTATAGTGAGGATGAAAGACCAAGTGACGAGGTCCTGCCCCTGGAGCTGTTTGATATTGATTGATCAGGGTTAGGTTTCCTTCCTCACTGACATCATAAACATGCAAACTATCTGTTCCTAGGTCACACGTGATCAGGTACTGATCTGGTGTAAGGTCTGCATAGTGGGTATGTGGACTTGCTTGATTGGCGTGAGGACCACTTCCTTGGTGGGTGTCTTGATCGACAAAGGACAAACGCCCATCTGCCTCTAGCTTATATACGAGAACTTGGCCTTTGTGATAGTTGGCTCCATAGACCAGTTGACGCTTGTCATCGACAGAGACATAGCAAAGTGGAGCCCCCTCTTCAACAACGTGATTGAGCGGCTGAAAATCAGCTGTAAAGCTTGCGATTCCTCCTTTTCCCTCTTCAGCTCCGACACTGTAGAGGTTGCCTTTTTCAGAAAAAGCGATATAGGTTGGATTGGGCTCAGCTGCCACTAGTTCAAGATGGCTCAATGTGCCTGTTTCAGGATCAAATTGTGCCTTGTAAATTCCTTTGGATTCTTTTTTGGTATAGGTACCGAAATAAATGGTTTGAGACATAGGTCACCTCGTATGATTTGTTAGGTTTATTATATCAAAGGTCCTATTGGAAGGCAATTGCTAGTTGAAAAGGCGAGGGCCTTTCTTTCTTATTTTGCTAGTTTTTTCGTAACTTCAAGCTCAAAAAATGCTAAAATAGAAACAGATTGAAATGAAAAGGAGTTCTCTGTGGATAATAAAGAAAAACAGTTTAGTTTGTCCTGGTTTTTTAGATGGTTTTTAGACAACAAGGCCATTACCGTATTTTTAGTTACCTTGCTGTTGGGCTTGAACCTTTTGGTTTTGAGTAAAATCACCTTTATTTTTATTCCTATTTTTGAGTTTGCAGGAGCCGTCATGCTGCCTGTTATTATCTCTGGTTTGCTCTATTACCTGCTCAACCCTATTGTTGACTTTCTTGAAAGAAAAGGACTCAAGCGGATTTTTGCGATTTCCTTAGTCTTTTTCTTGATTGCAGTGCTTTTAATTTGGGGTCTAGCTGTAGTGATTCCATCCGTCCAACGACAAGTGGTGAGTTTCTTTCATAACTTGCCAACTTATTTGGAAAAGGCCAATGCAACCATCGATGATTTTCTAGATAATCGCGTCTCCTCTGATATCAAACCCCAGTTAGATGAGATCACTAAGGAACTGTCTGCAAACATTACTTCTTGGGCCAGTTCGATCTCTGGGCGGGCTGTCAATTGGGTCAGCAACTTGATCGGAGTGGCTTCGCAAGTTATTGTTGCCTTGATCATCATGCCTTTTATTGTCTTTTATCTTCTTCGAGATGGAAAAAATTTAAAGGGCCACATTGTTCGCTTTTTACCGACTAAGATTCGTAAATCGGCTGAACAGGTTCTCTCAGATGTCAATACCCAACTCTCCAACTACGTTCGAGGGCAAATTACGGTAGCCATTGTCGTCGCCATTATGTTCATCATCTTCTTTAAGATCATTGGCTTGCGCTATGCGGTGACACTAGGGATCTCTGCAGGGATCTTGAATTTGATCCCATACTTGGGTAGTTTCTTAGCCATGTTACCTGCCTTAGTATTGGGCTTGGTAGCAGGGCCAGAGATGTTTATCAAGGTCTTGATTGTATTTGCAATGGAGCAAACCATTGAAGGACGTTTTGTATCACCGTTGGTTTTGGGAAGCCAGTTAAATATCCATCCGATTACCATTTTGTTTGTGCTCTTGACGTCAGGATCTATGTTTGGAATTTGGGGAGTTTTCCTTGGAATTCCAGTCTATGCATCTGCTAAGGTGGTGATTGGAGCTATCTTTGAATGGTATAAGGTCGTCAGTGGTTTGTATGAAGAACATAATGAAGTAGAAGAGGAAACACACAGTGAGTCATAGTCAACAAATGGTAGAGGCTCTCGATCGGCAGGAGCTAGAAGAAGCAGAAGTTCAATTTCAACAGGCTTTGTTAGAAGATAGTGAAGCACAATTATTGGATTTAGGTCAATATCTTGAAAGTATCGGTTTTTACCCTCAGGCAAAGGAGATCTATGAACAGATTGCAGAAACCTATCCAGAAGTGTATCTAAGTTTGGCAACTATCCTTGCAGAGGAAGGACAAATGGAAGAGGCCTTTGCTTATTTAGAAGAAATTGAGCCAGACTCTAACTGGTATGTGGCCAGTCTCTTGGTTAAGGCGGATCTCTATCAGATGGAAGGCCTAGCAGATGTGGCGCGTGAAAAATTAGTTGAAGCTGCTCATTTGTCTGATGATCCGATCATTCAATTAGGGCTAGCTGAAATTGATCTGGAATTGGAACGCTACCAAGAGGCTATCCAAGAGTATGCTCAATTGGACAATCGGGAGATTTTGGAAGCGACAGGTATTTCCACCTATCAACGGATTGGTTTTGCCTATGCCAATCTTGGTAAGTTTGAAGCAGCTGTTCCTTTCTTAGAGAAGGCTCTGGAGATTGAGTTTGATGACCAGATTGCTTACGAATTAGCGACCTTATTGTCTGACCAAGAAGAATTCCAAAAAGCCCTGATCTACTACAAACAAATTGATACCTTGTCGCCTGATTTTGAGGGCTATGAGTACGGTTATGCCTTGGCTTTACAGGCTGAAAATGACCGTGAAAAAGCGCTTGAGATTGCTAAACAAGGGATCCAGAAGAATCCATTTGATGCCCAATTGAAGCTCCTTGCTTCTCAGCTTTCCTATGAACTCCACCAGCCTGAGCAAGCAGAAGCTTATCTATTAGAGGCTAAAGAAGTGGCAGATGATCTCGAAGAGATTGCTCTTCGCCTGACCACCCTTTATTTGGAACAGGAACGCTTTGACCAAGTCTTGGCTTGGCAAAATGAAGAAGTCGAAACAGTTGTTACCCGGTGGAACATTGCCCGTGCCTTGGCTGCCTTGGAGAAAACAGAAGAGGCCGTCTCAGCCTACCAAGAGCTCTATGAGGACTTAAAGGACAACCCAGAATTCCTCGAAGCCTATGTTTATTTGTTGCGTGAGGCTGGAGATGTGACGAAGGCGCGTGAAGTGGCTAATCAGTATTTGGCGATCGTACCAGACGATGTACAGATGCAAACCCTCTATGATAGCCTCTAATCAAAACCATATCGTGAAGATTCGGAATAGTTTGTGGTATACTGGTAGAAGATAGAATGAGGAGAGAAAAACATGGAACCAGTGAAACTTTTTCAATACAATACCTTAGGTGCCCTAATGGCGGGTCTGTACGGGGGTTCATTTACGATTGGAGAACTCTTGGAACACGGAGATCTAGGAGTTGGGACGCTTGATTCTATTGATGGAGAGTTGATCGTATTAGATGGTAAGGCATATCAGGCCAAGGGATCAGGTGATCATCCTGAAATAGTCGAAGTTTCTCTGGATGCCAAGGTTCCTTATGCAGCAGTCGTCCCTCACCAAGCAGAAGTGATTTTCCGCCAACGCTTTGAAATGACGGACGAGGAATTGGAAGCCCGTATTGAGTCTTATTATGATGGGGAAAACCTTTTCCGCTCCATTAAGATTCGTGGTGACTTTGCCAAGATGCATGTCCGTATGATTCCAAAATCAACACCAGAGATGAAGTTTGCAGAGGTTGCAACCCATCAGCCAGAGTATACACGGAAAAATGTCACTGGAACCATCGTCGGTTTTTGGACACCAGAAATTTTCCATGGCGTGAGTGTGGCTGGTTATCATTTGCACTTTATCTCAGATGACCACACCTTTGGTGGCCATGTCATGGATTTTGTCATCACAGAAGGAATTGTAGAGGTGGGGGCCATCGATCAGCTGGATCAACGTTTCCCAGTTCAAGACCGTCAGTACCTCTTTGCCAAATTCAATGTTGATGAGGTCAAAGAAGACATTAATAAAGCAGAATAAAAAGGGGCTGGGACAAAAGTCCTAGCCTCTCAATTGTTTTTGGATGTCGAGCAAGATGCAGTGGTTGAGTGGGCTCTAATACGCTGATTTCATCAGCTTTTACAGCCCTACTCAACTGTGCGGATGTGGGACGATGAAATCGAATTCTAACGAATTACCGATTTCTGTCCCACTCTCTTTTATTTTTGAAATCAGTCCGTTAGTTTCATGGCTTTGATTTTTTCTTCTTCTGGGGTGACCCGCAGAGTCTTCTGGCCGGTGTAGGTGACAAAACCGGGTTTTCCACCAGTTGGTTTATTGAGTTTCTTAGCTTCGATCATATCTACTTGGACCAGGTTTGAGAGACGGGCCTTGGAATAGTAGGCGGCCAACTCTGCAGCATCGGTCTTCACTTCATCCGATGGATTTAGATTTCCTGTAATGACGACGTGGCTTCCCGGGATATCTTTGGCATGGAACCAGAGCTCATCTTTCTTAGCGATCTTAAAGGTCAGTTCATCGTTTTGCAGATTATTGCGACCTACTAAAATGATGGTTTTTCCATCACTAGCCAGGTATTTTTCTGGTTTTTTACGTTTATGAATTTTTTCACGGTTGCGCCGTTTGATAAAGCCGGTCTGGATTAGCTCTTCTCGAATTTCTGCCACCTCAGCTAGACTAGCTTGAGAAAGGGCTGTTTCAACCGTTTCAAGATAAGAAATGGTTTCCTTGGTTTCTTGAATGAGGATGGTCAAATGTTTGACGGCTTCTTTTAACTTCTGGTAGCGTTTAAAATAGCGTTGGGCATTTTGATTGGGGGTCAGGGCCTTGTTGAGTTGGATGGTAATGGGCTCGTTGGTATAGTAATTGTCCAGGACAACCTGGTCTTGGTCGTTTGGTACCTGATGGAGGAAGGTTGTCAGCAATTCTCCTTTTTGGCGGAATTCTTCCGCATTGTCGGTCGCCGCTAACTCCGCTTCTTGCTTGGCTAATTTTTTCCGGTTCTTTTCAAGATCGTTTTCGACCTTGCGGATCAATTCACTGGCCTGTTGTTGCACCCGATCGCGCTCAGCCTTGTCTCGGTAATAGTCATCCAGCAGATCGGAAAGTGTTTCAAAGGTTTGACTGGTCGCATCCTCAAAGGGGATAGCCGAGAAGGATTTGGTCGTTAGGCGAGGCTCAGTTGAAGCTTGGAAAAAGGCACGGAAGGTTTTTAATTTTTCATCCGTCTCAAGTCGCTTGGCTAATTCTTGAGCCGTATCTCGCCCCAAACCTTGGAAACATTTTTGAAGGTTTTTTGGGCTTAACTCTTCCTTGTGAAGAAGGGCAAAAAGGGCTTCATCTCCAATTGTAAAAGGATTGACCGCGTCGGTTTTCGGAGGAGCTACATAGGTCGACCCAGGGAGAATGGTCCGGTAGCTATTTTGTGAGAAACCGACATGTTTAATGGCTTCGATGATTTTATTGCTGGTGCGATCCAGGAGAATAATATTACTGTGCTTGCCCATGATTTCGATCATGAGGCTGACGGAAATGGCATCTCCAATTTCGTTTTTATTGGAGACACGGATTTCGAGAATCCGGTCGTTCTCCATTTGCTCAATTCCTTCAATGACGGCGCCTTGAAGATATTTGCGCATAACCATAATAAAGGTATTTGGAAAGGCAGGATTTTCAAAGTTGGTCTGGGTCCGTTGAATCCGTCCAAAGACAGAATGGGCAGAGAGCAGGAGCTTTTGGTTTTTCCGATTGCCTCGGATTTGGAGCACCAATTCTTGCTCGAAGGGTTGGTTAATTTTTTGAATGCGGCCACTCAAGAGTTCGGCCTTCAATTCTTGCACCATATGGTGTAAAAAAAATCCATCAAAAGACATGGGATTCCTCATCATTCTAGCGATTATTCTAGTAAATTATATCAAAAATAGAGAGGAAATCCTAGAGAGAAGCTAGAAGCTGTTCAATAGAAAATGCGAACGTTTCCAAAAAAATACTGAAAAAGTATTGACATTTTTGAAAGAAAACTTTAAAATGTAAGAAATTAGAAAAGTAGTAAATGAAAGTTTCAAGAGAGCCCACGGTTGCTGAGAGTGGGTAGCGGCAGTTTATGAAATTGGACTAATGATGAGATGAATTTGAAACAATAAAAATTCGGTTGGCACACCTTATCGTGCAACTTGTTGCTAGACAAGACAGAGATATGGGGGAGACTATCCTTTTCCCATAAGTGAGGTGGCACCGCGATGACACGTCCTCACATAGCTTTTGCTATGTGTGGGCGTGTTTTTTGTTTTGGATGAGAAGGGAGAAAAGATATGAAGAAACGATGGCGTCGCAGTCTTTAGATGATGGAAAAAAAGAAGAAAATGAAAAAATAGAAGAGGTATTAAAAATGAAAAATAAACGTTTAATGGGAATAATTGGTTTGATTGCAGCAGCAGTCATTGGGACAGCGATCTATTCAGCTACAGCAGGCAAAGACAACAAGGCAGCAAGCAGCAATGAAAAGGCTAAAGTTGGGGTCTTACAGCTGGTCAGCCACCCTTCGCTTGACTTGATCTACAAGGGAATTCAAGATGGTTTGGCTGAAGAAGGTTATGATAAGGATAAAGTGGACATTGATTTCCTTAATGCTGAAGGCGACCAAAACAAAGTTGCAACCATGAGTAAACAATTGGTAGACAAGGATAACCAAGTCTTGATTGGAATTGCAACTCCATCTGCTCAAGGATTGGCTAGTGCAACAAAAGACAAACCCATCGTTATGGGAGCTGTCACTGATCCGGTCGGCGCAAACTTGGTCAAAGATTTGAAAAAACCAGGTGGCAATATCACTGGGGTATCTGACCACAATCCAACTGAGCAACAGTTGAAATTAATCAAAGAATTGACTCCGAACGTGAAAACAATTGGGATCCTGTACTCAACCAGTGAAGATAACTCAAAATCTCAAGTAGAAGAATTTACAAAATTGGCTGAAAAATCAGGCTACAAGGTCGTTCCTTATTCTGTTCCTTCTACAAACGAAATTGCTTCCACTGTGTCTGTAATGTCAGGCAAAGTCGATGCCATCTGGGTTCCAATCGACAATACCATCGCTTCAGCCTTCTCAACAGTTGTCGAAGCCAACAAAACAGCTAAAAAACCAATCTTCCCAAGTGCGACAGCTATGGTAGAAGCTGGTGGTCTTGGTTCAGTCGTTGTCGACCAACACGATCTTGGAGTAGCAACTGGTAAAATGGCTGCGAAGATCTTGAAAGGTCAAAAACCTGCGGATACACCTGTTGAAATCTTTAGCCAAGGAAAATCTGTCATCAATAAAAAAGTCGCAGATGAATTGGGTATTACTATTCCAGAATCTGTCTTGAAAGATGCTGGACAAGTCATTAAATAAAAAGAAAACGAATCACAAGAATGGCGGGGGAATTTGGCTTTGGCAGGTCTTTAAATCGTGACCTTTGAAAATGTCTACCAGTGCCCAGAACCAACTTTTATACTCTTGGTAGAGGAGAAAGAAATGGAAGTCAAGATAACAGATCTTCATCCGACCCAACTTTATTTATCAGAAAAGAAGTTACAAGCTATCCAGATGCTGGATCAGTCGGCAGACATCATCAATGTGGATCCAATTAGTGTTCTTGCATTTGGAAATCGCTTCTTGATTACAGACGGGCATCACAGGGCTTATCAGGCTTTATTGGCAGGTCGGGATACGATTTCTGCTGAGTTTGATAGAGATGGTGGCGATGAATTGTATGCTCTCTATGCGCAAGCTTGCGAGGAAAGAAAGATATCCTCTATTTTGGATTTAAAACATCGTATCTTACCTCAAGATGAGTATGAAGCAAAATGGTATAACTGGTGTGATGGTTTTAACCAAGCAGCCACTCTTCTATTGAAAAGGCAATCAGATGAAACAGACAAGGCAAATAGATAATGCACTGCCTCTTGTTCCTTTGTCTATTGAAATTAGTCTCATCTAACTTGTTTTTTAACAAAAAATCTGCTAAACTAGATAGTAATCGAATAGAAATCTGCAAGACTAGTATCTCAAGGGAAGTGCGACAGGGAGAAGAGCCGTGACTGAAAGCTCTTTGCATGAAAGCTGGGTGAATTCACTTGCGCAAGGATTTAGAAATTAAGGTCTGGTTTACAGATAAAAAACGGATGGTACCGCGTGTCAACGCTCCGATTAGGAGAAGGCACGCGGTTTTTTTCTATATCTGTAGATGGACCATGATGGAGGAAATATGTCAACGATTGAAGAACAATTAAAAGCGCTTCGTGAAGAAACGCTGGCAGCTTTGAAGCAGATTTCTGCTGAAAATGAAAAAGAATTGCAAGAACTACGGGTCTCTGTCCTTGGGAAAAAAGGATCTCTGACTGAGATCCTCAAAGGGATGAAAGATGTCTCTGCTGAGATTCGTCCGGTTATCGGGAAACACGTCAATGAAGCCCGCGATGTCTTGACGGCTGCCTTTGAAGAAACAACCAAACTCTTGGAAGAAAAGAAAGTCCAAGCGAAACTAGCTAGCGAAAGTATCGATGTGACGCTTCCTGGTCGTCCGGTTGCTAGTGGTTACCGTCATATCTTGACCCAAACCAGTGAAGAAATCGAAGATATCTTTATCGGGATGGGCTACCAAGTCGTGGATGGCTTCGAAGTGGAGCAAGACTACTACAACTTTGAACGTATGAATCTGCCTAAAGATCACCCAGCGCGGGATATGCAGGATACCTTCTATATCACAGAAGAAATCTTGCTTCGGACCCATACCTCACCAGTACAGGCGCGGGCGATGGATGCGCATGACTTTAGCAAGGGACCATTGAAGATGATCTCTCCAGGGCGTGTTTTCCGTCGGGATACAGATGATGCGACCCACAGCCACCAATTCCATCAGATCGAAGGCTTGGTCGTTGGGAAGAACATCTCAATGGCAGACCTTCAAGGAACGCTTCAATTGATCGTGCAAAAGATGTTTGGTGCAGAACGTCAAATCCGTCTGCGTCCTTCTTACTTCCCATTTACCGAGCCATCGGTTGAGGTGGACGTTTCTTGCTTCAAATGTGGTGGAGCTGGATGTAACGTATGTAAGAAAACAGGTTGGATTGAAATCATGGGAGCCGGTATGGTTCACCCACGCGTCCTTGAGATGAGTGGTATTGACCCAACAGTCTATTCAGGATTTGCCTTTGGACTTGGTCAAGAGCGTGTGGCTATGCTTCGTTACGGAATCAATGATATCCGTGGCTTCTATCAAGGAGATGTTCGCTTCTCAGAACAGTTTAAATAATCATGTTAGTTAGAGTAAAAATCGACCAGGTACAGACCTTACGTGACCTAGAGGTGGAAACCTATCGGGATACCTTTGGTCCCTATATTGTTGAGAAAGATTTGGAAGATTACTTCTCTACAGTGCTCTCTTTGGAGCAAATTGAGAAGGATCTGCGAGATCCAGAATCTGAAACCTATTTTGTCCTCAATGAAGATCAAGAAATCTGTGGTTTTCTCAAGATCAACTGGGGTCAGGCGCAGACCGAGCCAGTAGAGATGGACAAGTCCTTTGAGATCCAACGGATCTATGTCAAAAAGGAATGGTATGGGGCTGGTTTTGGCAAGGAAATGTTTACCTTTGCGCTGGATCAAGCCAAGAGCCGTGGCTTTGAGTGGGCTTGGCTAGGTGTCTGGGAACGCAATTTTAAGGCACAAGATTTTTACTATCGCTTTGGATTTGAACGATTTAGTGAACACCAGTATATCACCGGAGATACCGTGGATACAGACTGGTTGTTGAGAAAGAAATTGATCTAGAAGGAACAAGAAACTTCTATTCTAGAGAAGGGGAGGCTATGACCTACCTAAGCCAGCCTCGAGCTGGAAAACACAAAATGAAAGGATCAAAACGAGGGTGGATGGAGATCTAGGAAAACTATCTAGCTTTCAGCATTGCCCTTGGTATCTTACATATGTTAGTTAGTTATAAATGGTTAAAAGAATTGGTGGACATTGATGTGCCATCACAAGAGTTGGCTGAAAAAATGTCAACCACAGGGATCGAAGTAGAAGGTGTGGAATCGCCTGCTGCTGGTCTCTCAAAAATTGTTGTCGGAGAAATTTTGTCTTGTGAAGATGTGCCAGAAACACACTTGCATGTCTGCCAAGTCAATGTGGGTGAAGAAGAAGCCCGTCAAATCGTCTGTGGAGCACCAAATGTGCGTGCAGGCATCAAGGTCATGGTGGCTCTTCCAGGTGCTCGCATTGCGGACAACTACAAGATCAAAAAAGGGAAAATCCGTGGTTTGGAATCTCTCGGAATGATCTGTTCCCTTGGTGAATTGGGAATTTCTGACTCCGTTGTACCAAAAGAATTTGCAGACGGCATCCAAATCTTGCCAGAAGATGCTGTTCCTGGGGATGAAGTCTTCTCTTACCTAGACTTGGATGATGAAATTATCGAACTTTCCATCACCCCTAACCGTGCAGACGCTCTTTCTATGCGTGGAGTTGCACATGAAGTGGCAGCCATCTATGACAAGGCAGTCAACTTTAAGGAATTCAGTTTAACAGAAACAGACCAAGCTGCAGCCGATGCTCTTTCTGTCAGCATCGACACAGATAAGGCACCTTACTATGCTGCTCGTATCTTGGACAATGTGACCATCGCTCCAAGTCCACAATGGTTGCAAAATCTTCTCATGAATGAAGGTATCCGTCCAATCAATAATGTGGTTGACGTGACCAACTATATCTTGCTTTACTTTGGTCAACCGATGCATGCCTTTGACTTGGATACCTTTGAAGGGACTGATATCCGTGTGCGTGAAGCGCGTGCTGGTGAAAAATTGGTGACATTGGATGGTGAAGAGCGTGAGTTGGAAACAAATGACCTCGTGATTACAGTTGCGGACAAACTAGTAGCCCTTGCAGGTGTCATGGGTGGAGAGGCTACAGAAATCTCTGAAAACTCTAGTCGTGTTGTCCTTGAAGCGGCTGTTTTCAATGGCAAATCGATCCGCAAGACTAGCGGTCGCCTCAACCTTCGTTCTGAATCATCTTCTCGCTTTGAAAAAGGCATCAACGTGGCAACTGTCAATGAAGCCCTTGATGCGGCAGCCAGCATGATTGCAGAGCTTGCAGGTGCCACTGTTCGTAAAGGTATTGTTTCTGCAGGTGAATTGGATACTTCTGATGTAGAAGTTTCTTCAACTCTTGCTGACGTCAACCGTGTCCTTGGTACAGAGCTTTCCTACGTAGACGTCGAAGATGTCTTCCGTCGTCTTGGATTTGGCCTTTCTGGAAATGCAGATCGCTTTACTGTCAGCGTCCCTCGTCGCCGTTGGGATATCACTATCGAAGCGGACCTCTTTGAAGAAATCGCTCGTATCTACGGTTATGACCGCTTGCCAACTAGTCTTCCAAAAGACAATGGGACAGCAGGTGAGTTGACTGCGACACAAAAACTCCGTCGTCAAGTTCGGACTATTGCTGAAGGAGCAGGACTGACTGAAATCATCACCTACGCATTGACAACTCCTGAAAAAGCAGTGGAGTTTACCACAGCGCCAAGCAACTTAACAGAGCTCATGTGGCCAATGACTGTGGACCGTTCAGTTCTCCGTCAAAATATGGTTTCAGGTATCCTTGATACAGTTGCCTACAACGTAGCGCGTAAGAACAAAGACTTGGCTCTTTATGAGATTGGAAAAGTCTTCGAGCAAACAGGTAATCCAAAAGAAGAATTGCCAAACGAAATCAACAGCTTTGCCTTTGCCTTGACTGGCTTAGTCGCTGAAAAAGACTTCCAAACAGCAGCAGTTCCAGTTGACTTCTTCTATGCTAAGGGAATTTTAGAAGCCCTCTTTGCTCGCTTGGGTCTTGAAGTGACTTATACAGCAACCTCTGAAATTGCTAGTCTTCATCCAGGACGTACAGCCTTGATCTCACTCGGTGACCAAGTCCTTGGTTTCCTCGGTCAAGTCCATCCTGTTACAGCTAAGGCTTACGATATTCCAGAAACTTATGTAGCAGAGCTCAACCTTTCAGCTATTGAGGTAGCTCTTCAACCAGCCGCTCCATTTGTGGAAATCACCAAATTCCCAGCTGTGAGCCGTGATATCGCCCTTCTTCTCAAAGCAGAAGTGACCCACCAAGCGGTAGTTGATGCCATCAAAGCAGCTGGCGTGAAACGTTTGACAGATATCAAACTCTTTGACGTCTTCTCAGGCGAAAAACTAGGACTTGGTATGAAGTCAATGGCTTATAGCTTGACCTTCCAAAATCCAGAAGATAGCTTGACAGACGAAGAAGTCGCACGCTACATGGAAAAAATCCAAGCTTCTCTCGAAGAAAAAGTAGACGCAGAAGTACGTTAAAATGTGTATAGAAAAAACCGTTGATGAGTCATCAACGGTTTTTAAAATTCATTTTACAAGATGGTTTCCATGACGGTTTCTTGAGGTTTCATGCCCTGTCTTTGATAGAAGCGAAGGGCTCCTTCATTGTCATTCCAGACATTAAGAGTTAGGTTATAGCAGCCGATTTTCTTGGCATAGCTGACAGCGAATTGATAGAGTTGATCGCCGATCTTTTGCCCACGCGCTGCTTGATCGACACACAAGTCTTCGATGAAGAGGGTTTTTATCGGATGAAGCACAGGATTATCAGAGACTTCTTTAATGGTTACGAAGAGATGTCCAAGGATCTGGCCATCTTCATTTTCGTAGACGAAAATCGGTGTCTGTTCTTGCGCCATTAACTGTTCTAACTCTTCTTTACTATATTTTCCGCCACTTCCTTTGAAAATATCGGGACGTACTTGGTGGTGGACGGAAAGAATCTGTTCTAAGAGACCAAGCAAAGCAGGAATATCTTTTGGTTGAGCTAAACGAATCGTCATGTAGATTCTCCTTAGTAGTATTTTCTTCATTATAAAAATTTTTTCTAAATCTTGTCAATGGAAAAAGGAATGCTAAAAGGTGCGCAAATACGGACCTTTTATTTCTTACCTCAAATAATTTTGCCAATCATATTTTTATTTTTGACAAATATTTTTATTTTTTTGACAAATATACTTGTCAAAAAGAAAAAGAAGTGTTACAATGTTTTTAGTTGAAAGAAGAGGAGGTATTCTTATGGGAGCTATATGGATTCTATTTATCCCTTTTCTGCTTATCATTTATGCAAGCACAGAAAAGAAGATAAAAAAGTTGAACAAACGTATTAAAAGATTAGAAAAACAAGTGAAAGGAAATCAAGAAATGTCTAGACTTTTAGAAGAATTAAAAGGCCAAACGGCCACTGTTACAGTAGATGGTGTTGGATTTGAGTATGAAATTATAGATATCGATGAAGATTGGGTCAAACTGACCCGTGTGATTCATAAACAACAGAGGGAAACCAAGTTAGTCCGTATCGAAGATATTCAAGGTATTCAACTATAAGGGGGCGAAAGCCATGATTTTAAAAAATCGACTGAAAGAGCTGAGGGCGCGTGATGGTCTCAACCAATCTGAGCTAGCCAAGCTAGCTGGAGTCTCGCGCCAGTCGATCAGTCTCTTGGAGAGAGGGGAGTACACCCCTTCGGTTATCATTGCGATCACCATCGCCCAGATATTCAAGGAACCGGTGGAAAATGTTTTTAGTCTAGTAGAGGAAGAGGAATAACAATGAAAAAGAAGTATAAAGAAAGGTCAGCCCGTTTTCGTTTTTGGAGAAATGTAGGGATCATTACAGTTTCCGGCTTGATAGGAGGAGTTATCAGTTTTTTGACAGGAATGTTTGGATCCGAAAAGCCCCTAGAAATCCAATCCTTCTTTAGTAAAGAAGTACTTCTTTTGGGCTCAGCAGTTTTATTCTTAGTCGCATTTATACTCACGATAACCTTACTGATGTGCGCGAGAAAAGTCCATCAAAAAATGCTCCAAATAGAAGACGATGATGAAGCCTATCACTATGACATCCAGAAGAAAAAACTATATGGCTTAGCGACCATTTTTAAAGGCATCATGATCTTGCCCTACTTTTTATTCGTCATTTTTTATAGTCAATTGGTTTACTTAGATAGACCTGGCGCTGGGGACATGGCTTTTATCTTTGGAGACTTTACCATGCTCTATCTCTTTCTTGTCTTGATTGCCCTATTTTTCCTATCGGATATCTTCTTTCGCAAGACCTTCCATCTGATTTATGGAAAACCGATTCCCCGCAATGCCAATGCCAAGGAAGTGCGTGAATTTATGATGAGTATGATGGATGAAGCAGAAAAGCAGATTAGCTACGAGGAAAACTATGAAATTATCATTAAGTTAAGCAATTATATCTTACCGATTTCCTTAATTGCGATATTCTTAGTTGGCATTGCTTTCCATACAGATATCTTGTTAGCATTAGTAGTGGTATCACTGATTTATGTCTATATCTTGGTCTCACAATACAAGATTACCAAACGTTATTATAAAGAGTAGAGGAGTCATCTATGTTAGAAATTAGAAATTTAGAAAAAAGCTTTGGGAATAAGCAGGTTCTCTTCGGAGTAGATCTGACAGCTCAACAAGGGCATATCCTTGGCTTAGTTGGGAAAAATGGGGCCGGGAAAACAACTATTTTCCACAGTATCTTGCGCTTTTTGGACTACAGCGGCGAGATTCGCCTAGGTGGCAAAGCGATCACCCAAGAAACCTACAAGGAAATTGGCTATTTGCCAGAAGAACGTAGTCTTATGCCAAAACTCACGATTTTTGAGCAGGTCCGCTATTTGGCTGCCTTAAAAGGAATGAGCACTGCTGAGGTCAAGGAAAAATTACCGACCTGGATGGAAAAACTCCAAGTAAAAGGAAAATTGACCGATAAAATCAAGAGTCTCTCAAAAGGGAACCAACAGAAGGTGCAACTGATCATCACCTTGATCCATGAGCCTAAATTGATCATATTAGATGAACCCTTTAGTGGCTTGGATCCGGTCAATACAGAAGTGCTCAAGCAGGTCATCTTTGAAGAAAAAGAGCGTGGGGCAACCATTATCTTTTCTGACCACGTCATGACCAATGTTGAAGAGTTGTGTGATGATATTCTAATGATCCGTGATGGTTCGGTTGTCCTTTCAGGGCCTGTCCAAGAGGTCCGGAATAGCTATGGCAAGACTCGCCTCTTTGTCTCAAACGACTTTAGCAAAGAAGAGCTAGAAGCCCTGCCACACGTGACCAAGGTCAGCATGACCAAGCAAGGGACGTGGAAGTTGATCTTGGATGATGCATCAGCTGGTCCAGAATTATTTGACCGCTTGACCAATGGCCACTACCTAGCAACCTTTGACCACCAAGCCCCAACTATTGATGAGATCTTTAAACTTGAATCAGGAGTAGAAGTATGAAACAGATGTTTGTCGTAATGAAAGAAACCTATATCAGACAAGTGAAATCATGGAGTTTCCTCTTCATGGTCTTCGGTCCCTTCCTCTTTTTAGGATTGAGCATTGGAATCGGTTATCTGACAGGTTCTTCTACAGATGCCAAAAACCAAGTGGCCTTGGTGACAGAAGTTCCAGCTGTCAAAGAAAGTCTCAAAGGAACTGATGGCTTGACCTTGGACTACAAGGATGAAGCTGCAGCTAAAAAAGCCATCAAGGATGAGAAAGCAGCTGCTTACCTAACGGTCGATGAAAAAGATGGCCAGCTAGAAGCCACTTATGTGGGCGACCAAGCCATGAAAACAGATTTGAAAACCCTTGTCGCTGCGAAATTAAGCCAAGTCCAACAGGGGATCAATATGGCCCGTGCTAATCTAAGCAAAGAGCAACTGACAGCCTTGTCTCAACAGGTTTCTCTGAAAGAAAAAATTGACGAGAAAAAAGAAGGCTTGAAAATGGTGCAAACCATGGTTGCAGGTGGTTTGGGAATGTTGCTTTATATGATTTTGATCTTCTACTCTAGTATCACAGCCCAAGAAGTGGCCAGTGAAAAGGGAACCAAGATCATGGAAGTGGTTTTCTCTAGTATCAAAGCAACCGACTATTTCTTCGCACGCATGCTCGGACTCTTCGGAGTGATCTTTACCCATATTTTTGTCTATGTAGTTGGGTTAGTAGCTGTTTGGATTTTTAGAGCAGATATCCCAGTTGTCAAGGATATTCTCGCTCCAAACTCTCCAATTACCCAACACCTAGCAGAAGCGATCTCGCTCAATACCGTCTTCTTCATTATCCTTGGGATCTTTATGTATGTGGTGCTCTCTGCCTTCTTAGGCTCCACAGTTGCACGACCTGAAGATTCAGGAAAAGCGATTTCGCCACTGATGATGTTAGTTATCTTTAGCTTCCTTGGGGTAACCACCTTGGGAAGTGCCGGTGACGTCTTCTTATTGAAGATCGGTTCCTACATTCCTTTTATCTCAACCTTCTTCATGCCTTTCCGTACCATTAACGGCTATGCGACTGGTCTTGAATCTTGGGCTTCATTGGGAATTGCGGTTCTCTTTACCATCGTGGGAACAGTGCTCATTGCCCGTATCTATGCGAGCCTGATCCTTCAGACCGATGACCTCGGACCATGGAAGACCATCAAACGTGCTCTTAGCTATCGCTAATCAAACAAGCTCTCAGTTACAGCTGAGGGCTTTTTGATTGCAAATTGACTTTTGCAAGCCTTTTCACTACAATAGAATTACAGAAAAGGAGGCGGACATGAACTATATTGAGTTTACTGAAAATGAGCGCCTGTCCACGATTGTCCTTGGGATGATGCGGATCAGTCAGATGAGTGAAGACGAGGTGGAGGGCTTGGTAGAGGCAGCTTTATCGATTGGGATCAACACTTTTGACTTAGCGGATATCTATGGAGACGGCCAGTGTGAGGTCCTGCTGGGTAGGGTTCTCAAGCGACGTCCGGATCTTCGGGACCAGATGTGGATCCAGTCCAAGTGTGGGATTCGCAAAGACGGCTTTACTTATTTCGACTTTTCGAAGGACTATATTTTGGACTCAGTTGATGGCATTCTCGAGCGTCTGCAGATCGAGCGCTTAGATAGTCTTCTCCTTCATCGACCGGATGCCCTCATGGAGCCTGAAGAAGTGGCAGCAGCTTTTGATCACTTGGAGCAAGCGGGCAAGGTTCGTCATTTTGGGGTGTCCAATCAAAATCCTATGATGATGGAATTGCTTAAGACGGCTGTCAAACAGCCACTCAAGGTCAACCAGTTGCAGTTGAGTGCCGCCTTTACACCAAGCTTTGAAGCTGGTTTTCATGTCAATATGGAAGGACCAAAAGCAGCCGTGCGAGATGGCAGTGTCTTTGAGTATTGTCGCTTAACCGATACGGTGATTCAAGCCTGGTCTGTCCTCCAGCATGGCTATTTCAAAGGGAATTTTGTGGGCAAGGAAGAGTTTGCGGCCCTTAATCACGTCCTCAATGACTTGGCGAAAAAATACCAGGTCACTCCGACAGCTATCGCCCTTGCTTGGGCCCTTCGCTATCCGGGTAAGATGCAGGCTGTCATCGGAACGACCAAACCCCAGCATGTCCTTGAAGCAGGGAAAGCAGCAGCAGTGACCTTAACCCGCAAGGAATGGTACCAAATCTACTTGGCTGCAGGTAATGATTTGCCTTAGAATCTTATT
This sequence comes from Streptococcus sp. HMSC065E03, assembly GCF_001815045.1. Classification (NCBI taxonomy): domain Bacteria; kingdom Bacillati; phylum Bacillota; class Bacilli; order Lactobacillales; family Streptococcaceae; genus Streptococcus; species Streptococcus sp. HMSC065E03. The sequence goes on along the minus strand of NZ_KV818850.1, from coordinate 27,594 downwards.
AGTAGACCAGTCCTCACTTATATCAGTGGGCTGGTCTTTTGCTTTATACTTTACGAATTTTTCTTGACAAGTCTTATTTTGTTATGGTATTCTTTTAGGTAACAAATGTTGCGCAACGACTGTTGCGTGAAAGGAGTCTTATGCCACCAAAAGTTAAATTTAGTAAAGAGGCTATGATTGGGACAGCTTTACAATTGGTGAGAGAAGAGGGCATGGCTAGTTTGACGGCTAGAGCATTAGCGGAGAAACTGGGAGCTACACCAAGAGTCATTTTTGGGCAATTTGCTAATATGGCTGAGTTACAAGCAGAAGTTATTGGTGCTGCGGAAATGGTCGTGGTGGAGTATATTCGCAAGGCCTTAGAAGATGAAAAGCCTTTCCGATCTGTCGGGGTTGCTTATATCCTTTTCGCCTCAAAAGAGCCCCAACTTTTTCAATTGCTTTTCCAAAATCCTAGCGAAGATCCGATTCGTCGCTTTCAAGATTTTCTTCCCATGAAGGATCATAGTTACCAATTGGTTCTGGATTCGATTGTTGCAGACTATCCTTTGACTGTAGAGGAAGCTAGTCGCTTGTACCAGCATCTATTTATCTACTCACACGGGATGGCCTCTATGGTTGCTTCTGGCATTTATCAGTTCAGCATGGAAGAAGTGATTGGTTTATTGACAGAAGTTTGTCAATCTCTCATCAAAGAAATGGTAGGAAAGAAATGATTCAACTAGAAAATGTTCACAAAAGTTACGGCCAAACCAAGGTTTTAAAAGGGATTGATTTGCAGATTCAAGACCAGGATGATGTGGTGATCCTGGGACCTTCTGGATCAGGAAAGTCAACCCTCTTAAACGTGTTATCCGGATTAGAAAAGGTAGATGAGGGGCATATTCTCATTCAAGGACAGGATTTGTCTCAACTCACGGATGCTCAATTGACAGCCTTTAGACGGGAGAAGATTGCCTTTATTTTTCAGCAGTATTATTTATTACCGAATCTCACGGTTAGACAGAATGTAAAGATGGGAGCTGATCTGGCAAACAATCATGATTTTTTGCAGATCATCGAGGATTTGGGTCTTGGCGATAAGCTGGACAAGTATCCAAGTGAATTGTCGGGTGGGGAACAGCAGAGAGTCTCCATTGCTCGTGCCTTGGCCAAAAAGCCAGAGATTCTCTTCTTAGATGAGCCGACGGGGGCCCTAGATGAAGAAACAGGGCGCAAGATTCTCGACTATATCTGGAAGTTAAAGGAAAAGCTAGGCTTTACCCTCATTATGGTGACGCACAACCAAAATATTGCGGATATGGCCAGAACCATCATTCGTGTCAATAGTGGCAAGATTACCCAAGTTGTGACCAACGATCAGCCTCAGACTGCCTATGAGATTGGATGGTAAGACATGTTTTCAGTAAAAGATATTCGAAAATTAGTTGTCGTCAGTATCATTGGGGCTTGTGCGGTCTTTGTGGCCAATCTCTTCTTGAATTTTTACCTGGATATCGAGCAGTTGGAGATTTCTAAATCCAATCCGATGATTCAGACCTACTATGATGCCCAGGTTTCGCTATCTTGGATGGTGGCCATGGTCAGTGGGGTCGTCTTGTCCTTGACGTCGATCCTTCTCATGTGTTTTTATATCAAACAATTTGTTGATGACCACAAGGAACAATTAGGGATTTTAAAGGCTTTAGGCTATAGCAATAGCCAGTTGGCGAAACGATTTTGGGCTTTTGGACTCAGTTTTGGAGTTGGAGCACTTCTTGGCTATTTCGCTTCTTTTCTTATGATGGGTCATTTTTATGACTTTCGCAATGAGAAGGGGATTCTGCCAGACATTACCATTCATTTTCATTGGCAGCTCTTGGTCGCTTTGGTGATGCTGCCAACGACTTTCTTTATGGTCCTTGCGATTGGCTATGCTAGAAGACAACTACAAACGCCGGCCCTTCGCTTATTGAAAAAATCCCCAAGTCCAATCAAGGTCAAAAGGAGAAAAAGGGCTTCTAAGAAAGAGAAATCCTTCCTAAAAGAGCTGTCTTCGTCGCTGATTTGGGGGAGAAAATCGATCCTGTTTTTTGTGGTCTTTGGCTCTATGTGTTTCGCGTCCATGGTTCAATTGTCTTTTGGCCTAAGGGACTACACAGATGACATCATCCAAACCATGATGATTATGATTGGTTTGATCCTTTCTTTCTCAATCCTCTTTTTGTCATTGGGAATTGTCGTTTCAGAAAGTCGCGAAACCTTGGCTCTTATGAAGGCTTTTGGCTACACCGATCGTGAATGCCAAAGTCATATTCTCGCTCCTTATCGTTTCTGGGCTTATCTAGGATTTGCCCTTGGGACGGCTTATCAATACTGCATCATGGAAATCTTGATTGGTGTGATCAAAGATACGGTACCTGAAAAGATTGAGCACAACTTTGACTGGAATGTGTGCTTTTGGACCTTGCTTGGTTTTGCGGTGGTTTATGAAAGCCTCTTTTATCTATCCAACAGAAAACTCCAAAAGCAAACCATCAAAGAAGTGCTCTTAGCAGAATAAATAGAAAAGAGAGTGGGACAGAAATTGGTAATTCGTTAGAATTCGATTTCGTCGTCCCTCCTTCGCACAGTTGAGTAGGGCTGTAAAAGCTGATGAAATCAGCGTAGTAAGCCCACTCAACCACTGCGTCTTGCTCGACAATCTAAAGACAATTGAGAGGCCAGGACTTTTGTCCCACTCTCTTTCTTTTGAAACACATTGACAAGGGGAGGCTTTTCCGCTATTCTAGGGGAATGAAAGAAAGGAAAGGGATTGAGATGAAACGGACTTATTGGCAGGACCTGAAGGGGGGCTTTTACTTGATCTGGCGCAACAAATGGTCCTTTATCGCGATTGGAATTTTGCTACAATTTGTAGTTGGTATAGGGGCTGCGGCCTTGAGTTGGGTCTTTCATCTGGCAGTCTTGCTTGCGGGTCAGGCTAATATCGATAAGAACAACCTGGTCTCTGTTATGAGCCATCCCTTGAGCTTGCTGGCGCTTTTGGTCTTTATCATGGTCTTTGCTTTCTTGTTTATGCTGGAGATGCGGACCCTGATTTCGGTCATTTACCTATCGCGAACCGACCGACACTTGTCCTTTAAAAAGGTCTTGCGGCAATCATTTGGTCGCTTGAAGGACCTAGCGGGAAGGAATCTGCTTTATTTTCTGCTCTATCTCCTTTTGACCTTGCCTGTTGCAGGTGTCTTGATAGGATCGACCTTGACGGATGGGCTTTATATTCCAACCTTTATCACAGGGGAGTTTGAAAAGACCACGATTGGCTCCATCGGGCTCTTTGTGGTGCAGCTGACCTTTATCTATCTTAATCTTCGCTTGATCTATACGGTTCCCAACCTCGTGGTAGAGGAGTTGCCATTTGGTCGTGCCTTGAAAAAAAGCTGGACCATGACCAAAAGAGGAGGTTTTCGTCTCTTATGGAGAATTCTGTCCTTTGAGTTTCTCTTAACCTTTCTAGGGATTTTATTGATCTTGGGTTTGGTCTTTACCTTGACCGTGATCGATAAAGAAGGCCAGTATTTCTGGGTGGTGACCATCTTTTTGGTCTTGATTCGGACCTTCCTATTCATTTTTACAGTCTTGACAAAGGTGGGATCGCTCGGCATTATCTTGGATTCTGCATGGGAGGTACCGAGCCGATCGGTCATGCGCTCCAAAGGCAGTCGAAAGATGAAGGGGCTCTTTGCCCTGACAGTGGTCTTTCTAATGGTCCAATCGGGAATCTCAGCCTTTGAACTGGCAACCCTAAAGGTGAATGATCAGATCAAGCTCATCGCCCATAGAGGGGATGTTTCTAAAGGGGTAGAAAATTCCCTGGAAGCTTTAGAAGTAGCTGCCAAGGGAAAGGCAGCTTATGCGGAGATGGATATCCTTCTTACCAAGGACCATCAATTTGTCGTCATGCATGACTACAATCTCAAGCGTCTTGCTGGGGTAGACAAGGATGTGAAAGACATGACCCTTGCTGAGGTGCAAGGTCTCAAGATTCAACAGAATGGCCACACGAGTCATATCCCTTCATTTGATGAATATGTCAAACGGGCCAAAGAATTGAAGATGAAGCTCTTGGTCGAGCTCAAGCCCCATGGTGGAGAGCCTGCTAATTATGTGGATCTCTTTGTGCAGAAGATGCGGGACTTAGGGGTCGAAAAAGATTATCCGGCCATGTCTTTGGATCTGTCGGTCATGGAAAAGGTCGAGAAAAAAGCCCCTGAGATCAAGACCGGCTATGTCATTCCCATTCAATTCGGTCGCTTTGAAAAGGATTCGGTCGACTTCTTTGCGATTGAAGACTTTTCTTATCAGGAGGATTTGGTGACACAAGCCCATGAGATGAAAAAAGAGCTCTATGTCTGGACCATCAATAACAAGCAGAAGTTGACCAAGTATTTGCAACAACCTATTGATGGCTTGATTACGGATGAATTGACAGAGGCGCAAAGACTGAAAAAGGATTTGAAACAAAACAAGTCCTACTTTGATCGCTTCTTGAATCTCGTCGCTACGTCTAAGGAAGAATAAGACAGGATACGCCTAGAGAGAGTGGGAAAGAAATCGGTAATTCGTTAGAAT
>NZ_KV818850.1:0-22880 GCF_001815045.1 Streptococcus sp. HMSC065E03 | reverse complement strand
GAGAGGCTAGGACTTTTGTCCCAGCCTCTTTTGTACTAGACCAACAGAAAAACGGATGCTGTCTAAAAATCTTGCATTTTTTTGCAATTTAGGTTACAATGAAAACTATAAAAAACGCGTAATCCCTAGGGTCTTTCCCTCAGGGAATTTTGTGTGTTTTGACCTATTTTCGATGGAAAGAAGCTTTGCTTCTACCGCAGGAAAAAGTATGAATAACATTGGAGGTAATAATGATTCGATCCTTAATTTCCGAGATCAAAGAATTCAAGAAGCCCTCGATTTTGGCTTCCTTGTTCATGGTCTTTGAAGTCATGTTTGAGATTTCGATTCCCTTTGTCATGGCGAGTCTTTTGGACCAGGGTGTTCAACAAAGAAACATGAACAATATTTTGTTTTACGGTGGGCTCATGCTGGTCTGTGCCTTTCTCTCCCTCTTTTGTGGGATGCAGTCTGCCCGTTATGGCGCCTATGCATCGGCTGGTTTTGCTAAAAACCTTCGTCGGGCCATTTTCAAAAAGGTTCAAACCTTCTCATTTGAGAATATTGATCAGTTCTCATCAGGTGGGTTAGTCACTCGGATGATGACGGACGTGACCAATGTGCAAAATGCCTATCAAATGGTGATCCGGATCTGTGTACGGGCACCGCTCAATTTGATCTTTGCCATTGTGGCTTGTTTCTTGATCAATCCAGAAATGGCCATGATCTTTGTCTATGTGACCATCTTTTTGGCAGCCGTCTTAAGCATCATCATGAAGATTGTTTATCCACTCTTCACAGAAGTATTTGAAGCTTATGACAATCTCAACAACAGCATTCAAGAAAACATCACCAATATGCGGGTAGTGAAGTCTTACGTTAAGGAAGCAGATGAAACGGTTAAATTCAAGAAGGCTTCGCGTTTGATTTACAACATGTTTATGAAGGCTATCCGTGTCGTTGTCTTGAGTAGCCCAGCTATGATGCTTTCCATGTATGCTTCTTTCCTTTTGATCTCATGGATTGGAGCTCATCTGATCGTTGGTGGCCAACTTTCTACTGGGAATTTGACTTCTATGTTTAGCTACACCATGACTATTCTCATGTCGCTCATGATGTTCATGATGATCTTTGTCATGTTGTCGATTTCTATGGCATCTGTTGAGCGGATCAATGAAGTCTTAACGACCAAAACGACGATTGACTCTCCAGAAAATGGGATCAAAGAAGTCGCTGATGGTTCGATCAACTTTGAAGATGTGACTTTTGCTTATACCGATGAAAATGGCGACAAGACCCATGTCTTACAAGGGATTAATCTTTCTATTCGTTCAGGGGAAGTGATTGGTATCTTGGGAGGAACAGGATCAGGAAAATCAAGCTTGGTGCAGTTGATTCCTCGTCTCTATGATGTCGAGTCTGGTCGGGTGACAGTAGCAGGCCACGATGTCAAAGAATACGATCTTGATTCCCTTCGTAAGCAAGTGGCCATGGTTCTTCAGACCAATGTCCTTTTCTCTGGTACGATTAAAGAAAATATGCGCTGGGGAAATAAGGATGCGACAGATGAAGAGATCATCGCAGCTTGTAAGATTGCCCAAGCCGATGAATTTATTCAAGATTTCAAAGAGGGTTATGACACCATGATTGAGCGTGGGGGATCCAATGTCTCTGGTGGTCAACGCCAGCGTCTTTGTATCGCGCGTGCCCTTCTTATGAATCCGAAGATCTTGATCTTGGATGATTCGACTTCGGCAGTCGATACCAAGACAGATAGTTTGATCCGTCAAGGATTGGCAACCAGCTTGAAAGAGACGACCAAAATCATCATTGGTCAACGGATTTCCTCTATTCAAGATGCAGATCGTATTATTGTGATGAATGATGGCCAAATCGATGCGATCGGTCGTCACGAGGAATTGCTTGCGACCAATGCCATCTACCAAGAAGTATATGAAATGCAAACACAAGGGAAAGGAGAAGCAGATGAAAACTAAGAAAAAAGCAAATCTAGGCTCTATCCTTCGCCTGCTCGACTTCCTTTGGAAAAACTACAAGGTGTCCTTGATTGTTTCCTTTATCTTAATCATTCTATCGTCACTTGCGACGGTCAATGTGACAGCTTCGATTCAGTCCTTGGTAGACGTCTATGTGGAGCCCATGCTGACAAGTAATAGCCATGATTTTGGACCGCTCTTGTCCTTCTTGACAAGGGTTGGTTTGATCTGTTTGATCGGGGTCCTTGCCAACTATGGCTTTACCTTGATCATGGCGACTGTTTCACAAGACTCACTTAGAAGTCTTCGAAATCAGTTGTTTGCCCGCATGCAAAAACTGCCAGTTCGTTACTTTGATACCCACCAACACGGGGACATCATGTCTATCTATACCAATGATATTGATGCCCTTCGCCAAGCGATTGAACAATCCATTCCTCAACTTCTATCCTCAGCGATTACCATCCTTGGGGTAACGATTACCATGCTGACGGTTAGTCCACTCCTGTTCTTGATTGTTCTTTTCATGGTTATCGTCATGGTCTTTATCATCAAGGATGTTTCTGGTAAATCAGGTCGTTACTTTGGGGCCCAACAAAAGAACTTGGGGATTGAGAACGGCTTTATTGAAGAAATGATGTCTGGTCAAAAAGTGGTCAAGGCCTTTGTGCATGAAAGAGAAAGCATTGAGGATTTTGACCGGATCAATGATCAACTCTTTGAGTCTTCCTACCAGGCTAACCGCTATGCCAACGTCCTCATGCCGATTCTTGGGAACTTGGGAAATGTTTCCTTTGTTCTAACAGCCTTGATCGGGGGCCTCTTTGCGCTAAACGGCGTCGGTGGTTTAACCATTGGTGGTCTTATGGCCTTTCTGCAATTGAACCGTTCCTTCACAGGTCCCATTGCCCAGGTCTCTCAACAATTGAACTTTGTCCTTATGGCCTTGGCTGGTGGAGATCGTGTCTTTGATCTTTTGGATGAAGAAGAAGAAGTCGACCAAGGAAAAGTGACGCTGGTCAATTATGAACTGGTCGATGGAGAAATGGTTGAAACTGATCAGAAAACCAACAAATGGGCTTGGAAACACCCACGTCCAAACGGAGATTACCAGCTTGTGAAGATGGTCGGAAATGTGGTCTTTGATGATGTTGATTTCTCTTATGATGGGAAGAAACAAATCCTTCATGGCATCAACTTGTACGCGGATAAGGGGCAAAAAGTGGCCTTTGTCGGAGCGACTGGTGCGGGAAAGACAACCATTACCAACTTGATCAACCGATTCTATGATATCCAATCCGGAATGATTACTTATGATGGGATCGATATTAAATTGATTGAGAAAGATTCTCTGCGTCGTTCCCTTGGAATCGTTCTTCAAGATACCCACTTATTTACTGGTACGATTGCAGAAAACATCGCTTACGGCCGTGCTGATGCAACACGGGAAGAAATCCTTGAAGCAGCTCGGATTGCCAATGTGGATTCCTTTGTCAAGCACTTGGATCAGGGCTATGAGACAGTCTTGACGGATGATGGGGCTGGTCTATCAAATGGTCAACGACAATTGATCGCCATTGCCCGTGCAGCCCTTGCCAATGCGCCTGTCTTGATCCTGGACGAAGCGACGTCTTCTATTGACTCACGGACAGAGAAGATGGTGCAAGAAGGGATGGACCGCTTGATGGAAGGTCGGACAGTCTTTGTTATCGCCCACCGTCTATCGACGATTGTCAATTCCGATGTCATCATGGTGATGGACCACGGACGCATTATCGAACGAGGCAACCATGCTTCCTTGATGGCAGAACGTGGCACTTATTACCGCTTGTACACCGGTGGACTTGAAATTGATTAATAATAAAAAAAGCTTGAGCGTTAGCTCAGGCTTTTTTGGCTTATGGATAATGACTTCTTAGAAACTTTCCTTAGGTGAGTACGGACGTCAGCGAACTTCGAAGAAGTTCCATGACTAATTATTGAGCCCCTTCGCTCTTTAATTTCTGGGCTCAGGCTAAAACAGTTTCCCAAACTGTTTTACTCTCAAAATTCCTGAGTGCCTGAAACGTTATTGTTTCAGGCACTTTTCTCACAGCGGAAAGTCTCGAAAATAAATAGCCATTCATCAAAAATCCTGACTACACTTTCAGGCTTTTTGCTTATTTCTCAAGTAAGTCTTGGATCAAGTCTTCCATGGCAGCTGGCTCTGTTTTGGAGGAGAAGCGTTGGGCAACTTGGCCTTGTCGGTCGATGACAAATTTTGAGAAGTTCCATTCGATGCGTTTGCCCAGTGGTCCAGCTGCTTGACTTTTGAGCCAGTCATAGAGAGGAAGGGCTTCTTTACCATTGACCTTGGCTTTAGCGAATCGTGGGAAGGTGGTCTGGTAGTTGAGGCTGCAGAAACTATTGATTTCTTCTGCAGTTCCTGGTGCCTGCCCCATGAATTGGTTACAGGGAATGTCTAGGATTTCCAGCCCCTTTTCCTGGTAGCGCAGGTAGAGATCTTGCAGTCCTTGGTATTGCGGGGTCAAGCCACAGCCTGTTGCTGTATTGACCACGATGAGGACCTTACCTTGGTAGTGAGAAAGGGGAATCTCCTCCCCATTCTGGTTTTCTAAAGAAAAATCATAAATGCTGGTCATCGGGATCATCCTTTCTGTTTCTTTAACTTCTATTGTAGCACAAATGTCCTAAAATTGGGGCAAGAGGAGCATGACTTCTTGCTTTAGTCCCTCCTGTGAAAATGATATAATAAGAAGATAACAAGCTCTCAAGAAAATGCCAAAAGGAGAACGGATCGGATGAAATTACTCTATACGGATGTTCGGACCCCCTTGACCCAGGTCCTGACACAAGAAGCCGTAGGGTTAGTAGAACAGGGCAAGCGTGTGTTTTACATTGCGCCCAACTCTCTTTCCTTTGAAAAAGAAGCCAAGGTCTTGTCCTATTTAGAAGGTCAGGCTTCTTTTGCCATTACCGTCACGCGCTTTGCCCAAATGGCCCGTTATTTCATCCTGAATCAGGTTTTTGAGGAGCAACCCTTGGATGACATCGGTCTAGGTATGCTATTTTTTAAAGCCCTGTCCCAGATGAAGGAGCAGGATCTCAAAGCTTACGGGGCCCTGCGCAAGGATCCTCAGTTTATCCAGCAACTGGTCCAGCTCTATCATGAATTGCAGACGGCCCAGATGGATTTTACCGATTTGGAGTTGCTCGAGGAAGCTGAAAAAAGAGAGGACCTCTTGGCGATTTTTGAAGCGGTCTCTGAGATGCTGGTCAAGCATCAGTATGAATCCCAGTCCAAGATGGCCTTTTTCCTCAATCAGGTCGAAGAAGGGCAGCTGGAAGAGCAATTACAGGATGTGGCGATCGTCGTCGATGGCTTCACGCGTTTTTCTGCAGAAGAAGAGGCTTTGATTGGTCTCCTTCACCGAAAAGGAGTGGAGATTGTCATCGGAGTCTATGCCAGTGAAAAAGCCTACCGGGCAAGCTTTAGAGAGGGAAATCTTTACCAAGCCAGTGTTGACTTTCTCCTCCAACTGGCAAAGACTTTCCAAGTTCAGCCTCAGTATTGTGGGCAAGCGATCGAAGACTCTTTTAGTCGCATTACCCGCATGCTAGAAGCGCGCTACGATTTTTCACAAGTGGAAAATGAGCTGGAGGACCAAGATCGAACAGCTATCCAACTCTGGCAGACCAATACGCAAAAAGAAGAGTTGGAATTTGTTGCCAAATCCATCCGTCAGCGTCTTCATGATGGGGCCCGCTATCGGGATATTCGGGTCTTGTTAGGCGATGTGGAAGCTTATCAACTGCAACTCAAGACCATTTTTGATCAGTATCAGATTCCCTTTTACTTGGGACGAAGTGAGGCCATGGTCCACCATCCCTTGATTCAGGTCATTGAATCGCTAGGGCGGATCAAACAGTTCAATTACCAGACAGAAGATGTCATCAATCTATTGAAAACGGGTCTGTATAGTGATCTGACGCAAGCAGAAGTCGATGCTTTTGAGCAATACCTTTGCTTTGCGGAAGTAAAGGGTGCTACAAAATTTCACAAGCCTTTTACTAGCAATCGTCAGGGCAAGTTTAATTTGGAAAAGCTTAATACTCTCCGAGAACGCGTCGTAGAACCTCTAGTCCCTTTCTTTTCACAGCGCAAACAAAAGGTGACCCAACTCTTAACCACCTTTACAGAGTTTCTGCAAGAGGCTCAGCTTTCTCAGAATCTACAAGCTTTGATCAAGGATCTAGCTTTGGAAGAGCAGGAGCGCTATGACCAGGTCTGGAAGACCTTCCTCCACGTCTTAGAAGAATTGAGTCTGGTTTTTGAGGACCAAGAACTGACAGTGGATGACTTTTTAGCTCTTGTCTTATCCGGCATGCAATTGTCACAATACCGGACAGTTCCTGCTACAGTTGATGTAGTGACCGTTCAGTCCTATGACTTGATTGAGCCCTTGACAGCCCCTTATGTCTATGCCATTGGGCTAACCCAGGAGCGATTTCCCAAGATCGCCCAAAACACCTCTCTTCTCAGTGAAGACGAACGCCAGCAGCTCAATGAGGCCACCCAAGAAGGAGCAGAGCTCCAGGTGGTGACCAGCGAAAATCTCAAGAAGAATCGCTTTGTGGCGGTTTCGCTCCTCAATGCAGCGACCGAACAACTGGTCCTATCGGCCCCTAGCTTGGTCAATGAAACGGAAGATAGTGTCTCTCCTTACCTTCTAGAATTGGCCAAGGAGCCCATTGCCATCAAGTGGACGACCAAACAAGCCCAAGCTTCGAGTGATGATATCGGGACCTACCGAGCCCTCTTAGCGCGCGTGATCGAACTCCATCAAGAAGAGATCACTAGTGAGCTGTCCGCTGAAGAAGCCAGCTTTTGGGGTGTGGCGGTACGGGTCTTGCGCAAGAAATTAGCCGCTGAAGGCATCCAGATTCCTCAAATTTCAACAGAATTGAAGAGTCGCCAGCTCCAGTCGGATACGCTTCAAGCGCTCTACCCAGAAGGCAAAGCCTTGACCTTATCTGCTTCTGCCTTGAATGAATACTACAAGCACCAGTACGCCTTTTATCTGCGCTATGTCTTAGGGCTACAAGAGGATGAGACCATCCAGCCAGACGCTCGCAGTCATGGGAATTTCTTGCACCGAATCTTTGAAAAAGTCTTAAAAGACAGCTCCGATCAAGCGTTTGATCAGCGCTTAAGCGAGGCGATTCGAGAAACCAGCCAAGAAGCAGAGTTCCAGCAATTGTATGGAGAAAATGGAGAGACCGAGTTTATTCGCAACTTGCTTCTTGATACCGCTAAAACAACGGGGCGTGTCCTCGCTCAGCAAAATGGCATCGAGACCATTGGTGAGGAGACCCTCTTTGGCGGGAGCGCCCACACCTCTTATCCTTTGTCTGATGGCCGTTTCCTGCGGCTACGAGGCAAGGTGGACCGCATTGATCAGTTAAGCGATCGGGGAGCTCTTGGCGTTGTGGATTACAAGTCGAGCTTGACGCAATTTCACTATGACAAGTTCTTTAATGGACTAAATTCTCAATTGCCAACCTATCTCTCTGCGATTCAGGATTTGAAGGAATACCAAGCGGAGCAAGGGATTTTCGGTGCCATGTATTTGGAAATGGGAGATCCCCTAGTAGATCTGAAAAAGACCAAGACAGTCGAGGACGCCATCAACCAAACTATGAAAAGTCAACAGTACAAGGGACTCTTTATGGCAGATCAGGCGCCTTATCTGGGAGAGGCCTATGATAAGAACAAGGCCATGATGCTGAGTAAGGAAGAGCTGGACCTGCTCCTCTTGTACAACGCTTATCTCTATAAAACAGCAGCAGAAGGGATTCTCAAAGGGCAATTTGCCATCAATCCCTATAGTGAAAATGGGCGCAATATCGCACCATATGTGGAGCAGTTTAAATCCATCACCGGCTTTGAAGCGGATCGTCACCTTGGTCAGGCACGGTTCTTGACCAAACTAGACCAAAAAGGAATACGCGGTGAAAAGGTGAAAGCCGCTTGGATCGAGAAGATGAAGGAGGTCTTGAACAAATGATCAAACAAGTATTTTTGACAAGAGAAGAAATCAAGGCCCTTCAGGCCCAAGAGGCAGCCTCTACTAAAGAGCAAAAGCGGACACCGGAACAGATCGATGCCATCTATAGTTCGGGGACCAATATCTTGGTGTCGGCCTCTGCTGGTTCGGGGAAGACCTTTGTCCTGGTGCAGCGGATACTGGATCAGATGCAGCGTGGCATTTCGATTAAGGAGCTCTTTATCTCGACCTTTACGGTCAAGGCAGCAGGAGAGCTCAAGGAGCGTTTGGAAAGTGAACTTGGAAAAGCCCTGCAAGCGAGCGATGACCCAGAGCTCAAGCAACACCTGGCCCGTCAAATCGCAGATGTCGCCACCAGCGATATCGGAACCATGGACTCTTTTACCCAAAAGGTCCTAACGCGCTATGGCTATTTGCTTGGGTTGGCGCCTCAGTTTCGCATTTTACAAAACGCTAGTGAGCAACGCCTCTTACAAAATGAAGTCTTTCAAGCTGTTTTTGACCGCTATTACCAGGGGGAAAACCAAGAAGCCTTTGTGCAGATGGTCAAGAATTTCACGGGGCAGCGCAAAAATTTGACCTTGTTTAAAGAACAGGTCTACCAGATCTATGACTTTCTTCAGTCGACCAGTGATCCGGAGAAATGGCTGGAAGAGCATTTCCTAAAAGGCTATGAGGAGACCGATTTTGACCAGGTTGAAGGCGATCTGATGGAGAGCATCCAGCAGGCCCTTTATGAAGCAGAAAGTTTTTTTGCCTTTCATTTGTCCAATGAGGGCCAAGCATTTGGCAAGGCCAAATATTTGGAAGCTGTAGAAGAGGTGCTCGATCAGATTGGAAGCCTAACAGGTCACACCAATAAAGAACAACTGACTTCGGTCCTAAAGGCAGTCGTGGCGATTAGTCGGGCTTCAAATGGGGGAGCCTTGACCAATAGAGCCCGAAAAGAAGAGCTGAAAGAGTTAGTCACGGCTTATAACCAGGATAAAACCATACATATCAACCGCCTCAGAGACTTGGAAAATCAGCTCTATCAGCTGGAATTTCAACAAGCCTACCACCAAGAAGAAGGCCCCATGCTCTCCTTGCTGCGGGACTTTATCAGAGACTTTGCTCGCGCTTATCTGGAGCGAAAAATCCAAGAAAAAGCTTATGAATTTGGGGATATCAGTCATTTTGCGATTCAAATTTTAGAGCAATTCCCAGAGGTGAGACAAGCCTTTCAAGAGCGTTATCATGAGGTCATGGTCGATGAGTACCAGGATACCAACCACACCCAAGAGCGGATGTTGGACTTGTTGTCAAATGGCTACAATCGCTTCATGGTGGGGGATATCAAGCAATCGATTTACCGCTTCCGTCAGGCAGATCCACAGATTTTCAATGATAAATTTAAGGCTTATCAAGAAGAAGGGGCGAAAGGGAGGTTGATCCTCCTCAAGGAAAATTTCCGGAGTCATGTGGAAGTATTGGACGCGACCAATGATGTCTTTCGCCATTTGATGGACGAAGAGGTGGGCGAGATTGACTACAATCAAACCCACTATCTAGTCGCAGGTAGTGACAAGCAGCGGATGGCCTTGCCACAACATCGGGCAGAATTTTTGCTCTATGATGGATCCCAAGATCAGGAAGAAAAGACCGAAGACGAGGAAGCTGCTTCTGGACTCGAGACGGTTTCCAAGGGAGAAATTCTCCTTGTCATCAAAGAAATTTTACGCCTTCATCGGGTAGAAAAAGTGCCCTTTAAAGAGATCACTCTCTTGACCGCGACTCGAACTCGAAATGACGCGATTCTGGAAGCCTTTGACCAGTATCGTATCCCGATTGTGGCAGATAGCGGACAGGCGCATTATCTTGAGTCGCTGGAAGTGATGGTCATGCTGGATACCTTGCGGACCATTAACAATCCCTTGCATGATTATGCCTTAGTGGCCCTTATGAAATCCCCCATGTTTGACTTTGATGAAGATGAATTGGCACGGATTTCCTTGCAGACCCTTCCAGAGAAAAAGCAAATGGCCTTCTACCACAAGGTCCAGTTAGCCCTTGAAAAGACTGCAGAGCATGCAAATCTGATTGATGCCAAGCTCTCAGCTAAAATCGAGAACTTCCTCCAGGTTTTATCTACTTGGCGGACTGCTGCTAAGACCTCTTCGCTCTATGATTTGCTGTGGAAAATTTATGAGGATCGCTATTACTATGACTATGTCGGCGCCCTTCCAAATGGGGCCCAGCGCCAGGCCAACCTCTATGCCTTGACGCTTCGGGCCAATGATTATGAAAAAGCCAACTTTAAGGGTTTGTCGCGCTTCATTGCCATGATCGACAAGGTAATCGAAAATGAACACGATTTGGCCAGCGTCCCTCTTGCAGCACCAAAAGATGCCGTCCAGCTCATGACCGTCCATAAGAGTAAAGGGCTGGAATTCAAGTATGTCTTTATTCTCAATATGGACAAGGCCTTTAACCGCAAGGATCAATCGGGACCGATTATCCTCAGTCGCCAAAAAGGGATCGGCTTTAAATATGTTGCGAACCTGCCGGTTGAGACAGAAAATCCAGCTGCTCCAGAAACCATTCGGCTGCAGATCGAAACGCCTTGCTACCAACACAATGCGGAAGAAACAAAATTGGCCACGATTTCTGAGCAGATGCGTCTTCTGTATGTCGCCATGACACGGGCTGAGCTCAAGCTCTATCTTGTCGGAAAAGGCCGGGAGGACAAACTGCATGATACTGATTGGGGGACCAGTCGCAATGGCAAGCTAGATCCAGAGAAGCGAAAAGAATGGACCTCTTATCAGGACTGGCTCTTTGCCATTCAAGATGTGTTTACCAAGAATACCCTGGCCTATGACACACGTTTTGTGACAGACGAAGACCTGACACCAGATCAGCTGGAACCACTAGAGAAGGAGAAGGATTCCCGCTTCGATCAGCTCAAGGATATCCGTCAGTCAGAGGATATTCGTCGGGCCTTGGATATCTTGGAAAATGTTGATCGGCTCAATCAGCTCTATGCTCCGGCTATTCATTTACCAAGTGTCCGTACACCTAGTCAGATCAAGAAATTCTACGAGCCGGTCATGGATGCCAATGGCGTTCAGATCATGGATGCAAAGACTGTGACGCCTGAGTTTGAGCTGCCAACTTTTGGTCAAGAAAAAGCCGTTACAGGAGCCCAGGTCGGTAGTGCAGTCCATGAACTCATGCAGCGCGTGCCTCTTGGAGAAGAAATCACGCTGGATACGCTGCATCAAGCCTTGGAGCAAGTTCAAGCAGAGCCAGCGGTCAAGGCCCGCATCAAGCTAGAGGCCATCCTTGCTTTCTATGAGACGCCTTTGGGGACCTTGCTTCAAAAAGAAGCCTCTCGAGTCCGGCGCGAAGCTCCCTTTGCCATGCTGAAGAAAGATCCAGCTAGTGGTGAGGACTTTGTCGTGCGGGGGATCTTGGATGGTTACGTGGTGCTAGAAGACCGGATCTTGCTCTTTGATTATAAGACGGATCACTACAAGGTTCCTAGTCAATTGGTCGAACGCTACCGGGATCAGCTCGATCTCTATGCAGAAGCTCTTCGTCGTTCTTATGGCAAAGAGCAAGTAGAAAAATACCTCGTGCTTCTAGGCGGCCCCCATCTAGAAGTGGTAAAAGTGGAGTAAATCATGGCAATTGCACAGGAAAATATCGAACGCATCCAAAGAATGGAAGGTTATTTGAATGACTATGCCAAGACTTTGGAAGAAACTAAAAAAGCAGTGGATCAGCTAAGAGAGCATCAAGAAAGCTATATCCAACTGCGCGATTATTATAGTAGTCAGGCCTATTTTGATGACTTGGACTTGTCCAATCAAGCTGACTTTCCAGCAGATCTTCCTTGTGGTGTCTTGTCTGAAGATGCCGTCTACGATTTGTTAGACGAGCATTTTCAGATGGGAGTGGAGCTCTTGGAGATCGCAACGAAAATGATCAAAGAACGGTGAAATTTCAATCTAAAAGCTCCGGTTTCCCGGGGCTTTTAGATTGAAGACAAACGTCATCATAGAAACTTTACTTAGGTAAGTACGGACGTCAGCGAACTTCGAAGAAGTTCCATGACTTAGTTTTGAACCTAAAGTTTCAAAACTCCCGAGTGCTAGAAACAATAGTGTTTCTAGCACTTTTCTCACGGCGGAAAGTTTCAGTATATGTTTGAATAAACATAATATATATCATTCTAATTCTTTTAGCATTACTTGTGTTAGCATATCGTGACAAACCCTACCAGTAAAAGAAAATTTTCCAAAATGGACTTTTTCTTCAGCAAAAAAAGCTCCGGTTGCCCGGAGCTTTTTGAATGATTAGTGTGAGACACGGCGACGTGCTGCTTTTTTGCGGTTTTCTTCGATGAAAGCTGCTTTTTGTTCTTCTGGTTCGATTACTTTTTTCTTGAATGTGTAAACTGCACCTGCGACAGCAGCAACTGTACCAGCAACACCAGTAACAAAACCTTTACCAAATCCTTTAGCCATGAGAATTTCTCCTTTTCTGAACTTTAAATATTTATGTTATAATATATGGTAACGAAAAAACGTGAATTTTGCAAGGAAAAACGATGAAAACCAAGATAATTGTGATTGTGGGACCGACTGCTGTTGGAAAAACTGCTCTTGCGATCGATTTAGCGCAAGCCCTCAATGGTGAAATTATCAGTGGCGATAGTCAACAAGTCTATCGCAAGCTAGATATTGGAACAGCCAAGGCGACACCAGAAGAGCAAGCAGCAGCTCCCCATCATTTGATCGATGTGCGGGAGGTGACCGAGTCTTACTCGGCTTTTGATTTTGTAAGAGAAGCTAAGACAGCGATTGAGGATATCACAGCTCGAGGCAAGCTTCCTATCATTGCAGGTGGGACGGGTCTTTACATCCAAAGTCTGCTCGAAGGTTATCATCTAGGTGGTGAAGTTCCTCATGAAGAGATTTTGGCCTATCGTGGTCAATTGGACGTGCTGTCGGACGAAGACTTGTACCAAAGGGTAGCGGAGCAAGGACTTGTGATTCCTCAGCTCAATCGCCGTCGGGCCATGCGGGCTCTTGAAATTGCGCATTTTGGGCAGGACCTCACAAACGAAGAAACCGATTATGAACCCTATCTCATCTGTCTAGATGATGACCGGTCCTTGATCTATGATCGCATCAATCGCCGAGTAGATCGCATGCTAGAGGAGGGCTTGCTGGATGAAGCTCGGTGGCTCTATGATGACCATCCGGAGGCTCAGGCAGCTAAAGGGATTGGTTACAAGGAACTCTTTCCTTACTTTAAGGGAGAGCAGAACCTTGAGGAAGCCAGTGAGATCCTCAAGCGCAATACGCGGCGCTTTGCCAAACGGCAGCTGACCTGGTTTCGAAATCGAATGGAAGTAAAATTTTACGCCATTTCTGCCCCGCACTTCAAGGAGCAGGTTCTTGCAGATGTAAAGGAGTTTTTACAGCATGATTGAAACAGAAAAAAAACAAGAACGCATCCTTTTGGTCGGTGTGGAACTTCAAGGCATGGACAATTTTGATATGTCTATGGAGGAGTTGGCGAGCCTGGCTAAAACAGCTGGTGGAGATGTCCGGGGCTCTTATACACAAAAGCGAGAGAAGTACGACACCAAGACCTTTGTCGGCTCAGGAAAACTCGAAGAAATCGCTCAAATGGTCGAAGCAGATGAGATCACGACGGTAGTGGTCAATAACCGCCTAACCCCCCGTCAAAATGTCAATTTAGAAGAAATCCTTGGGGTCAAGGTCATTGACCGGATGCAGCTGATTTTAGATATCTTTGCCATGCGGGCTAGGAGTCATGAAGGGAAGCTGCAGGTTCACTTGGCCCAGCTCAAATACCTTTTGCCACGCCTTGTCGGTCAAGGAATCATGCTCAGCCGTCAGGCTGGGGGAATTGGTTCTCGTGGTCCAGGAGAAAGTCAGTTGGAGTTGAACCGCCGGAGCGTTCGCAATCAAATCACCGATATCGAGCGCCAGCTCAAGGCAGTTGAAAAGAACCGGGAAACCCTTCGTGAAAAACGCTTGGAATCACCTGTCTTCAAGATTGGTTTGATCGGCTATACCAATGCAGGAAAGTCGACCATTATGAATCAGCTGACCAGTAAGAGCCAGTATGAAGCCGATGAACTCTTTGCGACCTTGGACGCAACAACCAAGAGCATCCATTTAACAGGCAATCTGCAAGTGACGCTGACCGATACGGTTGGCTTTATTCAAGATCTACCAACAGAGTTGGTATCAAGCTTTAAGTCGACCTTGGAAGAAAGTAAGAATGTAGACCTCCTGGTCCATGTCATCGATGCGTCTGATCCCAATCATGAAGAGCATGAAAAGACGGTACTTTCGATCATGAAGGACCTGGATATGCTGGAGATCCCTCGCTTGACGCTTTACAACAAAGCAGACAAAGTAGCAGACTTTACACCAACCCAGACACCTTTTAGCTTGATTTCAGCACGCTCTGAGACAGCCCGTGAAGATCTCCAGGCTTTGCTTCTAGAAAAACTGAGAGAACTCTTTGTTCCCTTTACCATTCGCGTTCCCTTTTCAAAATCTTATCGGACACATGATCTAGAGACAGTTGCGATCATTGACCAGCGCGAATTTGAAGAGGATGTCGAGGTCATTCAAGGCTATATCGCAGAGAAAAATAAGTGGAAGTTGGAAGAATTTTATGACGGATTACGTTGATTTAGCAATAAAATATGGAGGCTATACCAGCCTCGATCGGGTCTATCTGACCAATCTTTTAAGCACGATCCCTGAGGAATTGCGTCTTCGTGTGATTACGCCTCCCCCAAGTGTGATCAACGCTTATTTCGCAGAGCTCTACCAAAAGAAGAGCCCCAAGGAGGCCATGGATTATTTCTTGGACCTGAGTCGGGTATTTGACTTATTCACAGTTCAACAAAGCTTTGATGAACGAAAGCCTTTTATCCGCCTTAACTTATCAGGTAAGTCTTATGGCTTGGCTTACGTAAATGAAGAGCTAGCCTGTGTCTTTGCTGAACATCCAGCAGAAGATATCACCCCTGCCATTTTATTTGAAGTCGCAGAGATCTTTCCACATTGTTTGGTCTTTGAAAAAGATGGCAAGATCTGTCTGCAAGAGGCCGGCCCAGAAGTGGTCACAAAAACAGAAGCCCTCTCAGCTCTGACTGACTTGATGACCTTGGAAGATGGACGCTTGAAACTGTCAGGATATAACCAAGAAGAGCTCCTCGAGTTAGCGCAAGCCTACCCAGGCAACCTTTCTTTCCGTTCAGAGAACCGGACGGCCATGATTTATATAGATAGAAAGTAGACAATGGACATTCAATTTTTAGGAACGGGAGCTGGGCAACCCTCAAAAGCCCGTAATGTATCGAGCCTAGCGCTCAAATTGCTGGACGAGATCAATGAAGTCTGGCTCTTTGATTGTGGCGAAGCGACACAGAATCAAATTTTAGAAACGACTATTCGTCCGCGAAAGGTTAGCAAGATCTTTATTACTCACCTACACGGAGATCATATTTTTGGTTTGCCAGGTTTCCTCTCTAGTCGGGCCTTTCAGGCCAATGAAGAGCAGACGGATCTGGATATCTATGGACCAGTAGGGATCAAATCCTTTGTGATGACTAGTCTTCGCGTATCAGGCTCTCGTCTGCCTTACCGCATCCATTTTCATGAATTCGATGAACATTCTCTGGGTAAGATTTTAGAAACTGATAAATTCACGGTTTACGCGGAAGCTTTGGACCACACCATTTTCTGTGTCGGTTATCGGATCATGCAGAAGGACCTCGAAGGAACACTCGACGCAGATAAGCTCAAGGCAGCGGGCGTTCCATTTGGACCGCTCTTTGGTCAGGTTAAAAATGGACAAGATGTCACCCTGGAAGATGGGACTAAGATCATTGCAGCGGATTATATTTCAGCTCCTCGACCTGGTAAGATTATCACGATCCTTGGAGATACCAGAAAGACGGATGCCAGTGTCCGCCTTGGAGTCAATGCAGATGTCCTCGTCCATGAGTCCACCTATGGTAAGGGCGATGAGAAGATTGCTAAGAAACACGGTCACTCGACCAATATGCAGGCAGCAGAAGTAGCGCGTGAAGCTGGAGCGAAGCGCCTTCTTCTCAACCACATCAGTGCTCGCTTCTTATCAAAAGACATCAGCCAATTGCGCAAGGATGCATCCAGCATTTTTGAAAATGTCTATGTCGTCAAAGATTTGGAAGAAGTGGAGATCTAAGATGCGAACCATTCTCATAACAGGAGCAAGTGGAGGCTTGGCCCAAGAAATGGTCAAGCTCCTCCCTGAAGATCGGCTGATTCTTCTAGGTAGAAATCAAGAAAACCTAGAAAAACTCTATGCCAGTCATCCTCAAGCTGAATGCATCGGGATCGATATCACAGATTCATCAGCTGTCCAAGATTTGGTAGAAGAGCTCTATCAGCGCTACGGGCAGATCGATATCTTGGTCAACAATGCAGGCTATGGGATCTTTGAAGAGTTTGACCAGATTACCAATGAGCAAATTCATGCTATGTTTGAAGTCAATACCTTTGCCCTCATGCAGCTCTCACGCTTGATGGGTGCGCACATGAAGGCGGCAGGAAAGGGGCACATCGTCAACATCGTCAGCATGGCGGGTCTCGTCGCAACTGCCAAATCCAGCCTTTATTCGGCTACTAAGTTTGCAGCCATTGGCTTCTCCAATGCCCTGCGCTTGGAACTCATGCCCTTTGGTGTCCATGTGACGACGGTTAATCCAGGCCCCATCCGGACCACTTTCTTTGACCAGGCAGACCCAGACGGAAGCTATGTCAAGGCTGTGGACCGCTACATTTTGGAACCAGACTTTGTGGCTAAGAAGATTGTGAAGAACTTTGGAAAAGCAAAACGCGAGCTCAATTTGCCTTGGCTCTTGAACCTAACTCACAAGCTCTATACCCTTTTCCCACGCATCTCAGACAAGCTAGCCAGCAAGATGTTCAATTTCAAATAGGAGGAGATCGATGGCCGTGAATATTCAAGCCTATTTAGAAAACCTCCAGCAACCCTGGGGACAGATCTATTATGATATCCTTTTTGAACAATTACAGGACATCAAGGGAAAACGGGTGCTTGATTTCGGGAGTGGTTTTGGCCTTGTAGCCAACCATCTAGCGCAAGAAAATCAAGTCCTAGCTGTGGAGCCTAATGAGGAAATGGTGGCCTTGCGGGTCCAGGACCATCCCTACCAGCAACTCGTCGGGAGTCTGGACCAGTTAGCAAGTCTTGAAGATGCCAGTTTTGATGTCATCCTCTGTCACAATGTCTTGGAGTATGTAGAGGATCGCAAGGTGATTCTAAAGGCATTCACTCGTCTCTTGAAACCAGGAGGCCTGCTCTCTATCGTCAAGCATAATGAGGTTGGCCGCGTTCTGCAGACAGTCGTCTTTGAAAATGATACTCAAAAGGCGCTTGATCTCTTAGCAGGTCAGGACTTGGAAACTCACTCCATGGGCTTGGCTCAGGCCTATGATCTAGATAGAGTAGTAGAAGATCTAGCCCTTGAAGTCAAGGATTACCAAGGAATTCGAGTCTTTTATGCCTTGCAGGACAACCGCTTCAAAGGCCAAGAAGGCTGGCGAGAGTCTATGCTTGAGATGGAGCTGGCCGTTTGTCAAGAGTCCCCTTACCGGGATATCGCCTTCTTCCAGCACTATACCTTAAAAAGGAGTTAAGATGTTACATTATAAAAAAGAAATTCCAGCGATGGAAGACCTACTCGCACTCTACAGCTCGGTTGGCTGGACCAATTATACCAAGAACCCAGCTATGTTAGAAGAAGCCGTCAAAGCCAGTCTCTGGCAGTTGGCCGTCTATGATGAGAAAGAGCTCGTCGCCTACATTCGCTTGGTAGGAGATGGCCACTCTGTCCTTTTGGTACAGGACCTTTTGGTACGACCAGATCACCAGCGCCAAGGCATTGGAAGGAAACTCTTAACAGAGGCTTTAGCGACCTTCCCAAATGTCTATCAACGGCTCCTCGTCACAGAACGTAGCGAGAAGAATCTAGCCTTTTACCAGTCACTAGGCTTTGTTGAACTTTCAGAGCAAGCCTGTACAGGGATGATATATATGAAATAAAGAGAGTGGGACAGAAATCGGTAATTCGTTAGAATTCGATTTCGTCGTCCCTCCTTCGCACAGTTGAGTAGGGCTGTAAAAGCTGATGAAATCAGCGTAGTAGAGCCCATCAACCACTGCGTCTTGCTCGACAATCCAAAAATAATTGAGAGGCTAGGACTTTTGTCCCAGCCTCTTATCTATTTGACTGACAAAAGGGGAGTTTGATGGTAAAATGAGGAAGAGATCAGGAGGAGATGGAATGAAGAAGAAAATAAAATGGTGCCTTGTCTTATGTTCGGTACTTATACCAGTATGTTTGAGTGCCTGCAAACAAGGAACTGTAGAAAAACAAGGTTCTTCGAATAAAGAAGTACAGAAGAAAATCGATCGAAAAAACATTCATTTTGATAAGACAGGACCAGCTGCATCATTTGATTGGAATGCTAAGAGTGGTAATAAATACAGAACATTTGATCATGATCCTTCATATATGAGATCAGCTCCGAGTGACGGGATTTCTAAATATAGTCTGCAACAAAATGAAGCTCCTCTCGATGAAGAGGGAAAAGTTCAAAAAGCTTTGCAAGTAGTTGAAGCAATTTACATTGACCAAGATGAAATGGACACAGTAGTCAAGGCTAGTGGAGTAATGAGTCAGGAAGAAATGTATAACCGGATCTGGAAGGACTATATTGTTCCTAAAATAGAAGAAAGTAATAGGACCTTTGATTCAAATACTTATTTTGAGTATCTAGGAGAAAAATATCCGCTCAAAATCTATGGTCCCATGTATTTAAAATTAATGACCAATGCTCTACCCACTGAAAGGAGTTACGAATTAAAGGGATATGCAGTTAAGGGGAATAAGGTAGTCCTAAAAATTCAAACACCAGTCTATAGTCCAAATCAATTACCAAGAGGAAAAGGGTACAGATTGAGTGTTGATCCAAAGAATCCAAATGAGACCATGTATGCTTGGTTAGATGAACTACACGAGAACTATGCTGAAAAAGACAACCGAGGAGACCATCTTTCTTATATAATGCTTTCTACCATCTTACAACATTTAGTTAAGGAAAATTTTAATGCGAGTTTTTCAACAGGTGATATGATTGGTAGTACGGAAATGACGATCGAAATGGAGGTGACCAACCAAGGTCAAGTCCAAATTGATACTAAAAATTTGGCACTCTTGTTACAAATTCCTCAACAAATGCAGAAAGCTAATCAATCTGGAGGTGGAAATGATAATAGTATCTTTTGGCCCATCTTTACTGATAGGGTCACTGATGAAGGAAAGGTAAGTGAAAAGCTAAAAGATTTTAACCCACAAAATCCAGTCAAAAAATATGCAATTGGAGAGCCAGTCGTTTTCGGAAATGGAATAGTCGTAACGTTGGATAGTGTACGTGAAGAACCGAACCTAGATATCCAAGACGATCAAGAATTTGTTGATAAAAATAAAAATCAACACAAAATCATTGTTCAGTTTACCATTTCAAATCCAACTCATCTAACCGTTGCAAATACTCCAGATTATACAAATGTAGACCTACATGATGGCCAGGGGAAATCTGCTTATATGTTGAATAACACTTTAAATTATAAACAGCCAACAGTCCTTGAAGCAGGAGAATCTGGTATATATAAAATTAACTATTTAACAGATGGGGATGGACCATTTACGGTTGTTTATGGTGATACAAAATGGGTCCTTCAAAAATAAAGAAGAATCCTAACCTTTAGTCAGCTTATTGTAAAAGTTAGTTAGTTTAAGAAATTATCAGAAGCTTCAGTTATCAATGAATTATTAAAAAATTTATTCATATGCGGTTGGAAAAGTCGGAAGACTTTTAAAGAAAACTGACGAACAAATAAGGTAAAAGAAGCGTACAGAAAGTAGAGAAGAGAGAATGAAGAAGGTTTTTAAATCAATTAAGTTTTGGATATTTGTATTACTCGTTATCTTGGCAGGAGGCTGGTTTATTCAATATGAAATTCATAAGCGTGATATATCACAATTTGTAACTTGGAACCCTCGTCCACACATAGTTGATTCCCAATTTATTGCAGGTGGGAAAGCAGTAGCCATTCAATGGGATAATAAAGAGGAAGTGGATGAGGCGATGGAAGCATATTCGTATAATTCAAAAGTTAAAGTAGAATGGTTTATAAATGGTGGAAATAGTGAACGGTACATTGCACAAGAAAGTTACAAATTAAAATCTGACCCACGTCTCTATTATCAATATTATATTCGTGGTAATCAAGTTCCTTACTTAACTACAAATAAAGCACAAAAAGGGGAATACTGGCTCATTGATGTCTATGATACCAAGGACAAGCGCTTAGTGAAGAAGACGTATGATGTTTTTAAGATAGTACGAGATATGAATAAAAATTATATCCCTTTATATGTTAGAGTTTCTTCGATGATGTTGGATACAGATGATGGAGAAACATACATTCCGATTGATATTCTTGTCGATAAGAAAGACAAATATATTGTAGAACCTGGAAATATCTATGTACAAACAGAGTATCAATCTCGTGAAGGGTTAATGAATGTTAAGGATGGAAAGATCGCTTGGAAAACCTCATCAGGCAAAGGTTATGAACAACTTCAAAAAGATAGTCGAGAAAGCGACAAAGACTTGCATCCATTTGAATACAATTTTGGAGAAGGACAATTGCAGCTCCAACATTCACGTTTGTTATATACAGCTCGTAGTGATGAGACTAAGGACATCCCATTGAAAACACTCTATCCGAAAGTATATTCGATTTTGCGCAAAGGGAATGATTTCACTACTGTAAAATGGGATGAAGAATATACAGAAGGGGAGAATGCCTATCTATACTTTCTCGGACCAGAAGATCTCAACTTTGATATTTCATTTTTGGAACTGCTTTATCCAGGGGATCGTTCAGGTGGATGGTATGATGTCCTACAGTATCATAAGATACCAGCAGAGCTTTCAAAAGATGGGCAAGAACATTATGTGAATAACAAAAAGGAGTTTTTCCAATATTTTAAAAAGGAATTAAATCAAAGTAACGATGCTACAGAGTTCTCATTGCTGAGACGCTTATATGAAGTACAGAACTACGTGGTCTCTAGAGATTTTGGTCAGTCCTTCGCTAATCTGACCATACCAGCTGAGTATACTAAAGATGGGAAGGTTCATGTCGTTCAAAATGATGAAGAATTCTTCAAATATATGGATTTAGAGAAAATTCCTAATAAAAAGATGAAAGAAGATATTAAAAAAATGTTCCCATATGATGTAAATAATTAATCGATTAGGTCGGATTTAACAAGGAGGTCAGGCTATGAAGCTCAACTATTTCAAACTATTCGCAGGAATTCCACTTATTCTATGTTGCCTGTTTCTTTCCAGTTGTAAGATCATGAAACCGAGTGATTATAAAAAGGCGAAGGAAGTAGTCAGCAGTGAGCTTGCTAAGGTTGGTCTGCATGGGAATGTTAAAATTAACCGTCTTTCCTGGCAGGCTTTAGAAATTCCAGGTTATAATGTCGATTTTACTTATTCGGAGAAAACCTATGACGGTCAAACCGTACCTCTTGAGGTGCATGCTTTCTTACAAAATGACTGGTCTGATCCCTATGGACAAACCACTCCAAGTTATAAAGAAGTTTTTACAGAGCAGAAGGCAGTACAGAAAAAAGAGGCCCAACTACTGGATAAGCTTAAAAAGCAGGATCTAGGCCTGACGCTCTCTTATTTTCATTTTCTCCCCAATGTTGATTCTTCTTATCAAAAGGAGGCTGCAGAAGAATTGGAAGAACTGGCGGCTCAAAATAGGCAAGAAGGAAAGAACGATTTCGCGGGTTATTACCAGATTCCGTACGCCACCCTTATTCAAAAGGGGATGGTTCGTATGATGATCTCAGTAGAAGATGACCAAGCCATCCAGGAAAAGGATTTAAAAGTTGCTGCTAAAAAGTTGGATGCCAGTGATCTTCCAGATGGTGATTATGATTTCTATTATCTGGATTTCAAGAATAAAGATCATGAATCCATCACTTATAAATTCAACGTTAAGGATGGACAGGTTGTGAAATTGGATCAGTAAAAAAGGTAAAATAGAAAAAACGACAGCTCAGGATGAAGGTCCCTGAGCTGTTTTTGTTATCTATTAAAGAAAAACGGGATAAAAAAGAGAACCTTTCGGTTCTCTCTTATTTGTTTCAACTTCTACGAATGAGAGTAGAAGTTTCTTCGTTAGGGGGTTGATAGAAGTAAGGACTGTTCCTAATGATACTATTAGTTATCAGTCAATTTCCGTTTGATTCCAACAGCACCTGCTAAGACAAGAATTCCTGAGAAGACAAGTCCAGATGCAACAACTTCACCTGTATTTGGAAGAAGCGTTTTGCGACCTCCCCCATTGTTTCCACCATTTGAACCTGGCGCACTTGGTGTCGTTGTGGTACCAGAATGATCAGGTTTATTTGGTTTTTCGGGTGTAGTCTTAGGCTCTGCAGTAGTAGTTGTTGTTGTTGACGTTGTGCCTTCCTCACTACTATTGTGGTTTCCTGGTTCTTCTGGTGTTGTATCAGGAGTCTCAGGTGTAGTAGGTACAGTAGTCTTAGGCTCTTCAGAAGTAGTTGAAGTAGTCGAAGGTTCATCGGTAGTCGTTACTGTAGTCTTAGGCTCTTCAGTTGTAGTTGAAGTAG
>NZ_KV818849.1:550-1618 GCF_001815045.1 Streptococcus sp. HMSC065E03 | reverse complement strand
CATCAGTATCAGCAAGCCAATCAGCTTCAGCATCAGCAAGCCAATCAGCTTCAGCATCAGAATCAGTATCAGCAAGCCAATCAGCTTCAGCGTCTGAATCAGTATCAGCGAGCCAATCAGCTTCAGCATCTGCATCAGTATCAGCAAGCCAATCAGCTTCAGCATCTGAATCAGTATCAGCAAGCCAATCAGCTTCAGCATCTGAATCAGTATCAGCAAGCCAATCAGCTTCAGCGTCTGAATCAGTATCAGCAAGCCAATCAGCATCATTGAGCACATCGGCTTCAACATCACTTTCTACATCAGTATCAGCATCAGCATCTAACTCTTCATCAAATTCTGAAAGTGAAACACCTAAACAAGGTGAAGTAATCATCACTTATGTAGATACAAAAGGTAAAGTGATTAAAGATCCTCGTCAAGACACACCAAACTCACCATATGACACACCATATAACACAACTGAGGAAGGTGAAAAACCTAACACTATCAAGACTCCAGACGGTAAGACTTACAAGATCGTACCGAAAGGTGACTACCCAGTAGGTAAAGTTGATGGCGACGGACACTTGGAATCATCTGATCCAATTAAAGGTAAAGTTGATAAACCTAAGTCAACTATTACGTATGTTTACCAAGAAGTAGGTAACGTTTACGTTCACTATGTTGATACTGAAGGTAACACGATTAAAGCATCTGTGAAAGATGAAGATGAACAACCAATTGATAAGGACTACGATACAGTAGTGGACAACCGTCCACAAACAATCGAGTTCCAAGGTAAGACATACGAATTGGTACCAGCTGGTAACTACAAAGTAGGTCAAGTCGACGAACAAGGTCACTGGACAGGTGATGATGCTACAACTGGTAAAGTTGCTGAAAAAGATAAGAACGTAACATATGTCTACCAATTGAAACAACCTAAGGGTAATGTCTACGTACACTATGTTGACGTTAATGGTAACACGATCAAAGCATCTGTAACTGATGAATTGGCACAACCAGTAGGTAAAGACTACGATACAGTCGTAGACAACCGTCCACAAACAATCGAGTTCCAAGGTA
>NZ_KV818849.1:0-450 GCF_001815045.1 Streptococcus sp. HMSC065E03 | reverse complement strand
AAGTCGACGAACAAGGTCACTGGACAGGTGATGACGCTACAACTGGTAAAGTTGTTGAAGGTGATAAGAATGTCACTTACGTCTACAAACTGAAAGAAGATCCAACGAAACCTAAAGAAGGTGACGTCATCATCACTTACGTAGACGAAAATGGTAAAGAAATTCAAAAACCTCGTCAAGATACACCAAACTCACCATATGACACACCATATAACACAACTGAGGAAGGTGAAAAACCTAACACTATCAAGACTCCAGACGGTAAGACTTACAAGATCGTACCGAAAGGTGACTACCCAGTAGGTAAAGTTGATGGCGACGGACACTTGGAATCATCTGATCCAATTAAAGGTAAAGTTGATAAACCACGTTCAATCATCACTTACGTCTACAAAGAAGTGAAAGAAGAGCCAACTCAACCTAAGGGTAGCGTATACGTACACTACAAAG
>NZ_KV818848.1:0-232 GCF_001815045.1 Streptococcus sp. HMSC065E03 | reverse complement strand
AAAAAACAATAAATCTGTCAGTGACAGAATGAGTTTAAGACAAACAATTATTTTAATGAGAGTTTGATCCTGGCTCAGGATGAACGCTGGCGGCGTGCCTAATACATGCAAGTAGAACGCTGAAGCTTGGTGCTTGCACCGAGCGGATGAGTTGCGAACGGGTGAGTAACGCGTAGGTAACCTGCCTCTTAGCGGGGGATAACTATTGGAAACGATAGCTAATACCGCATAA
>NZ_KV818847.1:246353-262054 GCF_001815045.1 Streptococcus sp. HMSC065E03 | reverse complement strand
AGTAATTTATATTGTTTCATAATCTGGTTCATATCTTACTCCTTAAGTAACTCTGATGAGAGTATTATAATCCAAATATGAAAATCAGAAACAAACCTCCCGTATTTGGGACGCACTGAATAGTTTACACTAAGTATAAAAAAATTATAAAATAATTATTTTTTAAAATAAGAGGAGAACTCATATTTTTATTTATACTCAATGAAAATCAAAGAGCAAACTAGTAAACTAGCCGCAGGTTGCTAAAAACACTGTTTTGAGGTTGAAATGGAACTGACGTAGTCAGTATCCCTACACATACGGCAAGGCGACGTTGACGCGGTTTGAATTTTATTTTCGAAGAGTATTAACAATGAATATATCACACTAAACCAGATAGAATATACAAGGTATATATAGATAGCTAAAAAAGCCTTGGAATCATTCCAAGGCTTTCTCTATATTCTATTGCATCAATTTTCTTATTCCGATTTCAGTTGCGATAATTTCACGTATATTTAAAATAGATACTTAAATTATATTACTGTTTTTCAAAAGTTCCGTCTGCTACACGAAAATCACTGTTAACAGTTTCAATTGAATTAAATTGAATCTTTAAATATTTTACTTCTTTTTCATCTTTTCCAGGTAATTCAGCTTTAGCACTCGCTGCACTAGAAACCTTTAATTTGACGTATTTCCCAGCGATTTTCCAAGTTCCATCTCTAGATTCGTCTTTATTATTTGTTACTTCTAGTGTTTTATCGCTATTGAAAACGATAGTTGAATCGTGTTTACTATCATACCAAGTACCAATAATTTGCTTCTCTGGTCCTGAATTTTGATTCAAGAAAAAGAATACTCCACCGGCAACCGCAAGTACTAAAACAACTAAAGCAATAATTTTTTTCATTATTTTTCCTCCTATAAATATCTAAAGATATTTATTATTTTTTTAATATACCTAGTTTCACTAAAATCATTAGTAAAAAATCAAATTTTGAATGATAAACTTTTATTCATTACTACAATAAGAAATACTTACCAGCTTTTATTAATCACGATGTTTCCGTGATACTGAAATACCAAAACTACAAAGAACAATTCCCATTGCAAACACTAACCAATTCTCAATTGAACTTGTATTAGGCAAGGCTCTATTTGCAGCATATTTAGCTTGATTTCCAGCATAGCTATATACTCGTTCATTAGAAGTACTTTCTGGTATACTCTTTTCTAACGCAGGATTCAGAGAAATCATCTTGTGATCTACTTTATCGTTAAAGACTTCGCTTTGTCTTGTACGAGTATTTAAATAGGCTTCCCTAACTGCTTCATATTGTGCAGTTGCATCTAATTGATCTTGTAGAAATATTTTAAGTTTAGCTTCCTCTCTTGCTACATTCTCAAGTGCTAAACGATGCTCTTCAACTGCATTCTCATATGCTTCTTTTGCTTTCTTCAAATATGCATCAGCATTTTCAAGATGATCCAAAAGTGTTTCTAAAGCAACTAAATTAGTCTTTAATTTAGAAATTTCATTCTTTATTTGACTTTCTTTATCTTTTAACTCTTCAACCTTATTCTGACGGTTTCTGAGTTCTGCTTCATCTGTAGCTTTTACAGCTTTCATATCTGAAAGAACTTTAAGTTCTTTATCCAATTCTGCACGCGCATCTGCTAAAACTTTTTGTTTTGTTTGAATATCTGCATTTAGATTTTCAACCGCTGTTTGGGCTTTTGCATAACGAGTCTTGGCAGCAATCAATTGTCGAGAAGCCTCATCTAAATTCTTTTTCGCAAGAGGTGTCTTATCTGAGATTGAGTTTAATCTTGCAATCGTTTGACGTGTAGCATTTAAGGCTGCCAAATGTTTTTCATGAATTTTTGTTGCTTCATCTAAATTGTTTCTTGCAGTCTTATCTGTTGCTGTTGCTTTTTCAAGCTGCTCTTTTGCAGTTTCTAATGCTTTTTGCTTAACTTGAAGGTCTGCATTTAAGTTATCCAGAGCTGTTTGAGCTTTGATATATCTTGTTTCAGCATCTTCTTTTAGTTGTTTCGCATTGTCGTATTTCTTTTGTGCACTTGGAGTTTGATCAGGAACTGACATTAATTCTGCTACAAGTTTTTGAGTTTGTTTCAGATTTTGATTCGCATTTTGATTTTCTAGTTTTGCTTTTTCAAGATCAGATTTAGCTTTTACTTCTGCTGTTGTAGCCTGGTCTAAATTGTCTTTTGCATTTGCTAAAGCTTGACGCTTGCTTTGAATATCAGCATTTAATTGATCAAGTGCATCTTGAGCCTTATTAAATTGGGTTTGGGCTTCATTATAATTTTGTGTAGCGATTTCCAATTTAGTAGTAGCTGCAGGTGTTTGATCAGGAGTAGCTTTCAGAGCATCTAATTTTGCTGTCGTTTCTTTGAGAGCTTTTGTACTTTTATCGTTTTCTGATTTAGCTTTTTTCAAACGATTCTGTGCAGAATCATTTGCCGTATTTGCTGTAGTCTGCTTAGCTTTAGCAGCTGTTAATTCATCTTCCATTTTTGAAGTATCAAATGGAGTAGCTAGAGGTTTAGCAATCCCTTTATCATAATAATCGTCAACAGTTACAAAATGGTATTCACCAGTTTGTTCATCTTTAACATATTCAAGATGTGCATCTTGACCTTTGAATTCAATAAAGTGCATGCGTCCAACACCACTTGGTGTGAAACTATTTGCAGCTCCAATTGCCCGAATATTTGTAGGAGCTTTCTGCCCAATCATAAGTTTCATATGTCCAAAATAAGCATGAACATCATTTGTCATAAAACTAATTACAGCATCATATACCTCACGATACAATTGAGACATTGTTGCTTTACGAGTTTCTTTAGCTTCTGAATAATACGCACCATAACCAAGCAAAGTATTATCATAGCTCATGTTTTCTCCAGTCCATACGATGGAATCTAATCCATCTTTCGCTAAAGCAGTATCGCTGTGACTTGTGCTATATGGTTTATTTTCTTCAGCATAGGCTTTTGCAATGTTTTTGACACCCTGAACAGATTCTTCAGTGACAATATAATGATGACTACCCCAAACTTGGTCTTGCAGATTGTTGGCGAGAAGTGCATAATATTGGCTCAAAGCTTCAATTTGCTTGTCAGTTAAATTGTCTAAATCTACGACTGAATCATCGATCGGCAAAACAATATCCTTGTTTGACCATTCCTTTATGAATATATTTTGGTGTTCAGGGGAATATTCTGTTAATGCAGTTCCAAAATCATATTTACTATCTTTGAACCATTTTTGAATAACGTCGTTTAAGGCATTTTTATTTGCGTCTGAGTCATCAGCAAGGTAAGCCTTATAGGCATCAATGACATCTTGAGGCAATTGAGGAATAGTGAGATTTTTAATTGCTGCAATTTGTTGATTCAGCATTTCAACTGCTTGATCAGCCTTCTCTTTATTCTCTTTTGCTTCCTGAGCTACTGATGTTGCACTCGCTAGCTCATTTGAAGTTTCATTTACTTTAGCCTCTTCTTGGTTTTTCTTAGTAGTTAAAGCTGAAATTTCTGAAGCTTTTTTAGCATCATTTTGTTTAGCTGTTTTGAGCTCTTCTTCTGCACGAATCTTACTATTTTGTTTATTTGCTAAATCATTTGCTTTACTATCACGATTTGCAATTGTTTGGGCAAGTTGTGATTCAGAAGCATCAAGATTACTTTGCGCTGATACCTTATTTTCTTGAGCTTTCTTTAGATTCTCTTGTGCTTGTTTTTGTTTTTCCTCAGCAGATGACAAGTTTTTCGCCGTTTCTTGGCTTTTCTTTATTTGATCTGTTTCGACAGACTTTGCATTTTTTAGTGCAGTAGCTTTTTTATCATCCGCTTCTTTGGCACGATCGAGTTCCTGTTTTGCTGTATTTTCAGTTGCTGTTTTAGCATCTAAATTTATTTTAGCAGCATCACGTTCTGCTACAATTTCTTCAACGCCAGTACCGTCTAAAACTTTCTGAGCAGTTTCTTTCTCTTTTTGAGCCTTCACTAATGCACTCGCTGCTTCTTCTGCAACCTTTTTAGCATCTGCTAATTGTTTAGCAGAAACCTGACTAGCACTAAGTTGCGTTTTTTCATCAGCTGAAGCTTTACTGAGTTCTTCAGCTTTATTTTTGTCTTCGCTAATAGCATTTTCCAAAGCCTTTTTCGCTGATTCTTCTGCTGATTCTTTTTCAGCTACATCACTTTTTGCTTTGTCTCTTTCAGCAATGATTTCCGATGCTCCAGTACCATCAAGATTTTTTTGTGCAGTTTCTACTGCTTCCTCAGCTGTCGAAACTTTCTTTTCTTGCTCTGAAATTTTATCTTGATCTTTTTTAATAACCTCTGATTGCTGATTACGTTTCTTCTCAGCTTCTAGAACTTTATCAGTTGCATCTTTTTGTGAAGTTTCCTTTTTCTCAATATCAGCTTTTACTTCTGATATTTCATTCTTGGTTTTTTCAATTTTTTCAGGCGTAGCTGATTCTTTATTTGCTTCAGCATTCTTTAAGTTAACACTTTCTTTGGAAACTTTTGATCCAGCGACTGCTTCCGAAGTCTTAGCGTCTTCTAATGCACTTTCTTGATTTGAAACCGATTGATCCGTTTCTTCCTTGATCGTTCTTGCTTCTTCTACAACTTCAGAAGTTGGCGTTTTCGTTACAGTTGCAACTCCATTATGTACAAATACTCCGTCTACTTGTTTTATATTTGTAGACGAAGAAGTTGTCGATCCAGTACTTAATGTCGACTCATTTGGCTGAGTTGCAGTTACTTCATCCGCTTGTACAACGGAAATTCCCGCAAAAGCTGTAGCTATTGATACAGCAGATACAGTTGCTTTGATCGTTTTCTTTTTCATAATTCCCACCTTTATGATAGAGTATTGAGCAAATTATCACTATATAATTATAAACAACCGAATTATACTATATTTTAGCAACTTTGTAAAGTTGTAACCAACCTTTTAAGAACTAGAACCTAACCTTATAAGGCTGTAAAATAGTCTTAAGAGGTGAGCAATGTCAGAATTACAAAAGTATATAAGCAAACGAATACGGATTCTGCGGACCCAGTCAGGAATGACTCAGGAACAATTAGAAGAAAAAGCAGATCTTGGTACCAATTACGCGTATAAGTTAGAAAATTTAGAGCCCAATATAAAAATTAGTACTCTGGAGAAAATTATAGATGCGTTGAATGTTGATCTACAAACTTTTTTTGATTTAACACTTAAAGAAGAAAGTACTGACTTAGCACAGCTTATCGACACTATCAAATCTTTACCAGAGTACAAACAAAATAAAGTCATTTCAGCTATTAACACAATTATTAACGAGACAAAATAAAAAGAGTGGAAAAGGATAAGTATAAAAACGATTCCTTTCCCACTCTTTTTGTGCGTAAAAATATGGTTATTAGCTATTGGAGCCTGCGATTCTTGGGTAACCAAACGTCATATCGAGGTTATCATTCTCGTAATTCTTGATTAATTCCCAGAAATCTGCTACTGATAAAGCTGCAATTGATTCATGCCAATTGAATTTAAAAAACAAATCTAAGAGAAATTTAAATACTCGATGAACTTTGGCTGTCTGTTCTACAGTATCAAATGTAATCAAAATTTTCTCACACAATGGATCAATCAATTCAATTTCAATGCTATCATTTACAAAATTGAAAGACACTTCTTGATCCTGCTCATTCAAGATTGAGATATACTGATCCTCTTCAAATGTTGAATAAAACATTCTAATATTGACTTCTTCATTGTGATTAATTAACTCTGTAAGATATTGTTGGGTTAAATTAATCACATGGTTTTTATACGTTTTCATTTTGTTTTCCTCCGATTATTATTAAAAAATATTTTTCATTCGTGAATTTTCACGGTGGCCTTACTCTCTTTAATATTATTATTAAACGATTGTTCTTGAGCATCTGCTACCCCCTTTTTTTAAGGAACAAAAAAAGACAGTTCACCACTGCCTTTTTTTATCTATACTATTATTATGCCATTTTTTTGTAAAAATAAAAACAACATTTCCACTCCTAAAATAACGATGTTTTTCTTCTATCTTTATTTTTATAAAAATATGGCATACTATTATTATAAATTAAATTGAATTGAATAAGTAGAGCCATTAGTCATATGGGAGAAAGTTTGTTACCGGACACGGTTAACATACTTATTTCTCATATGCTAGTCATTGCAAAGGAAAAAACTAAGAAAAAAAGAAAGAAAATCTAAATGGTTATTCTCTACTGAATAACATGAAGTAAAGAATAACCATTTAGTAGATAAAAAAGTAAAGAAAAACGTGTTTAAGGTAAAATAAAAAAGGTAAAAATAAAAGTAAAAACTAAAAAAATAACTAGTTTAGCAAAGTAAAAAAATAATGTAATAAAAAAAGTAAAATAGAAAAGTTTTATTAGCTCGAACAAGCAATGACATCTTTATGATCCTTCCAAACATAGATCACGGTGAGTACTGAAAATCTATCGAAAACATTAAACTTCAAGAGTTAGCCTCGATGGGAAGAATCAAAAGCATACCCAGCTTTTAAAAAAAGGGTGGGAGGCAGTTTAACAATAATATGTACTATTTTAGATAGAAAGGAATGTATAATGCCAAGAAAAAGAAATTCCCTCAAGCACGATTTATTTATTGCAGCTTCAAAAAATATCACAAACAATCGAACGAGGACAAGCTATAAAAGAGCAATTACTCGCTTCACAAAGTGGGCTAAAGAACACAACATTAGGAAAAAATCAGATATTACTGAAGAAGCGATTCAACTATATCAACTAGATCTAAATGATGATCCAAAGCAATACTCTGTTGCTACAATTCATACTTATTTAGCACCTATCTGCAAAGCAGTTGATATCAATATGAATAGAATTAGAAAAGACAAGCGTTCAAGTGACAAAATTATCCGAGGTCGTGTAAAATCAAAAAACTCACAAGGTAAACATCAAGAAACAGACTCTCGCTTCTCTCGGCTGGTTAATTTTCAGAGGGCAGTTGGGATTCGTAGATCCGAATTAAAAAAATTAAAAGGAAAAGATATTCGAAAAGATAATAATGGAAATTACTATGTTTTAGTTCAGCGTGGGAAGGGAGGAAAATTTCAACCTCAACTTATTCTTCCTCAAGATGTTCCAGTAGTCCTCGATACTTTTAAAAATAAACAAGAGGATGATTATATCTTTACAGATGTGGAAATGAATAATCTAATCAATCTACATGGGATGCGAGCTCAACATGCAAGAGAGTGTTATTACTTCTACTTGAAGAAACTCCAAGATAATCCAAATTTCAAGGTGAATTTAAAAAATTTTTTAATAGAACGTTGGGAGGTTGGTCACCAAAATTTAAGGGATAAATCATTAAAGAAATTTGAAAAACAAAAGAAAAACTTCATTAATGAACTAAGAGATGAACCTTATAAAATTCGTGGATCAAACTATAAAAAAGCCTTAAATTCAGCCCTGCCTACAAAATATAATCGTTTAGCCTTGATGGCTGTCTCGGTCTTCCATCTTTCCCACTGGCGTCTATCCGTTACAGTGACCAACTATATTCTTTAAAGTATTTCATTTTCGACTAAAAAATGAAGAAAAAAAAACGGAAAAAAACAGTTTTTCGACGTTTTTATGGCATACTTAAAATATGGGTTGTTGTATGGCTAATAGTTTTAACACATTTTACAGACATGGTATAAATTTAAAGGAGAAAAAGATGTCAATTAAAAATCAGTTACAAAGAGAATTCAAAGGTTCAAATTTTGAAATTCGTGAAAAATTAATAACAGATACCTACTTCACTAGCTTTTTAGAATACGTTAGTTCACCTGAATCAATCTCAAAATTAATTGAAGAAGGCTATGCTGATAAAAGAAATCAGTTAAATGAATACATTGATTTTGCACTTTATCATAATTTAATTACTATGCGAAATAGTATTATTCAAGCTACTGATCTTGGTTTAGCTTGGGTGTGGTGGGCATATGCACCAGTTGAAGGCGATGATTGGATTTAGTTTAAAACATCACCATGCTTTCTGCATAAGGTAAAACTAACAAAGGGATTATATAGTCTATTTTGTTGTAGAAAAAAATCCCCGCCAAGATCTAACTTGGCGGGGATTTGGTGGGGAATAACTCCCCTCTTTAAGATTTAAATCACCTTAAGCAATTCTTAACCTTAATATACTAGGCTTTCGCATTCAATTTGCGTTACTCTATTATTTAAGAGTAACTGAAGCTCCAGCTTCTTCCAATTTACCTTTGATTTCTTCAGCTTCAGCTGCAGCAACACCTTCTTTGATGACACCAGGTGCACCATCAACAAGTTCTTTAGCTTCTTTAAGACCAAGACCAGTGATTTCACGTACAACTTTGATAACGCCGACTTTCTTGTCGCCTGCAGATGTCAATTCGATATCGAATGAATCTTTAGCAGCACCTGCGTCAGCAGCACCAGCTGCAGCAACAGCTACAGGAGCAGCTGCAGTTACACCAAATTCTTCTTCGATAGCTTTTACAAGGTCGTTCAATTCAAGGATTGAAGCTTCTTTAATTTCAGCAATAATGTTTTCAATGTTCAATGCCATTGTTATTTCCTCCAAATAAGTTTTAATTTTATGTTTTTATTTTTTGTAGCTAGGCTACGCTGCGTAGCTTAAGATTAAGCTGCGTCTTCTTTGTTGTCTGCAACCGCTTTGACTGCAAGAGCAACGTTGCGCACTGGCGCTTGAAGTACAGAAAGGAGCATAGAAAGAAGTCCTTCGCGGTTTGGAAGAGTTGCAAGTGCAAGAATCTCTTCTTTAGATGCGACAGCGCCTTCGATTGCACCACCTTTGATTTCAAGTGCTTCAGCGTCTTTTGCAAAATCGTTCAAGATTTTCGCAGGTGCGATAACATCTTCGTTAGAAAATGCTACTGCAGAAGGTCCAACGAATACAGATGCAAGATCTTCAAGACCAGCTTTTTCAGCTGCACGACGCAAGATTGAGTTTTTGATAACTTTAAACTCAACTTCGCTTCCGCGAAGGTTGCGACGGAGAACTGTATCTTGCTCAACTGTCAAACCGCGAGAATCTACAACGACGATTGATGCAGCAGCTTTCATTTTTTCAGCTACCACGTCAACAAGTTCCGCTTTTTTAGCAATAATTGCTTCACTCATTAGTGTGTTCACCTCCGTAATTATTTTGCTTGGGGAATTTTTCCAAAAGAAAAACGCGCCCAAACCTAGACACGAAAGTACAATACGCTTCTTTTAATTGATACGTTTTGTCCTCGGTAGGATCTTTATGAGTCGAGCTCCCCTACTGTCTTAGGCAGTTTTTTCAAACCGTAGATTAGTTTATCATATATAAAAAAAGAATGCAAGTACTTTTGCAAACTTTTTTTATATTTTTTAATCGTTATAAAGACTCTTGATATTATTCAACCAAGCATAGGCTAGTCCCATTAGGACTCCTCCTCCTACCCAGTTGGCAAAGAAGGTTACGCTATAGTGACGTAAAATATTTAAAAACTCAAAATGTGGCAATTGGCTAGAAACTGAATTAAAGCTCAATAATGAGAAGGAAGCAAAGTTTGCAGCCAAGTGTTCATTGGTCATAAAGACAAACATATAAATAGCAGAGAGGGCTAAGAGCACCTTGGCTGTTTCATCTTTGAAATATAAATAAGAAAGAATAGCAATATTTACAAAGATATTGGCAATAACCCCTTCAAAGAAAACCACTTGATTGCTTCGTTGGAGTTTATTTTCTGCCACCGTAGCTAGGAATCCTTTTGGATCGATATGTGCGAAGGCAGTTGTTTGATTGAAAAGAAAAGCGACGATTAAAGCACCAATTAAATTAAAGAAGGTACAATAAAGAAGAATTTCCAGCGCTTTCTTCCAATTAATTTTCTTTAGATAGGTCCCCGCCGTCAAATACATCATATTTGAGGTGGTTAATTCCGCATTTAAGAATAAGAGGTATACCAAACCCCAGGCAAAGATGAATGGAAATAGAAAACGACCAGATCCAGGTACAAAGGTATTTAATAAGTCAGCTGCAACTGCTCCGACCGCCGTACTTAAAGTAAGAAATCCTCCAGCAAAAATAGAACGGACTGCATAGCGCGTTTTAGATTTCTGTTAGAGATCTTCCTTCTTATTACACGCCGCTCCAACTTTTTGAATAAAATTAGATTCAGACATACTATTCTCCTTATATAATGTTTGTGAACAAAATCATTATATCATAGAGAGAAAAGTTTGAAAAGGTTTTCAGGAAGAATTCTTAACTTTTCATCATATACGTTTTATATCGAATATCACTGTGTGCTAAAAACAAATAAAAAAACAGGCATCTGCCTGTTTTAGTTTTAATAATTCAAACGGTTTGCCCAAGCGATATCCAAATTCAAGATTTCTTGTGAAGTGAACTGTTGACGATATGGATTGTATACCGAACCTGTAATACCACCTTGAACATTTGGTGAATCGTATTGAGTTAAATTATAAGTTTCAATGATGTTATTAAGTTTTGCATAGTAGCTTGTGTCTGTCGCATAAACACCTGTCAAAGCTGCTGTTGCATCTTGATAACTAGAGGTGTTGCTCTTCCATGCACCTGCAAAATGTCCTTGTTTCAAAACAGCTACGTAGTCCTGCAATGATTCGTAGTAAGATGGGTAAGAACGAAATGCGTCATTAATCGTATAGGCATTTCCAGCACCATCATCTTCCCAAGTTTGCATTACTGCAGATTGACCAGCATAACTTCCTTTTATCCCGAAAAGGTTGTAATGCGGATAAGAAGACAAGCCAGACTGACCTGATCCACTTTCAAGAATGGCTTGTGCGATCATAACGGAAGCATAAAGGTCATTCTCTTGACCGAGCTGACGAGCTGACTCACCAATTTGTGAGATGAAAGCTTCAGTAGGGTCTGAATAAGCTTGGTAAGTTCCATCATTAGCACCAACTGATGTGACGTGCTCGCTCATAGCAGCAGCAAATGTCCCCACTGCTAATACAGAAACGAACAAACCAAATAATTTCGTTTTATTCCGTATTTTCTTTTTCATAATACAATTTATCTCCAATTAATTTTTTATCATCTTTTATCTTTATAGAGATTATACCATATAAATAGAAGAAAACAAAGGCACTTATATTACACTTGTATTACAATTGCGAGATAAATCCAAAACAAAAATGACATTTTCATGTCATTTCAATTTATTTCGTAAAACGCATTTTCTAAAATAGCATCCCATGACTTCTCTAGTCCTTCTTTGGTGACCGAAGAAAAGACAATAAAGGTGTCAGCTGGATCAAAATCTAGTTTTTTCTTGATAATCGATTCATGTTTATTCCATTTTCCACGCGGAATCTTATCTGCCTTGGTAGCAACTAAGATCACAGGAATCTCATAATATTTTAAGAACTCATACATCTGAACATCATCTGCAGAAGGTTCATGACGAAAATCGACTAGGCTAACGACTGCTTTTAAGTTCTCACGACTAGTAAGGTATTCTTCGATCATCCGCCCCCACTTCTCGCGCTCTTTTTTCGAGACACGTGCATAGCCATAACCAGGTACGTCTACCAAACGGAGTTTATCATCGATATTAAAGAAATTGAGCAATTGAGTTTTTCCTGGTTTCCCAGATGTTCTGGCCAGGTTTTTTCGATTTAAGAGAGTATTAATAAAAGAAGACTTGCCGACATTGGATCGACCGGCAAGTGCAACTTCTGGAATCTCATCTTGAGGATAATGACTCTTATTTGCAGCGCTTAAGAGGATATCCGCATTATGTGTGTTAATTTCCATATTTTATCTTTCTAGGCTGTTTCGAGAATTGGTTTTTCAGTTCCATCTACAGCTTCTTTTGTAATTCGAACAAGTTTGACATTTTCTTGACTTGGAATTTCAAACATGACATCCATCATCGTTTCTTCGATAATCGAACGAAGTCCACGAGCTCCTGTTTTTCTTTCGATGGCTTTATTGGCAATCTCTTGAAGGGCTTCATCATCGAATTCCAATTCAACATTATCATAAGAGAGCAAGGTTTGATATTGTTTTACCAAGGCATTGCGTGGCTCTTTCAAGATACGGACAAGGTCGTCAACTGTCAATTGCTCAAGAGCAGCAAAGACTGGAAGACGTCCGATCAATTCTGGGATAATCCCGAATTTTTGAATATCTTCTGCTACGATTTCTTGCATGTAAGAGCTTGATTCATCAATAGCTTTATTGTTCTTACCGAAACCGATGACTTTTTCACCGAGACGTTGTTTGACAATTTCTTCGATCCCGTCAAAAGCCCCACCCACGATGAAGAGAATATTCTTGGTATCCACTTGGATCATCTCTTGTTGTGGGTGTTTGCGTCCACCTTGTGGTGGGACACTAGCGACAGTTCCTTCGATAATCTTCAAGAGGGCTTGTTGTACCCCTTCACCAGAAACGTCACGTGTGATAGAAACATTTTCACTCTTCTTAGCGATCTTATCGATTTCATCGACATAGATAATTCCTCGTTCAGCACGTTCGATGTTGAAATCAGCCGCTTGAAGAAGTTTCAAAAGAATATTTTCAACGTCTTCACCCACATAACCAGCTTCTGTCAAGGCTGTTGCATCTGCAATGGCAAATGGGACATTCAAGCTACGTGCTAAGGTTTGGGCCAAGAAAGTCTTACCTGAACCAGTAGGGCCGATCATGAGGATGTTTGATTTTTGCAATTCAACATCTGTCTCGTCTTCGCGCGTATCGTGGAAGTTGATGCGTTTGTAGTGGTTGTATACCGCTACAGCAAGGGCACGTTTGGCACGATCTTGACCGATCACATAGTGGTTCAAGATATTGAGCAATTCGATTGGTTTTGGAACTTCGCTAAGGTCTGCAAGAACTTCTTCTGCTAGCTCCTCGCGGATAATTTCTTGTGCTAACTCTACACATTCATTACAGATAAACGCATTGTTTCCTGCAATGATTTTTTGGACTTCATCTTGACTCTTTCCGCAAAATGAACAATAAACCATCATATCATTATTTTGATTCGTTGGCATGTATTTCCTCTTTCTGTCATTTTCTGTTTCTATTTAGTTTAAAATAAGGTCATGTAAAAGGCGTGAATGGAATTCACAAGATTGGTAAAAGCATTTAGTAAGAATAAAATAGCGAGGCCAAACCGTTTTTTACGAAAGGTTTGTAAGGCGCAAATCAAACAGATGACACATAGGACAGCTGTAAAAAAACCAAAGACACTTCGCTCCATTAGTCTAAATCCTTTCTCTTATAATAGTTGACCGTAAAATCATATGGGTTCTTCTCATCTTTCGGATGATGGACTTGACGGACTCTTTCATAGCGGTTCTCTTCAAATTTTGGTGCCAATGTATCTCCATCAATCGTTGCATGAATCATGGTCTGGATCAATTCTTCTAACTGGTCAGAGAAGAGCTTTAAAATCTGACTGCCTCCAATAATGTAAAGATTCTTCTCTTGGTTCTGGTACCACTCCAAGACTTCTTCTTTGCTGTGCATGACGAGTACAGCATCGTTTTCAGGATCATAGGCTTGATCTTGCGTTAAGATAATACTAGTCCGACCTGGTAGAACCCGTTTTTTCATACCATCAAAGGTCACTCTTCCCATGAGAATGGCTTGTCCCATGGTTGTTTCTTTGAAATGTTGAAGCTCAGCTGGCAGATGCCAAGGCATGACTTGGTCCTTTCCAATAATGCCATTTTCAGTTTGAGCCCAGATACCAATTATCTTTTTCATTCTCTCATCCTTTACACTGATACTTCTATTTTATCAAATTTTCTTATAAAAGACTGATTTCAACTATCTAGTTTGGAGGATATTTT
Organism: Streptococcus sp. HMSC065E03; assembly: GCF_001815045.1. Taxonomy (NCBI): domain Bacteria; kingdom Bacillati; phylum Bacillota; class Bacilli; order Lactobacillales; family Streptococcaceae; genus Streptococcus; species Streptococcus sp. HMSC065E03. The sequence continues at coordinate 248,146 of NZ_KV818847.1, read as the reverse complement.
TTAAATACAAACAGAAAAAAACCGCGAGATTTTCGCGGTTTTTCTTAGCCACAAGTTAGCTTAGTCTTCTTTTTTGCGTTTTGCAAATCCGAATAATGACAGACCTGCTAAAGCACTAAAGATTGCAAGACCAGCAGTAGAAGATTCTTTTGTTCCTGTGTTTGGAAGTTGTGCAGTAGGATTTTGTGGATCGATATACTTCACTTCTTCTTTCGTTTCTGGAACGACAGGAATCGTTGGTTCTTCTGGTTTTGGTTGTGGAGTAGGTTGTGGTTGTGGAGTAGGCTGTGGAGTAGGCTGTGGCTGTGGCTCTGGTGTCGGAGTTGGATCCGGCATTGGAGTTGGTGTCACAGTCTTCTTGTAGATATGTTGAGTGTTTCCATCTTTATCTACAACAGTCTTCACGAAGTCATAACCTGGGATATCCTTCTTCGGTTGTTCCCCATCTTCTGTTGGGTTACCTGGGATTGGGTCCCCATTTTCGTCTACATATGAAGTCGTAACTTTTTCATAGACGTGTTCTGTATCACCATTAGGCAATTTCTTCGTTTCCACAAAGCGGTAACCTGGAATTTCAGCTTTTGGTTCTTCTCCATCAACTGTAGGATATCCTGGGATTTCCTTACCTTCTTTATCAACAAACTTAGTGATTGGAAGGACAGTTGGTGTGTAAGTTGCAGAAGCTTTTGTTCCGTTCACATCTTCACGAACCACTGTCACTGCTGGTGCAGTTCCTGTGAATTCAGGTTCTGGAGTGAATGTTACTGTTCCGTCTGCTGCTACTGTGTAAGTACCAACACCTGGAATTGTCTTCGTAGTTGAACCATCTTCAAAGGTTGCTGGAACCTTGTCATTCATTGGTACACGGCTATCACCTTCTGTGAAGGTTGGTTTGCCTGTTTGGGTTTGACCCTTCTTACCAATTGAAGTAACTGATTCTGCAGTTGGTGTAACTGGTGTTACTGTTGGTGTGTAAGTAGCGGTAATTGATGTACCGTTCTTATCAACACGTTTCACGGTTACGCCTGTACCTGTTCCTGTGAATGATTTTTCTGGTACAAAGGTTACAGTTCCGTCTGGAGAAACGGTGTAAGTTCCTTCTCCTGGAATAACTTTAGTAGTTGATCCATCTTCAAAGGTTGCTGGTACATCATCATCCATTGGTACACTTGGGTTACCAGGCGTGAAGCTTGGTTTACCAGTTTGTGTTTGACCTTGGATATCTGTAGATGTTGCAGGATCAGCTGTTGGAGTCACAGGAGTTACTGTTGGTGTATAAGTTGCGGAAGCTTTGGTTCCGTTCTTATCTTCACGAACCACTGTCACTGCTGGTGCAGTTCCGACAAATGATTTCTCTGGTACAAATGTAACTGTTCCGTCTGGGGCTACAGTATAAGTACCAACACCTTCAACTGTCTTCGTAATTGAACCATCGTCAAATGTTGCTGGAACATCATCGTTCATTGGTACACGGCTGTCACCTTCAGTAAATACAGGTTTACCTGTTTGAGTTGCACCTTGCACATCAGTAGATACTGCTGGAGTTGCAGTTGGTGTAACAGGCGTTACAGTTGGTGTGTAAGTTGCGGAAGCTTTGGTTCCGTTCTTATCTTCACGAACCACTGTCACTGCTGGTGCAGTTCCGACAAATGATTTCTCTGGTACAAATGTAACTGTTCCGTCTGGGGCTACAGTATAAGTACCAACGCCATCTACTGTCTTCGTAGTTGAACCATCGTCAAATGTTGCTGGAACATCGTCGTTCATTGGTACACGGCTGTCACCTTCAGTAA
>NZ_KV818847.1:244185-246253 GCF_001815045.1 Streptococcus sp. HMSC065E03 | reverse complement strand
TGAGTTGCACCTTGCACATCAGTAGATACTGCTGAAGTTGCAGTTGGTGTAACAGGTGTTACAGTTGGTGTGTAAGTTGCAGTAACTGGAGTACCGTTCTTATCAACACGTTTCACTGTTACGCCTGTACCTGTTCCTGTGAATGATTTTTCTGGTACGAAGGTTACAGTTCCATCTGGAGCAACTGTGTAAGTTCCTTCTCCTGGAATGGTCTTCGTAGTTGAACCATCTTCAAAGGTTGCTGGCACATCATCATCCATTGGGATTGCAGGGTTACCAGGTGTGAAGCTTGGTGTACCTGTTTGTGTTTTACCTTGGATATCTGTAGATGTTGCAGGTTCAGCAGTTGGGACAACTGGAGTGATCTTCGGTGTGTAAGTTGTTTCAGCAACTGTTCCGTTTGTATCTTTACCTTGAACCTTAACTGGAACCACATCACCTGAGTAAGATTTATCAGTTGGTGTGAAGGTTACAAGGCCTGTTTCTTTATCAACTGTGAAAGTACCAATTTCTTTACCTTCTGGTGATTTAGCAACTACAGATTCTGCTGGCTGACCATTTTCATCAAGAAGAGTAATGGTATCTTTGTCAATTGGTGCAACTGGGTCACCTTCAGTGAAGGTTACTGTTCCAGTTTGAACCACACCTTGAGGTGCTTCTGATGTAGCTGGAGTTGCTGTTGGTGTTACCGGTGTCACAGTTGGTGTGTACTTAGCAGTAACTGGAGTACCGTTCTTATCGACACGTTTAACTGTTACGCCTGTACCTTCTCCTGTGAATGATTTTTCTGGAACAAAGGTTACGGTTCCGTCTGGAGCAACAGTGTAAGTTCCTTCACCAGGAATAGTCTTGGTTGTTGAGCCATCTTCAAATATTGCAGGTGTATCATCATCCATTGGAACATTTGGATTACCTGGTGTGAAGGTTGGTGTACCTGTTTGCGTTTGACCTTGTTTGTCAGTAGATGTTGTATCTTCTGCAGTTGGTGTAACTGGTGTTACGGTTGGTGTATAAGTCGCAGAAGCTTTTGTTCCGTTCTTATCTTCACGAACCACTGTTACGGCTGGTGCAGTTCCAACGAATGATTTTTCTGGTACAAAGGTTACTGTACCGTCTGCTGCTACTGTGTATGTACCAACACCATCTACAGTCTTCGTAGTTGATCCATCATCGAAGGTTGCTGGAACATCATCGTTCATAGGTACACGGCTGTCACCTTCGGTGAATTTAGGTTTACCAGTTTGAGTTGCACCTTGGATATCTGTTGATTCAGCTGGTGTTGCTGTTGGTGTTACTGGTGTCACAGTTGGTGTGTACTTAGCTGTGATTTCAGTACCGTTCTTGTCCACGCGTTTCACTGTTACGCCTGTAGCAGTTCCAGTGAATGATTTTTCTGGTACGAAGGTTACGGTTCCATCTGGAGCAACAGTATATGTTCCTTCACCATCTACTGTCTTAGTGGTTGAGCCATCTTCGAAGGTAGCTGGAGTATCTTCATCGATTGGAACATTTGGATTGCCTTCCGTGAAGGTTGGTTTACCAGATTGTGTTTGACCTTGAATATCTGTCGATGTAGCATCTTCAGAAGTTGGAACAACCGGAGTAATCTTCGGTGTATAAGTTGTTTCAACTGTAGTTCCATTTGCATCAGCTGCCTGAACCTTAACTGGAACCACATCACCTGAGTAAGATTTATCTGTTGGTGTGAAAGTAACTACACCTGTGTCTTTATCAACTGTGTATGTACCGATCACATCACCTGCTGGTGATTTCGCTTCTACTGATGCTGCTGGTTGACCATTTTCATCAAGAAGAGTAATCGAATCCTTGTTAATTGGAGCTACTTCATCACCTTCAGTGAAGGTTACAGTGCCAGTTTGAACAAGACCTTGAGGTCCAGTAGATTCAGCTGGTGTTGCAGTTGGAGTTACTGGAGTTACGGTTGGTGTGTAAGTTGCAGAAGCTTTAGTTCCGTTCTTATCTTCACGAACAACTGTTACGGCTGGTGCTTTACCTGTGAATGATTTTTCAGGAACAAAGGTTACAGTTCCGTCTGCTGCTACTGTGT
>NZ_KV818847.1:243458-244085 GCF_001815045.1 Streptococcus sp. HMSC065E03 | reverse complement strand
TTGCTGGAACATCATCGTTCATTGGCACACGGCTATCGCCTTCAGTAAATACAGGTTTACCAGTTTGTGTAGCACCTTGGATATCTGTAGTTTCAACTGGTGTTGCAGTTGGAGTGACTGGAGTCACAGTTGGTGTATAAGTTGCAGAAGCTTTGGTTCCGTTCTTATCTTCGCGGACAACGGTCACCGCTGGTGCAGTTCCGACAAATGATTTTTCTGGTACAAATGTAACAGTACCGTCTGCTGCTACTGTGTAGGTACCAACACCGTCTACAGTCTTAGTCGTTGAGCCATCGTCAAATGTTGCTGGAACATCATCGTTCATTGGCACACGGCTGTTGCCTTCAGTAAATACAGGCTTACCTGTTTGGGTTTGACCTTGCTTACCTGTTGTTTCAACTGGTGTCGCTGTCGGTGTGACAGGAGTTACAGTTGGTGTATAAGTTGCAGAAGCTTTGGTTCCGTTCTTATCTTCACGAACAACCGTTACGGCTGGTGCAGTTCCGACAAATGATTTTTCAGGGACAAAGGTTACAGTTCCGTCTGCTGCTACTGTGTAAGTACCAACGCCATCAACTGTCTTAGTTGTTGAACCATCATCGAAGGTTGCTGGAACATCATCGTTCA
>NZ_KV818847.1:184030-243358 GCF_001815045.1 Streptococcus sp. HMSC065E03 | reverse complement strand
TCGTTGAGCCATCGTCAAATGTTGCTGGAACATCTTCATTGATTTCAACAGTCTTTTCAACGCCATCAACCGTTACAGTTCCACCCTTGAATTCAGGTTTACCTGTTTGAGTAGCACCTTGAATATCAGTTGTTTCTGCTGGTGTAGCTGTTGGGGTTACTGGTAATACTGTTGGTGTGTAGGTTGCAGAAGCTTTGGTTCCGTTCTTATCTTCGCGGACAACGGTCACCGCTGGTGCAGTTCCGACAAATGATTTTTCTGGTACAAATGTAACAGTACCGTCTGCTGCTACTGTGTAAGTACCAACACCTTCAACGGTCTTAGTTGTTGAACCGTCGTCGAATGTTGCTGGAACATCTTCGTTGATTTCAACAGTCTTCTCAACGCCATCAACCGTTACGGTTCCACCCTTGAATTCAGGTTTACCTGTTTGAGTGGCACCTTGAACATCTTTTGTTTCAGCTGATGTTGCTGTTGGGGTTACTGGAACGATTTCTGGTGTGTAAGTTGTATCCACCTTGATACCGTTTGAGCTTTCAGCTTGAACCTTGGCTGGTGTGACTGCACCAGTGTATGATTTATCAGTCGGTGTGAAAGTTACTTGACCATTTGCTGGGTCGATTGTGAAGTTACCGATCACGGTTGTACCGTCTGCCGCATAAGCTGGTGTCGTTGAAACTTCGTTACCATCTTTATCTAGCAATGTGTAGCTATTGTCTTTTATGGTAATAGCTTTGTCTTCACCATTTACTTGAACAGTAGTTCCTGCAAAGGTTGGTGTACCGGTTTGAGTCGCACCTTGGATATCTTTTGAAGTTGCAGGGTTTGCAGTTGGAACTGCTGGCACAACAGTTGGTGTGTAGGTCGCATCTGAAGTAATGGTTGCAGTCTTACCATTAGCATTTGTAATAGTAGCAGTTGCCTGAACAGTTACTCCTTTTGCAGTACCAACAAAGTCTTTTTCTGGCGTAAATGTTACTGCTCCAGTCGTTGGGTCGATAGTATAGCTACCTTCTCCTGCTACTGTCACAGTTGTTTCATCAGTTGGTTGACCAGTTGCTGGATCCACCAATTTCTTGCTAGTGATTTCAGCAGTCTTATCATTACTCAAATCAAAGGTTGGTGTTTGTGTTTGAGGAACGTTTTGGATATCCTCAGAAACCTTGTCTGTAGGAGTGATGGTAATTGGAGTTACAGTTGGAGTGTACTTAGCTGTTGCTGTCTTAAGGTATTCATCACGGACGGTACCGTCTTTATCTTTTCCGACAGGAGCCGTTACAGATACGGTAACACCTTGAGCTGTACCTGTGAATCCTGGTTCTGGAACAAAGGTTACTTTACCAGTAGCATCATCAATGCTGTATGTTCCTTCGCCTGCTACTGTTACAGAGGTTGCATTGGTTACTTGACCAGTCGCTGGGTCCACCAATTTAGCAGGGTATTCCAAGCTTGGAGTGACAGAGATCTTTTCGCCATTTGCATTAGTTGTAGTTGTGTTAAAGGTTGGTGTACCAGTTTGAGTCGCACCTTGGACATCTGTTGAAGTCTTATCTACCCCTTCAATTTCCGTTGGTGTAACAGTTGGGATATAAAGACCATCCATAGTATTCAAAACAGTATCTACATTGGCTTCATCAGCTGGGAATTTTGTAGACCAACCTGTATCGTAGCCATTGCTGTCTGTACGACGGATAGAGATACCGTCAGCTGTTCCAAGGAAGTGATCTTCTGGGATGAATTCCACATCTACATCTTTACCATTACCAGTAACTTTGTATTTACCTTGACCTGGCACGACATAGTAACCTTCCGCATCCAAAGTAGCTTTGTTACCATTAGAATCAACAATGTAAGGTTCAATTGTTTCGTCAATTTTAGCTGGCTCAGTTAAGCTATAGCCTTGCAAACCTCGAGCAGTAAAGGCTACAGTTGCAGTTTGCTTCGCCCCTTGAAGACCACTTGTTTCTTTGAATTCTCCTTTTGGTGGGTGGGTGATTTGAGTCTTGAAGTCCTCAACTTCCCCTGACAAGGCCATACCGGTTGGGCTTTCAATCTCCTTATCATTCTTTGCGATACGGATCCGAACACCCAATTCATTTACACTAGGATCAATATAGGTTTTACTCTTTGTAAAGCTTAACGTAGCCGTTCCATCTTGGGTAATAGTTGTTAAATCAGACCGTTCATCTTCATCGAAGGTTCCGTTTTGGTTGAAATCTATCCAACCATAGATGTTAGCTTTTGCTGCTCCATCCGTATGGGCTTCAACAGAAATCTTATAATTACCTGGTTTGGTACGGTCCATCTTGATCAACTCATTGGTTTTTCCTTTGAGATCATTTGGAAGTAATTGGTCGATGCCTTCATCCGCAGTGGTCGCCTTGTCATCACCAGTCCAATCAAGGGTATTGTTTTCATCCATATCTGGGCTCAAGTGACCAAGATAAGGCTGGTTAACTTTCTTACCTGTTATCCCATCAACGGTTGCGATAGAGTGGATAGCCTTACCATAAGACTCCGGTGCATCCCCTTCATCAAGCGGGAAGAAGCCAAGCATAGCTGCCTGTTTCCCACTTGAAGCAATGTAAAGACCAACTTCAGAAGCTCCTTTTGTCATAACAAGGGGAACGGCAGAAGGACCTGCAGAAATATTTGGCCCGAAGACCCCTGTTCCGAGGCCTCCAGTTGTTAAATCAGCACTTCCAAAGTACTTCCAAGCAACCGCTTTTTTATCTGGCCCCACTTCATTTGCACGTTTAAGTAGGTTAAGGTTCGTCGAATAGTAATTCGTACCTTCTATATTAAAGGTAGGATTTGGGCCAAATAAATTGTCTGTATCTTGTGGAATAAAGGTTTTAGTAGATTTATTTCCATATTTATACCACTCCCCAATTTGTTGCCAACCTTCTCCGTTTGTGGTGAAAATAACCGATTCACCAGGATTAGCGGACTCACCATCTGCCATGACTACAGCAGGTTTGACGGCTTTGCCACGGAAGGTAGCAGAAATTTCAAACTGAACACCAATATTGCCACCTTCAAACTCGGAACTGATGGTTGTTTTTTTAGTGCCAGTATCGATGCCTTCACCTTTTATTTCTGTCCAACGGTTTTGAGCTTCGGCAATAATTTTAGCTTCTTCACCATTATTAAATGCTTTGTTAGTTGCAGCACTAGTAGTTGTTCCTATATATCCGTTCTTAGCATTTGGGTCATAGGTAGCCTTTTCAGCTTCAGTCGCTCCACGTTCTTCTAAGCGCTTTTTGTAGATTTCTGTCGCTTGGAAGGGTTTTAAGGATTTAACTTTGATAGTAACCACATAGCCAGGCATGATTTCCTTGGTGTAGGTTGAGCCCACTTGAAGGGCCAGATTTCCGCTTGATGTTGTCGTGGTCCCAGTCCAGCTAGCTACATCGCCAAAGTCCAACCAAGAGATTTGGCTGGCCAAGTCAGTAGCTTTGATATTTGTTGTAAAGCCCGGTTTTTCAACTTTTGGAGTTGAAGTGGCATCTTGGACATCATCTCCGATCAAGTTTGGATCATTTGCATCACCAACAGCACGACGAGAACGGCGTTTACCAGAAGTTTGAGCTGTCTCTTCAGTGGCTAGTGTATTATTTGTTGGTACACCTTGTCCAGCTGAAAGAGTTGGTGTTTCTTTTTTATCTGCACTTGTTGAAGTTGTATCTGCAAGCTTGTTTATTGGCGTAGTTGCTTTTAGGCTTGGTGCAGTTGATGTTTCTGGTGCAGTTGAGGCTGCAGACGCTGCTGTGCTCGTGCTACTTGCTTCACTAGTTGAAGCAGGTGCTGTTGATGTTGCTGCAGCAGTTGAAGTCTCTGGTGCAGTGATTGCTGCGTTTGCATCATAAGTCGATGTCGTTGCAGCTGTTGATGTTGCTGAAGTTGCTGTAGCTGTTGAAGTTGCGGACGCTTCTGACGCTGTTGCAACTGCTGCTACACTTTCACTTGTTGTATTTGTATTTTCTTCTGCGGCTGCACTTGCGGCTGTCCCAACCATGACAAGTGTTCCCAAAAGTACTGAGCAAACACCCACATTCAATTTACGAATTGAGAATCTGCTAATACGATCATTAAATAAGTCTTTCCCCATCTAATGGACCTCCATATTTATCTATAAATTAACATTCTTTTTTAAATTGTTTAGTTTTTCCAAACCTTTTCTATTTTAACAAAACCCGAACGATATTCAAAATATTTTGACTCAAAAATGAGTAAAAATTTTTAGCTAGAATTATTTTAAATCTAAAAGGATTTCACCCATAGATCAGGGCATCAAAAAACCTTGGTTTATCACTAAATCGCAAGATCAAACTTCAACTGTGGCTTCACTGGATCATAATCGACCAGTTCAAAATCTTCTGGTTTGATGTCAAAGAAATTGGTTCCATCTGGTACATTCAAAACCAAGTGAGGTTGGCAATCAGAGGGCTCCCGACGGAGTAACTCTTCAGCCTGTTCAAATTGATTATCATAAATATGAAGGTTATTAATGAAGTAAAAGAACTTTCCGACCTTCCAGCCAAAGTGCTTGGCAATCATCATCTGTAGCGCTACATATTGCATGGCATTGATATGGTGGGCTACCAACATATCATTTGAACGCTGGGTCAGGGTCGCATCTAGATAGATCTCTCCATCAACCCGACGCACGTCAAACATGGTCTGAAAAGCACATGGCAAGAGTCCGTCGGTCTCCTCAAAAGCATCATAATCCCAGAGCGAGATGATGTTGCGGCGATTCCAAGGATTGGCTTCTAATTGTTTGAGGATCTTATTGGTAAGGTCATGTTTTTTGACCACAGCACCATAGCGCTGACCGATAGTCCGACTATCCCCTACTTCCCAGTCATTCCAGTAGTGGACATTGTATTTATCTTCTAACAGGTCTAAGCTATTCGACTGATCCTGGTAGATCCAAAGCATCTCTTTGATGGCTGATTTAATGGCGATGGGACGAAGGGTTGTAATAGGGAACTCGCCTTTTGCAAGATCAAACTCCATAAAGGCTCCCGTGATGTATTTGGAGTTGGCTGTTCTACCATCCTTATACTTAGGACGGGCCTGCTCTGACCAGACCCCTTCTTCCATGATTTTTCGAATGTTTTCTTTAAAAATTGTATCTGCTTTTGTCATATACTCTCCTTGAATCTACTATTGCCTTCATTATATCACAGGATAAAGAAAAAAGGAGAGGCAAATCTCCTTTTAATCTTATTGTAATACTAGAGATGCGGCACCGATGACACCCGCATCATTTCCCAAAGTAGCAAGCGCCAATTGAGTAGATTCACGTACTTGTGGGAATGAGTTTTCTTCAAAGACCTTGCGCACGCCATCCAAGAGGAAGTCTCCAGCAGCAGATACCCCACCACCGATAACGATCTTAGACGGGTTCAAGGTTGAACCAATATTGGCTGCAGCAAGTCCAAGATAACGTGAGAAGTTCTTATAAACGATCAAAGCAAGAGCGTCACCCTCTTTTGCTAGATCAAAGACCGTTTTAGCTGTCACTTCTTCACCATTGTCGATCAAGACTTTCAATTGAGAGTCCCCTTCGTACTCATCTGCATAACGACGAGTCAAGTTGACGATCCCTGTTGCTGACGCAACCGTTTCAAGACAGCCTTTTTTACCACAGGTACATTGGATTGGATCATCAAAGTCAACCGTGATGTGACCAAGTTCCCCAGCAGCTCCACGCACACCGTGCAAGAGACGACCTTCAGCGACGATACCACCGCCAACACCTGTACCAAGTGTCATGAAGACAACATCTGGTTGGTTTTCACCAGCCCCTTTCCAACGTTCACCCAAAGCAGCAACGTTGGCATCGTTATCAATGAAGAATGGAATATGAAGGGCACTTTCGATTTTTTCTTTAACTGGTTGAAGGGTCTTCCAGTTCAAATTGTAGGCCCCAATAACTGTACCTTTTTCACGGTCAACAACACCAGGCGATCCCATTCCGATTCCTTGGAATTCAGAAGCATCAAGCCCAAGCATTTCCAAACGATGAGCGATCGATTCGATCATATCCTCTACAATATGACTTCCTTCATCCAAGATATTTGTTTTAATAGACCATTTTTCTTGAACTTCTCCATCCAAGGTAAGAATGGCAAACTTGATGGAAGTTCCTCCAAGGTCAATCCCAATAATTTTTTTAGACATCTGTAACTCCTTTCAAACTTGTAAACACTTACAGCTCTATTATATCAGACTTTTGGGCAAATGCAAAGGTTTGCACGTAAATTTTCTTAACTTTTTAGCAAGAGGCTGAAAGATTGAAGTCCTAGAAGCAGGAAAATCAAACCAATAATATTCAGGAGAATGACACTGATTGATAATGGACTGACAATTAAGAACAAGCCGATAAAGAGCTGCACCAAGGCAAAGAAAATATAGCGCTTGGAAAGCTCTTCAATCTTCTTGGAATAGAAGTTAGCTTTTCGGAAATTTAAAACGGAGCGATAGATCAGCCAAATCCCTAAGGTAACTGGGAAGACAATCGGTAAGGTCTTGTAGCCATATAGTAGCAAGTAAACCGCGAACACCAAGGCAACCATACTGTGAAAGAGCTGTTGCTGCTTGATAATACCTGACTGACGCAATCGGTAATAGCGTGAAAAACGTGAAAAAGAGATTAAAAAGAAGCCACAGGAGATCAACCAGCTAAAAGAGCCGATGTGCTCAATGGGATTGATAAACAAGACAATACCAATAATGGTAAACATAGTAGCTGAAATTCCAAGAGATATGCGATTCAATTGATTCATAGGGCCTCCTTATTCATCTAATTCACTTAGGTAATCATAACGATCATACTTTTCAAGTAGACGCTCGTTTTCCTGATCTAGTTCTTTTTGAAGGGCTGACAACTTGCCAAAGTCAGAGCCGTTTTCATTCATCTCCACTTCAATCTCTGCAATTCGATTTTCAATCGCTTCGATATCTGCCTCAATACTTGCCCACTCTTGCTTCTCCATGTAGCTCATGCGCTTCTTCTCTTCTTTTGGCTTGACAGGCTTCTCTTTTTCAATCTTTTGACTAGCCGTTACCTTGGCTGCTTCAAAGGCTTTTTCATCTAAATAATCCGTATAATTACCAAAGAACTCACGAATGCCCCCATTTTCAAAAGCGAGGATTTTACTCGCGACCTTATCTAGGAAATAACGGTCGTGACTAACGGTAATAACTGGACCACCAAAGTTTTGAAGGAAGTTTTCCAAAACCGTCAAGGTTGCGATATCCAAGTCATTGGTTGGCTCATCGAGGAGAAGCACATTGGGTTTTTCAATCAGGAGTTTCAAGAGAAAGAGGCGTTTTTTCTCCCCACCGGAGAGTTTTTCGATCAAGGTTCCATGCATAGAGCGCGGGAAGAGAAATTGCTCCAAAAGATCTGCGATCGAAGTTGTTCCGACAGTCGTCTTGACTTCCTCCGCAACCTCTTGCAAGAAATTGATCACGCGCTTGCTCTCATCCAAGCCATCGATCTGTTGAGAGAAATAAGCCACCCGCACAGTTTCCCCAATAATCACTTGCCCTGACTGAGGCTGGAGTCTCTCAGCGATCAGATTGAGTAGGGTCGATTTACCGACACCATTATCACCGACGATCCCTATGCGATCCTTGTTTTGCATCAAGAGGTTAAAGTCTTGTAAAATCGGCTTATTTTCAAAAGCAAAACTCACATTCTTAAACTCGATGACTTTCTTTCCGATCCGGCTGGTCTCAAAGTTCATTTCTAGATCCGTCTGGTTGCTTTGACCAGACAAGTCTTGCTTAAGATCATGGAAACGATTGATCCGCGCCTGTTGCTTGGTCGCACGCGCCTGGGGTTGTCTTCGCATCCAGGTCAACTCCTGCTTATAGAGTTGCTGCTTCTTGTGAAGAAGGGCCGCATCACGCTCATCTTGCTCAGCCTTTAAGCGGACATAATCCTGGTAGTTGCCTTGATACTCAATCAAGTTTGCCCGATCCAGCTCAAAGATCCGTGTCGAGATATTATCCAAGAAATAGCGATCGTGGGTAATGAAGAGCACGGTTTTCTTAGAGTTCTTCAAAAAATTGGTCAACCACTCGATAGTATCAATGTCCAGGTGGTTGGTCGGCTCATCTAGTAAGAGCAGGTCGTGGTGAGACAGCAAAACTTGGGCCAGTTGCACCCGACGACGCAAGCCCCCAGATAGATCTCCAACTTTGGCATTCAGGTCTTCAATTCCAAGCTTTGAAAGGACCGTCTTGACCTGACTCTCAATTTCCCAAGCATTGAGCGAATCCATCTCCGCCATGACCTTTTCCAGACGTGCTTGGTTCTCTTCTCGGTAATCCGCCATCAAGTATTCATAATCGCGAATGAGCTGCATTTCGCGCAAATCACTAGATAGCACCGTATCCAGAACCGTCTTTTGATCATCAAAATCTGGCTCCTGCGTCAAGTAACCAATTGTATAATCACTCTTGGCAGAAAAAGGACTCACATCTCCATCAAAGCCAGAGCGACCTGACAATACATCTAACAGCGTGGTTTTTCCAGTCCCATTGACCCCGATCAATCCGATCCGATCCAAGTCGTGAATGATAAAGGAAATCTCACGAAAGACGGTCTTATCTCCGACAGATTTGGTTAATTTATCGACAATAAAATCGCTCATTTTTCCTCCTCTTTTGCTTGCTGGATATAGGCGATGATGGCCTCTTTCTCATTAGCCAGTTCCCCATCGACAATGGCATATTCAATTTTTGTCAAAATCTCTCCTAAGGCTGGACCTGGTTGAAAGCCATATTCTTTGATCAGCATGCCACCATTGACCACCACTTCATGCTTATCATGAATGGTCAAGCTATCATAGACACGCTCAATGGCCAAATAATCCACACTCAAGGCATAAGCTTCACGGAGCTCTTCAGCAACCAGTAACAAACGTTTCTCATACTTGTAGCAGGCACGCTTGTCTAGGCTTCCATTTTCTCGGAGCTTTAGAATCTCCACGATCTGCTCCACCGTCTTAGCAAAGTCTCTAGAGGTCTTCCATTTCTTAAAGAATTTTGGAATATCTTGAATCTCTAGTGCTAAGACCAAAGCAGCCCAGGCTTGCTCAGAAGTTGAAAAAGTATATTCCAACTCTATGTCAAACAAACGCTCGATCGCTTCTTTACGATCCTTCATCTCTGGCAGATAGTGATAGGCTCCACTTGCTAGCATAGCCTCCAAGCCCTGTCTCCAGTATGGAGAAATCAAGAGTTTATCAAACTCGATGAAGGTGCGCTCTACGGAAATCTTCTCAAGTAATGGCGCACACTCCTTCATAGCGTCAAAAGTTGCCTCTTCTAATTCAAAGCCGAGACTGGCTTGAAAGCGAAAGCCTCGCATGATCCGGAGTGCATCTTCGTTAAACCGTTCGTGAGGAAGGCCAACCGCCCGAAGGACCTTGTTTTCTAAATCTTCTAGTCCATGAAAGAGGTCAACAATTTCTCCTTTTTCATTTAAGGCAAAGGCATTGACGGTGAAATCACGGCGCTTGAGGTCTTCTTCTAGTGAGCGTACAAAAGACACGGAGCTCGGACGACGATAATCGACATAGACATCCTCCGTCCGGAAGGTCGTAATTTCATATTCTTGACCATTTTCAAGAACTAAGACAGTCCCATGTTCGATACCGACGTCCACTGTTCGATCAAAAATGGCCTTGGTCTCTTCTGGGTATGAGGAGGAAGCGATATCGACATCGTGAATTGGACGATCCAAGAGGGCATCACGGACAGATCCCCCTACAAAATAGGCCTCAAAACCAGCTGCTTTAATCTTCTCTAATATTGGTAAAGCCTCCTGAAACTCAGAAGGCATCTTTTCTAATCTCATAGTAAGTGTTCCAAACCATAGACAAGCTCATGACGCTTGACAACTTCTTTAATCCCTAGATTTACTCCTGTCATGAAGGAAACACGATCATAGGAATCATGACGGAGAGTCAACCCTTCGCCTTGGCTACCAAAAATCACCTCTTGGTGAGCGACTAGGCCAGGCAATCGAACTGAATGGATGCGCATCCCTTCAAACTCTGCCCCTCTTGCTCCAGGCATCAACTCTTCTTCATCTGCTGCACCTTGCTGGATCTTCTCGCGCTTCTCTGAGATCAGCTCAGCTGTCTTAATTGCTGTTCCACTCGGTGCATCTTTTTTCTTATCGTGGTGCAATTCGATAATTTCTACATTCGGGAAATACTTGGCTGCTTGCGCTGCAAATTGCATCAAGAGCACGGCTCCAATGGCAAAGTTCGGCGCGATCAAGCCACCCAAATCCTTTTCACGTGAAAGGTCTATCAATTCTTGGATCTCCTCAGGAGTGAATCCAGTCGTTCCCACAACAGGCGCAAAGCCATTCTCAATTGCAAAGCGAGTATTCTCGTAAGCTACCTTGGGCATGGTAAAGTCGACCCAAACATCTGCCTCTAGACCCACAACATCTTCTTTGCGGTTAAAGACAGGGACTCCTGCAACCTCTGTCTCATCAGTAAATGGATCGATCAAGCCAGCTAATTCTAACTCAGGATCTCCAGAAACCATCTTGTAGGCTGCTTGTCCCATTCTTCCCTTGAAACCTGCGATAATGACTTTAATGGACATAGAATTCTCCTTAAACGATAGGGATATACCCAACTGCTAAGCTATGGTCACCTAAGTGCGTCCCAATCACCCCTCCAAAGGTAGCAAAAGGAATGTCACCTTCCACTCCTTCTTCCATGAGCAGTTGGCGAAGTGCTTCTGCTTTTTCAGGAACATTGGCATGGATGACAAAGACTTGGTAATGACCATCTGCGATATCTGATACAACAATCTCTACCAAGCGTTTCATGGCTTTCTTTTCCGTCCGGACTTTCTCAAAGACCTCAATCACGCCTTCATCATTAAAATGAAGAATGGGCTTGATGCTCAAGAGGTTTCCAAGAATAGCAGCACCATTTGACAGACGACCACCTTTAACCAAGTGGTTCAAATCATCCACCATGATATAGGCAGAGGTTCCATCAATCTGGTGTTGGACATTGGCCACAATCTCATCGAAGGAACGGCCTTCACCAGACCATTTCAAGCAGTCTTCTGCCATCATTCCTAGAGGAGCACTGGTGATTTTTGAATCCGGAAATTCGACGGTCAAGCCTTCGAATTCGTCCTTCAAATATTGGATATTTTGGTAGAAACCAGAAATACCTGATGACAAGAAAAGACCGATAGCATGCGTATAGCCCTTAGCTGTCAAACCAGATAATACTTCTTCTAACTCTGCAACACTCGGCTGGCTAGTCTTTGGCAATTCCTTAGACGCCGCCATCTTTTGGTAGAACTCATCGTGTGTCAGGTTCTTCCCTTCAACATAAGACTCCCCGTCGATATAGATCGGGATCTCTAAAATAAATAAGTCGTCGTGATGGAGCACGTCTTGCGTTAAATAGGCAGACGAATCCGTGATCACTGCTAATTTCATTGATTAAAACTCCAAATTAATACCCGGTAAATCGAGGGCAATTTCTGTGACTTCATAAGTCAAACGGTTGAGCATATTCAAGCAAGGGCGAGCCAATTCTTCCACTTCGTCTTTGCTGAATTCACTTGGTTCATTGACATAACGACCAAACAAGTGGTTGATTTGAGTGATAGTTCCACTGATCACAAAACCGTCAAAAACGATCATGTAGCTCAAGATGACAATCAAAGAAGTCGTGTTTTGTTCTTGATCACGATTGATCAATTGAAAGTTTACATCTACTTTTGTTTCAGGGATCCCATTTTCTTTTTCCCACTCAAAATTACGAGCGTCATAGTGGTATTGGCTGACAAATTCTTTTTCACGTTGAATATCCATTTTTATTCTCCTAAAAATATGCGATAGGCTTATTATATCATAATTCAGCTCAAGATACCAACGCCGAATGAGGTGATTTTTTCGCTAGTACAAGAAGAAAAGGTTGGGCATTCCCAACCTTTTAATCATATTTAGTTTTTAGGTTTGCGAAGCAATCCGAATAAGATACCACTTACGACTGCACCGATCAATACGAACAAGATGTATAGAAGTGGATTTGATGTAAGAGCGATAACGAAGATTCCTCCGTGAGGAGCCATGAGTTTCAAGCCTGCAAGACCAACAAGGGCACCTGTCAATGCTGAACCAGCAATGAAGCTAGGGATGGCACGAGCTGGGTCAGCTGCACCGAATGGAATGGCACCTTCTGTGATGAAGGAAAGACCCATAACGATGTTTGTCAAACCTGAATCGCGTTCTTCTTGTGTGAATTTATCTTTAAACAATACAGTTGCTACGAATACTGCCAATGGAGGAACCATACCAGCTGCCATAACAGCTGCCATAACAATAGAACCACCTGAAGCAACAGATTCAGCAAGTGTACCTGTAGCGAAGACATAAGCGGCTTTGTTAACTGGTCCACCCATATCGACAGCCATCATACCGCCGACGAGAAGTCCAAGAAGGACAGCTGAGCTACCTGACAAGCTTGAAAGGAAGTTGTTAAGACCAGTATTGATAGCAGCCATTGGAATATTGATGAGGAACATCAAGAATCCTGTCAAACCAACACCAAGTAATGGCAAGAGAAGGATAGAGCGGATACCATCGAGTGAACGTGGAAGACCTGCAAGGGCTTTGCGAAGTAAGAGAACAACTCCACCTGCAAGGAAACCACCTACCAAAGCTCCAAGGAAACCTGATGATACGGCTGCTGGTAATTCACCTTTAGCAGCACCGTAGGCGATATTTCCAAATGCTGAACCTGAGCTAGCAATAGATCCAGCAATAAATCCTGCTACAAAACCAGGTTTTTCAGCGATTGAGAATCCAATGTAACCTGCAAGTACAGGAAGCATGAAGCCAAAGGCTACTCCACCAATTGTTTTAAATTGTGCTGCTAATACATGATAAGAACCAAGACTAGACAATTGATCTTGAGGCACACCAAGAACTTGGTCGATCAAGAAGGCAAGGGCGATCAAGATACCACCACCGATAACGAATGGGAGCATTTGAGAAACCCCACTCATCAGGTGTTTGTAGAAAGCTCCACCCAAGCTCAATTTTTCTTGGCTAGCGCTAGCTTGTGCTGCATTTTCAGCGTGGAAGACATCTGCTTTTCCATCCAAGATGGTTTGGATCAATTCTTCTGTCTGACGGATACCGGCTGCGACTGGTTTAGAGATCAATTTTTTGCCATCGAAACGAGCGGTTTCAACTGCTTTATCAGCTGCAATGATGACCCCTTCAGCTTTTGCGATTTCTTCAGCTGTCAAGCGGTTACCGACACCAGATGCCCCGTTGGTTTCAACGCGGACTGTAACACCCATTTCTTCCCCTTTTTTGATGAGGGCTTCTTCTGCCATGTAAGTGTGGGCGATACCTGTTGTACATGCTGTAACGGCAACGATGAGAGGTTTGTCAGATGAAGCTGCTTCTTTGACTGCTTCTGCTTTTTTCGCTTCTTCTGCTGCAGCTACTTGCTCTTCCGCATCAAAGGCTGCGATCACTTGCTCAGGTGTGCTTGCTTGGCGAAGTTTATCCGCAAATCCTGGTTTCATCAAGTACTTAGACAATTCAGCAAGGGCTGCCAAGTGAGTGTCGTTTGCTCCTTCTGGAGCAGCGATCATGAAGAACAAGTCAGTCGGTTGCCCATCAAGTGAGGCGTAGTCAACACCTTTGTTTGATTTTGCAAACAAGACCGTTGCTTCTTTGACAGCTTCATTTTTGCTGTGCGGCATAGCAATTCCGTCACCCAAACCAGTTGAAGTTTGTGCTTCACGGTTCATAATCCCAGCTTTGAAAGTTTCAAAATCTGTCACCACACCATTGTCAACGAGCGATTGGATCATCTCATTGATCACGCCTTCTTTATCTGTTGCTTGAAGGTCAAACAACATCACGTTTTTATTTAAAACGTCTTGAATTTTCATAGTTTTTCTACCTCTACTTTTTCATAAGTTTCTTTAATATAGTCAGCTGTCGCCAAATCATCTGAGAAGGTGGTCGCTGTGCCACAAGCCACGCCCCATTTGAAGGCTTCGATAACATCTCCCGTCGTTGCGAGCTTCCCTGTGAAGCCTGCTACCATGGAATCCCCAGCCCCAACAGAATTCTTCACTTGCCCTTTGATTGGTTTTGCGAAGTAAGTACCGCTTGGACTGACAAGGAGAGCACCATCACCTGCCATGGAAATAATGACGTTTTGTGCACCTTTGGCCAAAATTTCTTTGGCATAGCGTTCGATTTCTGGCAATTCCGTCAAGGTCACGCCAAAAATATCTCCCAACTCATGGTTGTTTGGTTTAACCAATTGCGGATTAAACTCCAAGGAATCAATCAAAGTTTGCCCTTCAAAGTCGCAAACGACTTGTGCACCTGTCGCACGAGTTGCTGCGATCAATTGTTTGTAAACAGCATTTCCAAGTGAAGATGGGGCAGATCCTGCAAAGACTACCACATCATCTGCTGTTAAGCTTGATAGGATGCTGAGTAATTCTTGCAACTGCGCTTCTGTCACTTCTGGACCGTTCCCGTTGATCTCTGTTTCTTGATCAGCTTTGATCTTGACATTGATCCGGGTATCCTGATCCACTGTCACAAAGTTGGTTGAAATGGCTTCGCTAGTCAGTACGTCTTCGATGAAGCGTCCTGTGAAACCACCGATAAATCCAGTCGCTGTGTTCTCAATATCGAGCCGCTTCAAGACACGACTGACATTGATTCCCTTACCACCGGCGAATTTATCTTCCGAAGCCATCCGATTGACCGCCCCGGTCTCTACATGATCGAGACGGACAATGTAGTCAATGGCTGGATTCAGTGTTACTGTATAAATCAAACCTCTATAACCTCCGTTTTTTCTTTTAAAACCTTTAATCGTTGCGGTTCACATTGATTGGTGATAATCATGGCTCGCTTGATCGGAGCCACTTTGACAAAGGATGTCACTCCAATTTTTGAATCATCCGCTAGGATATAGGTTTTTTTTGCATTTTCGATAATCGCACGCTTGACAGATCCTTCTTCCAGGTCTGGAGTGCTGTAAAATTCATCATCGATTCCATTCATTCCAAGAAAGGCCTTGTCAAAATTCAACTGACCGATTTGATTGAGCGCGATCCCTCCGATACTAGCATCTGTAGAAGATTTTACCTTCCCACCGATGATGACCGTCGGAACATTTCGCTCGACCAACTTGGTCGCATGGTGAATCGAATTGGTCACCACAGTTACCGTTGGATTGACAATTTCTTGTACCAAGAGTTCATTAGTCGTCCCAGCATCGATAAAGATCACATCATGATCTTTGATCAACTCCGCTGCTTTTACCGCAATTTTTGACTTAACTTGAATGTTTTTGATAGATTTTTCTTTATTGCTTTCTTCCTCTTGAAGAAAATGCAGGCTTTCCGCACCGCCGTGAACCCGGCGGAGTTTGCTTTCAGCTTCTAGCTCATCCAAGTCTCGACGAACGGTTGATTCAGACGTTCCCAGCTCTTGCACAAGGGTTTCTAAGGAAACAAATTTTTCCTTCAGTACCTTCTCGAGGATGAATTGTTTTCGTTCAGACTTAAGCATTTCTCCTCCTTTTGCAATCGATTACAAAGACTATTATACTCCATCTCCAAAAAATGTCAACACTTTTTATCAATTTCTATCATTTTCTTTCAAAAATTCTAAAAGTGTACAAAAAAAGAGCAGGAAAGAACTCATTTTGTTAAAAGAGTCCTTTTCCCACCCTCATCTATCTTCTTTGAAGATTTTAAGCAATAAAGTGTCTAAGTATCTATTCTATCTTCGGTATGTCTTAATCATTTTTTGAAGATTGTTTCTTTTTCTTAAAACCAAACAATCCAGCAAGTAACCCAACGGCAACACCTGTTGTTGCTACTGCATATTTGGAAGAATCTGTACTTGCCACAGCTTGGCTATTTTCTTTTTTGGGTTTGATTTCTTCTACTTTAGCTTCTTGTTTTGGAGCTGGAGTAGCTGTTGGTGCTTGCACTTTCGGACTATTGGTAGTTGTTGGAAGAACTGTTGGTCTATCCGTGAAAGTTGTTGGATTGCTTGAGCGGATATCCATTGGCATATCTGCTGCTTCTAAAATAGCTGGATCCATTCGTGACGCTAGATCTTCATATTGGGAATTCAACAGTTCCACGACACTTTGATAAGATTGAAGAGTTGTGAATTCTGCTTCCAATTTTTCTTTTTTATTTTCCAAATTAGCCACCGCAGCAGATAAAACTGATTGGGCTTTGACCAATAATTCTGGAGCGTTTTTAAAGTCAGAAAGACGTTTTTCAGCAGCAACCAGACGTTCTTGCGCCGCCTTCAAGCCCTCATGCGCTTCTTGAACGACTTGGGCTTTTTCTGCTTCTTCCGCTTTTAAACGATCTAATTTCTCACGCGCAGCTGCCAACAAATCTTTCGCTTTTTGAAGGGCTGCTTCTTTTGGTTGAATAGCTGCTTCAATCCGACCTCGAGATACATCAAGAGTCGCTTTTGCTTTTTCAACTGCATGATCCTTGCTGACAAGAAGAATTTTGTAGTTTTGGATGGTCTTTTGCACATTGGCCATCTCTACTTCCACATTTGAATTAGTATGGCGGGCATCTTCTAATTTGCCTTGCAAGATAATGATTTGGGACTCTTGATTGGCCTTGTCCAGCTTGAGGTTAGCGACTTCATCAGATTTTGCTTTCACATCTGATCTTGTCGTTGTAGCACCAGCTCCCTGACGCAATTGGTAAGCAAGTGCATTGGTTGACACTGCTGAATTGACCGGGCGGTGTAAGAAAGCTGCTTCTGACATGGCATTACTTGGGTCATAAGCGACTGATAAAGCTGTCGCTTTGTTGTCTACCATTTGGAGGTAGTGACCAACCTTAGCAAAGGCCTCAGCCCCAATTTTCATATAAATGTCATTGGCATCGATTTGTGTTTCGTCTGTTGGTAGACCATATTGAGCCGCTACTTCTTGATAAGCCGCTTTTTCATTGTACCAAAAGTCAACCGCACCAGCAGGTGAGAAGCCATAAGCAATGTTTTCGTTTGGCAAATACTTAAACATATGCCAGTTGGCTTTCTTGAAGTATTCCAACTGTACTTGGCTGGCAGGAAGGGAATAAGGATCCAGCTCCAATTCAGGCAAGCCGGCATTGCGACGATAGTTATTAATAGCATCCGCAATTTCAAGAGCTCGAAGATTGGCTTGCAAAGATCCAGACTCTCCAACTGTCAAGCCGTCTTCTTCACGACCACGCTTGTAGAGGGCTAAAGCACTCGCTGCAGCTTCATTGCCATTCTCGGCTAAGTGTTGCAAATAACCTTCATAAGTCGCTTGACTCAACTGAACTGGACTATTGGCCGCTGCTTGTTCTAAGGCTGCCAATTCTGCTTCCTTGGTTGCGATGACCGCTTTCAAATCTGTCAGACGCGTTTGAGCCAGTTGAATATCGTTCTCAATTTGAGCCACTGTATCTGAACCGGTTTGCTGACTCGCTTGCAAGGTTGCAAGGTAATTCTGAGATTCTCGGATACTTTGCTCGACTTGACTTTGCTCCAACAAAGCTTGGTTGAGCACATTCTCATCATTTGAAATCGGTGCTTTAGCTTGGTTCAATTCATTTTGTGCTACATCGACCAAAGATTCCTGAGCAGTAACTTGATTTTCCTGTTGACGAACAGCCTCTATGACTTGGTCATGGGCAGCTTCTGCTTCTCGAACCTTATTTTCTTCGATGGTCACATAGGCTTGAGCTACCTTGACGTCATTTTCTGCATTCTGAACTTGGGCATCCGAAGTTGTTGCGATGAGGTTTTCCGCATCCGTCACTTCTGCTTTCTTTTCTTCCAGTTCTTGTCCAGCAGCCTTGACTTCCGTTTGAGCATCGATCACTTTTTGCTCTTGGTAGTGGACATCTTTCACCACTTGGCCTTTTTGAGCTGTGATTTGCTTCAACTCATCAACTGTAATTGGTTTTTCAACTACTTCCGTGCTGTTGGTTTCTGGATTTTCATTTTGCTTGACCTCTTCGGCATTTGCTTTGTGATGAAACATACCAGATAGGACTGTTGTTGCAGCAATCCCTGTCGTGAAAACCGATTTTCCTAATTTCTTTCCCATTAAACTCACCCCCAAAACTGAATCATTTCTTGAAGTTTCTCTACCCCTTAGCATACCACATTTTGTTACCAATAACTAGTAGGTTTAAAAAGTTTTTTTCATAAAATTTTGGAGCAAAAGAAAAACAGCTGACGCTGTTAGTCTTCTTGTTTAATTTGTTCCAACATCTTCACTTCTTCTGCTGTCAACTCATAGTTTTCTAGCAAGTCTGGCCGACGTTCTAAGGTCTTTTTCAAACTCTGATAGAGGCGCCACTGACGGATATTTTCATGATGACCACTCATGAGAACATCGGGAACTGTCATTCCTCTGTATTCATAAGGCCGTGTGTATTGAGGGTATTCTAGTAGACCAGAGGAGAAACTGTCATCCTGGTGACTGGACTCTTTTCCAATCACTTCTGGAATCAAGCGGACCGTCGCATCAATCATAGTCATGGCGGCTAGCTCGCCACCCGTCAGGACATAATCTCCAAGAGAAATCTCATCTGTCACCAAGGTCTTGATCCGCTCGTCGTAGCCCTCATAGTGACCACAGATAAAGATCAATTCCTCTTCCTGAGCTAATTCTTCAGCATAGGCTTGGTCAAAAGTCCGACCAGCAGGGTCCAGTAAGATCACGCGTGGATTCTTCTTCTCAATGGCATCAAAGGCATCAAAAATCGGTTGAGCTCGTAGAAGCATGCCTTGCCCACCCCCATAGGGTTCATCGTCCACATGGCGCGCTTTCTCCGCATTCTCACGGAAATTATAGTAGTTGATCTCGAGAAGTCCCTTTTCACGCGCCTTGCCGACGATAGAATGCTCCAAAGGCGAAAACATCTCTGGAAAGAGGGTTAAAATATCAATCTTCATCGTCTAACCCTTCTAAGATGTCTACATCCACACGATTTCCAGGGATATCGATATTTAAGACTACAGGTGGGATATATGGCAAAAGAAGATCTCGTTTGCCTTTTCGTTTCACGACCCAGACATCATTGGCACCTGGTTGCAGGATTTCCTTGATCTGACCGATTAGTTGGTCATTTTCATAAACATCAAGACCGATGATCTCATGGTAATAGAATTCGCCATCCTCCAAATCTGTCAAGTCTTCTTCGGCAACTTTGAGGCTATAACCCTTGAACTTTTCGATGGCATTGATATGGTACATATCCTTAAACTTGATGATGTCAAAGTTCTTGTGCTTGCGGTGGCTAGCAATGGTCACCGTTTGGACAAAACGATCCTTCTCATCAAAGAGAGCCAACACCGCTCCTTTTTTAAAACGCTCTTCCGCAAAGTCTGTCACAGACAAGACCCGCATTTCTCCTTGTAAGCCTTGGGTATTGACAATTTTCCCAACATTAAAGTAATTCATGATTTCTCCAGTGTAGTTTATTCACTCTATTTTATCACGTTCAGCAACAATTCTCAACGGTGCTCACTGAGCCTTCCAACAAAAAAACGGGACCAAGTCCCGCCTTTTTTATTTTTCGTCAATAACGATTCTTACTTTTTTATCTTCAGTTGGGACAGAGTAGACAATCGTTCTTATCGCAGAAATGGTGCGACCTTTTCGACCGATTACACGACCAACATCGCTAGGATCAAGGTCAAGATGGTACTCCAAGAATTCAGGAGTATCTTCGATCTTGATGGTTAAAGCATCCGGTTGTGAAATCAAGGGTTTCACAATTGCAATAATGAGATTTTCAATCGTATCCATACATCAACCTACTTAAAAAATTATTTTGAGAATTTAGAATCGTGGAATTTCTTCATCACACCAGCTTTTGAAAGGATGTTGCGAACTGTATCTGAAGGTTGAGCTCCATCAGCCAACCATGCAAGAACGCGGTCTTCTTTCAAAGTTACTTGGTTTTCTTCAACAAGTGGATTGTAAGTTCCAACTGTTTCGATGAAACGTCCATCACGTGGTGAACGTGAATCTGCTACGTTGATACGGTAGTATGGTTTTTTCTTAGAACCCATACGAGTCAAACGAATTTTAACTGCCATTTTTATAAGTCTCTTTTCTATATTTTAATTTTCGGTGAAATAGACAAGCTATTTAGCACATGATCTATTATAACACATTTTATAGACCTGTCAAGAAAAAAACTTGACAGTATTTGAAATTTTTTATTTTATCAGTAAATTGGCGATTTCTTGATAGTTGCTAACGGTATAAGTCGGCACTACCCGACTGGTATTTTCCTTATGATCTGGGTTATACCAGACGGTATCGATCCCTGCAGCATTTCCTCCTGCGATATCCGCCGTCAAGGAATCTCCGATCATGAGTGTCTCTTCCTTGTTGAAACCTGGAATCAGTTGGCCGACCTTATCAAAAAATGCAGGTTCTGGTTTCTGAGTATGAAGCTGCTCAGAGATAAAGACCTCTTTGAAATAAGGTGCGATTGTAGAATGAGCCAAGCGTCCTTCTTGAATGGCAGTCACTCCATTCGTTGCACCATAGAGCTGGTAACCCGCTTTTTCAAGTCGGGCCAGTAAGTCCTCCGCACCTGGGAAAGACTGCCCTTGAAGGCTGATGTAATCTTGGTAGCGAAGAGCCATCTCAGCCCCATCAACCGTGATCCCAAAGTGGGCAAACCCAATCGCAAACCGACTATCCACGAGCTCTTGCTTGGTCAACTTCTTTTGTTCCAAATCCTTCCAGAGACCTTGGTTCATGGGTTTGTAGTAATCCTTAAAGGCCTGTACATCTGGAAAATTCATGTCTTCTAACATCTGCGTCAAGGCTGTTTCTTCAGCAGATTCAAAGTCCAACAAGGTATGGTCCAAATCAAAAAGTAAAAATGTATGTGACAAGGTTGAAATCCTTTCTTAGAAAATATCTATTAAAACTAGGAATAATAAAATTATTGATTTCTTCTTTTTGACTCTAATTTTTCTAACTCTAATTTTAGCTGTTCAATTCTATTATCAACTGTACTTTCTTTAAACTTTCTTTCATACATTTCGTATAATTTATTTCTTAATAACGGTTCTGAAATCATATCAATCTCTGACAGTAGCTTTTTCTTAGATAAATTACATATTGGCTCTTGATGCGAGTTAAGGTCTTTTATAATAGTGTTAATTTTATAAATCGCAAATTCACCATAGACATCCTTAATAAACATATCATCATGCATAATTTCTTGTATGTTTTTTGCAAATGTATTCTTGTATGGTTGAATGCTTGTTAAACCATTTGTATTATCTTTCACTAGGGCAATAACATTACCTGATTTTATGTCTGATAACATGAATGGTGAATGAGTAGTGAATATCAATTGAAACTTATGATTAGGCACCATATTAAATTTATTTATTAAAAAATGCAATAACCTTCTAGTCCACTCTAAGTGTAAGCCGTCTTCAATCTCATCTATAACTATTAAACTCTCACCAACAACTAGTTTTTCCGAAAGAAAATTGATTAAAGTAGTTATGTCAAGTAGATTTTGTTCACCTCTTGAAGTTACTTCTGTCATCTTAAACCAACTAACCAGTTTACGTTCATTAATAAGCTTGACTTTTCGACTTTCTTCGAAATCAATTTTCCTATTTAATTCTTTTATAAAATCATCTACAGATTTATTATCAATTTTAAGATCAAGTATACTACAACATTTATCTTCTGAAATTAGAGTGCTATTAATTTTATAAAATTGTCTTAAAAATCGAGCTGTAAAATTTATATAATCTCCAATATCATCTTTAGGGTAAATATCAGAGCTAGAAAATTCCTCACAAAATGACTGAAAACTATCACCAACAAACTCCCCAGTATTATCAATAATAAATTCTGGATTTAATAATTGTTTAAAATAAATAACAACTATTCCACAAATATGTTCCCACTGTTTAACTACTTCTGACTCTTTATTGTAATTAGGGAAATATAAATCTCTAATATAAGTGTACGTATCAATAAGGCAATTTAATATTTGTAATTCTTTAAACGTTAACTCTTGTTTTGATTCATTTTGAAAAAATGGTTTAAAAATAAAATTAAATCTTCTGATACTTACATTTTTTTTATAGTTCGAAATTGCTATATTAAACTGCTTATTAAATTCATCTCTAATTCTATCATCTTCAAATTCTAGATCATCATTATATTCTTTATTCTTAAATCTGTTAAACGATTCAAAAAATGAAATATTATCTTTTAGAAATATAGATAAATCTTCTGAGTTACCATTATCTATAATATGGGATTCATAAGTAGGATCTATATAATTCCAAATAATTTCTTTCAAATTATGTTCATACATAGAATCTAATGGCAACATTTTCCTAAAACAATAGTCTGTAATATAGTCAATTAACTTATCATATGTATCGACCTTAATCAACCATTTATAATCTGCATTTTCTGGAAAAAAACCTTCAGTAACAAGTAATTCATATGCTTTGTATTTTGAAGTTGCATCGCTTATCGATAATTGTTTACTATTTTTATAAACTCTTTTTATTATGTCAGTTTGAACATTTGATTGAGCTACACTTTTTGTCAATTGAAAATAGTAAATAGTAAACAAATCTTCTATACTATTACTACCGATGGTATAGTGACCTGTATAATTTTTCAAATTAAGCTGAGTATTAGTATTTAAAAATATAACATTATTTATACTAAAATTGTGCATCTCCAAATAAAGCAAGTCATCCTTTAAAAATATAAGACAATACGAAGATTTATTTAGAAATTTCTTCCGTTCCTCATCTGAAGTAGCAATTATATCTAAAATTGAAGTTTTTCCAGAACCATTATTTCCAATAATCGCAGTAATATTACTTATATTGTTCCCATAAAAATTAGATAATTGATCCTCTCCTAATATAACTTCCAAGGTATAATTCGAGAAATTAATATTAACATTAGAATCAAATATAATTTGACTTCTTTTTATTAAATCATTGAAATCGTTAATTAACAATCCTATTAACTTCATACAAACCTCAAATCAATCCTACATTCTTACTGATATCAGTTATTAATTTCGATAACGGTCGTTGACCATAGTGTTCTATATTTGTATAAACTCCTGTTATTATGCGATTAATTTCATCTTTAGTCAATATATTTAAACCAGCACTTTCAATTAATTTATTAATCTCATTTTTATAATTATCTGAATAGATTTGATTTTTCCATTCTATTTCATTAACAATATCAATATGAGATTGATACAACTCTACTAAATGTAATTTCTCAAAATCACTTTCAATTTTGTAAAATATAGATTCATCACTATTTACGTTACTGTCTTCAATATAGATTCTAGGTTGATGTAGTTTAGTTAAATCATAATTATATCTATACAAATTAGCTATTGAGATACTTGAATCGTATGGTGATATATTTAATTCATTATCTAATTTAGAAAAATTACACGAAGGGCAAATCGGAATTAAATTATAATAACAAACCGAAAATAACGGGTAAATTGATTTCGGGAAAAAATGATCTAATTGGCAGGTATTTATAATCTTAATATCTGAAACAGATAAGTCGTGTCCTTCGGGACATTTAGAGGAACACCAATCATTTATAATATAATCATAATTCTCTTTATTTTCAACTTTACAAGACTTGCAACAATATATTCTGAAACTTGAATTTATATAATTTCTATTACAATATGGGCATACTTTTATATTTGAAGAACTAATTTTAAGTAATCTACTTTTCGAATCAACAAAATTTTGATATGCATATTTTAGACATTCTTCAAATTTTCTAAATTCTTCAAGTTGTTTAAATCTTGGATAAAAAATCCTGTCTCGCATATCAATTTTATTTATAATTTCAGCGCTTTCCTTAAACCAATCAACAATTAAAGTAAGTTCTGAAAATTCTAATTTCATTAACTGTAAAAATGCATCATTGTCTATCCATTCAATCCCTAAATCTGATAAGTTCTCTCTAATCCAATTTGATAAATCGACTTTAAATGAACCGTATCCTTTATATTTATTCTTGAAATCCATCTTTTTATATATCATCTGACACCAATCACTTACAAAAGATGGATCCAAAGTTTCTATATTTATCACATTTCCGTCCTTACAATATTATTAGTTTTAATAGTTAAATTGTTAAATTATTTTGATAGAAAAAATAATTTAATCAACCACCAATTTCTAACCTATTATTTTAACAAACTAGCTTATATCCTTCGGTAATATTCTTAAAATTTAATAAAATTAAACATGAATAATAAATTATTCATGTTTAAGCTATCGGTTAGACAAACTATATCCCCTCTCTATATTACACTACAGTTATTTAATTCTGTCAATATTTTGTGAGGAAAATTTGATAGCTAGTGCCCTCCCGTTGCTGGATATCTTCTTAACTATTATAAAATGAATTATATAATCGTTAAGAAGAGTGTTAAAACAGAGTAATTTATTTCTCAAATTTAATTAAACAAAGATAGTTCAGTTTGCTGCATCGCCTCCTCGAATTACAAAAGCTTCCATATATTAAAAAGTACTAGAATAACAGGCCTAAAATTTTTTAAAATGAAATTTTTTTCGAGGTAAATACACTCTTTTTTAATCGAACCGTGAAATGATTCTATATAACTATTGTCGTATGAGAAACACTTATTGCTATACGAATGCTGAACACTGTGTTGTACAAGATAAGCATTGTATTCTATTTGAGTGAAGGAGGAACCTATCTGGTATAGTTCGCATACTCTAGGCATCTTGTAATTTTTTCAATAACTAAGCCTATTATAATATACCAGGGAAGACACCAAGCAATAATTTTCCAAGAATAAACATCTAAAATATTTGGTGAATAACATCAACTATCAGAAAATTTGTAGATATATGTAATATAAGTTACCCATTTTTGATTAATTTCGACCATTGAGAAATTACTTCTAACAAATTCGGGGATTCTTTGCAATTCTTGTTTAGGTGACGTAATAGGTCTCTCTTTATGATGATCGTTCAAATAGTAAAATTTTCAATCAGTTTTTTGTATTCATTTTTTAAGAAATCTATTAACCATTTTATATAAGTACACATGAATCTCGCAAGCAACATATCTCTTGGAAGAGGCGAGATAAGTGATGAAAGATCAAAATATTCTGTTTTACAAGTTTATTTCTTTTATCCCATTGTCTTGGGTGGTAGCTTATAAAGAAATTATAGATAGACTCTTAAACTTGGTCTAAGTACCACGTCATTTCAATATACGACTGATAACTAACGCAAAAATGATCAATTACTTAAAAGATATTAAAATTCGCAATAATCATTAAATTTTTTTGATTTCCTTTACAACTTACCTTCATTTTAACCGTTGCTTTGCGCATTTGTTGTTTATGAAGTAATATTCTCAGTTTTAGAGTTGCAACCTTTCCAAATCATTAGTATATGGTTTATTATCCCCCTGTATTCTTTGACCAGATATGAAACAGACTTGCTTTCTTCATGTAATAGAACAATAATTTTTTAGAACTCTACAGTATATTTTAAGCTCATTTGGATATTTTTTTTGTTCGATTCTATTCTACCAAAAAGGAGCAATCGACTCTAGTTGCTAAAGGAAAAACAATAAGTGATCTCATAAAATTATAGTCAGATATTAAAAAATAGCAATTATACAAAAACGTATAGGTGTTATTCGTTATTCCTTTAAAAAAGTTAATATTTTGTTGTATTGTTTACTATATTCATATGAAATATGAAAATTATTTCTTCTTATCCATTATTATCTAAAGGTTCATTAATGAACAAATCTAGGCAACTATTAATTTCTTTTGCAATATTTTCATGTGTTCCTAAAACATCCATATTTCTATATAAATCTTCTATCTTAAGATAAAAATTACGTAATAGCGCTTGTGACTTTATTGCTTCAACTGATAAATTTAAACCTTTTTTCCTGTACTCACACCATATCGTAAAGATAAACTTTGATTTTTTCAAATCTTCCTTCATAATATCATCTTGATTATTATACGAAATATGAATTAAAAGAAAATTATAATTCAAAAAACTCACCACACTAGAAAAAAATGGAAAAACATTAAAATAAAAAGAAGTTTGCAATATGTCTATGGCTTGACTAAAATACCCAAATAGAATAAATTTAAGTAATTGTATGTCATTCATATTGGATGGAATGATGTCTGAGAACTCCCTTTGATATTGTTTTATACGCTCTTTTATTGGCAATGAGGGATCATCCTCTTCAAAAAGCATTATTTGAGATATATGTTCAGCAATAACAACAGCATTTACATCATAGCACTCATTTGATTTTGTGAAATCATTCTCTTT
The DNA here is from genome assembly GCF_001815045.1 of Streptococcus sp. HMSC065E03. Lineage (NCBI taxonomy): Bacteria > Bacillati > Bacillota > Bacilli > Lactobacillales > Streptococcaceae > Streptococcus > Streptococcus sp. HMSC065E03. The sequence continues at coordinate 216,873 of NZ_KV818847.1, read as the reverse complement.
CACAAAAAAATATTTTATAAATGGCATAACATCAATTTTTTTTTCATTTATAAAGGAATAAAGAAATCTTAATGGAACTATGTAAAAATTTGGTATCTCTTTTTCCAACAAAATTAGTGAATTATCAATTATTTTGATCACTTTATTTTTTAATATTCTTAGATAAGTTTCAAAATGTAGTATTGTATCTTCACTTCTAATTGCTTCTAAATAAGACAAAAGCGGATCATCATATATTTGATATTTTCCTATCACAAAAAAAATATTATTTTCTGTATTTTCGATGTTAAATTTAGATGTAGCAGTGAAAAAGTACGTATTAGTTTTATTAAAAACGTATTGGCTAGCTATTTCTATAACTCTTCTTTTTTTAAACCAAAAATTCCTTATTTTATCTAAATGGTAGCCTACGTCTTCAGTATCAAAATCTGCTCTTATACTATTCAATAACTTAGCATATTCCGTTTGGGTTTTATTTAGTTTATCTAGCATTTGCTTCCTCGTTAGGTATTGGAAATATTTCTTTAATAACTGATAAATGTTTTTTTAGGACAATATCTATATCACTACTAACATCTGGTAATTCTTGAATGTCATCTATATCAGGAATTCCATGAAATTGATGACCTGGTTAATTACATTTCAGAATTGAACTTTCTCTAATAGCCCCCCATAGTCCGTGTTCAAATTGAGAATCGTAATCATATTGATAGCTATATAAATCTTTTTCTCCTACTTTTTCAAATTTATTTTTTATATTACCTGATCCAAAATATCTTGTATCCATATCAATAAATTCTTTATTTATAAACTCGGACACCAATAAATTTAAATACTGAAAATTAACATGAGATGGTGGTGATTCAGGTGAATGTTCTATGTAACGTTCTGAAATCAACTTATAGCTACCAATCCCATAGTATTGATACTCTTCCCAAATATTTTCATGAGAATCCTCTTCAGTAATTAAGTATTTTGTCATAACATAATTTTCAATACATGATCTTACTATTGAACGCCCTGATATTGTATATTGCAATTCATGATTAATTAACTCTAGTAACCGTTTATATGAATAAGTTAAGATGCTAGTTAAAACATAAAGTTTGTTATTAAAGTGTTCTATATTTTGTAATAATTCCCTATAGTATTGTAATACTTGATATACCTCTCTTCTTATCTCTTGTAAATCTACATTATTTTCTTTGTTAATAATCACTGAGAACACCTCACAATCTATTAATTGACTTATATTATTCCAAAATTGATTACTAAAACTATAATCTATATCTTCAGCCAACGATATAGCAACTTCCAAGGAACGTATCTGTGAGCCTATCAAAGCTATCTCCGGTGCTTCTACTTCTAAATCCGGATATATTTCTAAAGCATCCATCATTTGAAACATTGAATCGTTAAAAACCAACTTACCTTGTAACATCTTATAGTACAGCTTAAAATATCTTATGTCTGTTGACATTTGACTATATTGGTCTGTTATTTCATCTAATAATTCATTCAATCTCTTTAGCCTATTTTCAAAAGAATAGTTATTAGTATAGAATCTCTTCGTCAATACTTTTTCATTATCGGGTAAAACTATAGTTAAGGGGGCAAATTCTGAGAGATCAAAATACAACTCCATTATATCTATTATCTTTAGCTTGTCCTCATCTTCTAAATCCAGTAATGTGCTAATTGTAAGCAAAGGCATATTATTTTCAGTGTCAAATACTTCTAAGAGCTTATTCAAAAACATCATGATGCTCTTCATACTATCCGTTCTATTTCCAGATAGCAACACTAAACCAATCCACATATAATCTGGTCCTTTTGAATGCAACCAATCAGACTGTTTGTCCAAAGGAGTCACCATTTGACTAAACTTAGATTTAAAAACACCTCTTATTAAATCATGTTCATTTAATTTACTAAACATTTCACACCTCGTTGTTTCTCACCTAGGTATAGAATATCACGATATAAAATTTTTGCAAATAAAAAGAAAGGAACAACAAAATTTTTGTTCCTTCTTTGTATTGCTACATCTACTTTCCTTTGGTTATTTTCTTGATTAATTTATAATTGCTTTAATTTATTGGTTCACAAACTATACACTTCTATAACTTAGTATATTTTTCAAAAATTTTCATATGTTAGAGAAGATTAATTAAGTAATTCGATTTTAAAAATTTTAAGCTATATGAATGCTAGTTTTAAAACAGTAAAGATGTAGTAAACAGAAACATTTTATAATGGAAGCCTTTAATACAATTGTTAGAAAACTTCAGAATTACAATGAAGTCGATTGAAAGACTTTTACTAAATAGAATTTGAGATACTTTTAGTAAATTAGAACTTACAATTTTTTCTTAAATCTATAATACTTTAAAATTATACATAAATTTATAAAATCATTAGTTCATATTTTCCAGAATCTGAAGATCCAAACTTGTACTATTATTAAATATAATCTAATAAAAGTTTAGGAAATATTCTATGTCCCCAATAAATCTCATTTTTATGATAATTACGTTAATTTCATTATAAGTATCATGTGCTTTATATCCAATAAACGTAGCTCCATAATAACTATAAAACTTTAAAACTACAAAATATTTGAATTTTAATTAACAATATAATTTTTAGAAAATAAAATTTAATCTACTAATAAATTACAACAAGAGAATTTAAACAGTTAAAAAGCAAAAATGTATATGCCATTACAAACGATCCTTCAATTTTTCTACAAATAAATAAGCCGCTGGGCAAGTGAGGGTATTCTTGATGGTCAGATGGTTGATCTGATAAATCTTCTTGCGATCTGTGTGAGGGAATTCCCGACAAGCTTTTGGGCGAACATCATAAATCGAACAGAGATTATCTCCACCCAAGAAAGGACAAGGCATGGATTTAAAAACCTTGTCCCCATCTTCATCAACCTGAAGAAATTCTGCCTCAAAGGCAGGAAGCTTCATCTTGAAATATTTGGCGATTCGTGTGATATCGGCTTCCTTAAAATCAGGCCCTAAGGTCTTACAGCAATTAGCACAAGCGGTACAATCGATTTCTTGGAACACTTCATCGTGAATTTCTTGCGCTATTTTGTCTAAATTCTTAGGTGGCTTCTTCTTGAGATTCGCCAATACCTTGCGGTGCTCCTTTTGCTTTTGGAGAGCTAACTGATGGTATTTTTCAATATCAATTTCCTGTGTCATCCTCTATTTCCTCTTTTAAACAATAGAAGCATTATACCACAAAGAACGTGAAAAAAGATAGATCTTGCGATCTATCTCACTTGATTAATCCGTTACAGCACCTGTTCCATCTAGACTCCAAGTGTCTTCAATGAATGGGATAAAGGTTTTCAAGGTTTCTGCATCCCCTTCAAAAGAAATGGTATAAACTTTTTCACCCTTCTGGAAGATCCAAGAAATCAGGTATTGACCAGATTTCATGACAATTTGAAGCTGGTAGGCGTCCAGACCTGCGACTTTAGTCCGCGCTCCCGTCATCTTTCCAACATCTTGGTTATCTTGCCACATTACGGCCAGTTTCTTGGCTAGAAATTCAGCATTAAACTCGATATCCGCAGGAACTTTGGCCTTTTCCCGCGTAAAGCTGTTCAAGGTGACAATATTATAGCCACTCCCATCCGTATACTGGACAGCTTCTGTCCCATCGATATCCGTGAACTTGAACCATTTACTTGGAATATCGATGTATCCATAATCTGCATTTCCAATCCGCTTGGTTTCTTGACTGGAAGTGTTTTTCTTTGTAGAAGCAGTATCCTTTGACGAAGAGCTGCTTGTTTGCTTTTCGACTTTGCTGCTACTCTCTTTTGTAGAAGAAGCTGCTGTGTCCTTTTTAGTGGTGTGACTACAAGCCATTAATGTGCAGGTAGAAAGAATCGTCAGTGATGTGACCCATAATTTGTGTTTCATGCTCAACCTCCTTGAGAACGTTTTCTTTCCTCTAGTCTACCATGAAAGTGGGTATTTTAAAATAGGATAAGTGTCACATCTGATGGAACCTTTCTATTTCAGTTTATTTCTTTTGGACCTAAAACAAAGGGCTGGGACAAAAGTCCTAGCCTCTCAATTGTTTTTGGATGTCGAGCAAGATGCAGTGGTTGAGTGGGCTCTAATACGCTGATTTCATCAGCTTTTACAGCCCTACTCAACTGTGCGGATGTGGGACGATGAAATCGAATTCTAACGAATTACCGATTTCTGTCCCACTCTCTAAATGTTATTCTTCATCCATTGACAAGACAGATAAGAAGGCTTCCTGGGGTACTTCTACAGATCCAATGGCCTTCATCCGTTTCTTACCAGCCTTTTGTTTTTCAAGAAGCTTACGTTTCCGTGAGACGTCCCCACCATAACACTTGGCCAAGACGTTCTTACGAAGGGCCTTGATATCTGTACGGGCCACGATCTTATGACCGATGGCTGCTTGGATAGGCACTTCAAACTGTTGACGAGGGATAATCTTCTTGAGTTTCTCAACGATCAACTTACCACGTTCATAGGCAAAGTCCTTGTGAACGATAAAGCTGAGGGCGTCGACAGTATCGCCATTGAGAAGGATATCCATTTTGACCAATTTAGAAGGACGGTATTCAGACAACTCATAGTCAAAGCTCGCATAGCCACGAGTAGAGGATTTCAATTTATCAAAGAAATCAAAGACAATTTCCGCCAGTGGAATTTGATAGATGACATTCACCCGATTTTCATCGATGTAATCCATGGTCACAAAGTCCCCACGTTTCCGTTGAGCCAATTCCATCACAGCCCCTACAAACTCTTGTGGCACCATGATTTGTGCTTTGACATACGGTTCTTCGATCGATGCGATCTTGGTTGGATCTGGAAACTCAGAAGGGTTTGAGACATCCAGTGCTTCTCCATCTGTCAAATTGACCTTGTAGATAACAGACGGTGCTGTCATGATCAAGTCAATGTTGAACTCACGCTCCAAGCGCTCCTGGATAACGTCCATATGAAGGAGACCCAAGAAACCACAACGGAAACCAAAACCAAGGGCCTGAGAAGTTTCGGGTTCAAATTGAAGACTGGCGTCATTCAATTGCAATTTTTCCAAAGCTTCACGAAGATCATTGTATTTGTTGGATTCAATCGGGTAAAGACCGGCAAAGACCATTGGATTCATTTGCTTGTATCCATGTAGGGGCTCACTTGCCGGATTAGTCGCTAGGGTCACCGTATCCCCGACACGGGTATCCGCAACGGTCTTGATAGAGGCCGCAATATAGCCAACGTCTCCAGTCGCAAGGAAATCACGTCCAACTGCTTTAGGAGTAAAGATCCCAACTTCTGTGACATCAAAGGTCTTGCCATTGCTCATGAGCTGGATCTTATCGCCTGGTTTAACCATTCCATTGACCACTCGGACCTGAAGGATCACCCCACGATAGGCATCATATACAGAGTCAAAGATCAAGGCTTGAAGAGGGGCTTCAACATCACCGGTCGGTGCTGGAACTTTCTCAACGATCTGCTCCAAAATTTCTTCAATCCCGATACCAGCCTTGGCAGAAGCTAGGACAGCTTCACTGGCATCCAAGCCGATGACATCTTCTACTTCCGTGCGCACACGTTCTGGATCCGCAGCTGGCAAGTCAATCTTGTTAATGACTGGCAGGATTTCCAAATCGTTGTCCAAAGCAAGGTAAACATTGGCTAGGGTCTGGGCTTCAATCCCTTGAGCGGCATCCACTACGAGAATAGCTCCCTCACAAGCAGCGAGCGAACGCGAAACCTCATAGGTAAAGTCCACGTGTCCTGGTGTGTCAATCAAGTGGAAGATATAGGTTTCCCCATCTTTGGCTGTGTAGTTCAACTCGATGGCATTGAGCTTGATGGTAATTCCACGTTCCCGTTCCAGGTCCATACTATCTAAAAGTTGGGCTTGCATCTCCCGACTAGACACGGTTTCGGTTTTTTCTAAGATTCGATCGGCCAAGGTTGACTTTCCATGGTCAATATGGGCGATGATCGAGAAGTTCCGAATCTTCTCTTGTCGTTTTTTTAATTCTTCAAAATTTGGCATAATCATCTTCCTAGTAAATTTAATCGTACTCCTCATTATAACAAAAAAGACAGGCCTTTGCCTATCTTAATTCATTATTTTCAAAAATCGCTTCTGCGTTTTATTTCCCTCATAACCTATTCGTTCGTAAAAGAGATGGGCTTCTTTTCGATGAGAGGCAGAATTTAAACGGATAAAAGCATAATGCTTGCTTTTGGCAAGTTCTTCAACTCGCTCCATCAATTGGCGACCGATCCCACGTCCTTGTGCAGATGGAAAAACCGCAAGACCCAAAATATTTAAACCAGCATCACTATAGAGGCTTTCATAGACTTCCGCTTCCACATAACCAAGAATATTTCCTGTTTGGTCCTCTTCATAAACAAAGCAAAAATGATCCGAATCTGGCGAATTAAATTTATCGATCTGAGCTGCCACTTTCTCAAGGGTTGAATCATACCCCAATGCTTGGTGACATAAATCTCTAATTTGACCTGCATCTTTGACTTGAACAGTACGAATCATAGCTCCACCTCCATGAACTCTTTGGTTTTATCTTAGACCTTTTTCCTCAAAAAGTAAAGGAATAGCAGATAAAATTTATAAAGAAAATCCGATTTAGATCAAATTCATCTTTTTTCGCATTTCTCAGGGATTTCTATTTACTTTTTCGATTTAATTCATTATAATAGTAAGGGTAAATACAAGGAGGTGAGTACGTTGGCCAGAGGTCGTGGAAAAGCAAGCCCTCAAGACAAAGAGGCATTACGGATTATATCGGAAAAGATTAGAGAATTACTGAAAGAACAAGGAAAAAAGCAGATCGAATTATCTCGTATTACTGGAATCCCTGCAAGTACCCTAACTGGATATGTAAAAGGGACTTCTCTTCCCGTTCCCGAAAATTTAGAGAAGATTGCAGCCTTTTTCCAGGTAGCAGTTGCTGATATTGACCCTCGATTGCGCAATGATTTTGTAGTCATTGATTCAGAGATTGAACGATTATATAAACAGCTTGATGAAGGAAATCAAGAAAATCTTCTTTCTTACGGAAAGAGTCTCTTGACCCATCAGAAAGAAAGACAGAAAATTGAAAAGCAATACCACTCGTATTCTGTCTATGATTCTTTTGCAGCTTACCAAAATCAGAAGCAAGCTGATATCGTTTGGTTTGATCAAAAGATTCCTTACGATTTGGCTTTTTGGATTCATACGGATTCCCTCGAGCCTAAATACGAAAAAGGGGCTGTTGTCTTAATCAAGCAAACCTATTATGATCAGGCAGGGGCTATTTATGCCATTGATTTTGATGGGCAAACGTTGATCAAACGTGTCTTTCGTGAGGCCAACGGTATTCGACTGGTTTCCCTTAATAAGAAATATAGTGATCAAATCATTCCACTAGATGAGGAACCTGGGGTGATTGGAAAAGTGATTGATGGCTTTGTTCCTCTTGATTTGGAGGAAATCAAATGATTCGATTAATTGCGATTGACTTGGACGGAACCCTCTTACATGAGGATAAGACTCTATCTAAAGGTAATATTGAAGCTCTTCACCGGGCCCATGAAGCCGGCTATGACATTGTGATCTGTACGGGGCGTCCATTAGCGGGTGTACGGCCTATCTTTGAAGAGATTGGTCTTCCGGATGGTAACTACTATATGATTATCAATAACGGGTGTACAACCTTGTCCACTAAGAATTGGGAAATCATCGGCAAGGAAGAGTTGAGCCTTGAGGATATGCACCGGTTGCATGTTTTGACGGAAGATACAGATGTCCAGCTAACCTTATTTGACATGGATCACTACCTAGTGGTCGCACCTGAAGCCAGTGAAATTGTCACGATGGATGCGGGCATTGTTAATAGTAAACCGACACCTGTCTCAGAAGAAGATCTACCCAACCTTGTTCCTATTTTTCAAGCCATGTATGTAGGAGATCCTTCTGCTATTGATGCCTTCCAAGCTCAGCACGAGGCTGCGTTGGAAGCCGATTTTAACACTGTTCGTTCACAGGATATCTTGTTTGAAATCTTGCCAAAAGGAGCTAGCAAGGCTTCTGCTCTTCAAGCATTAAGCCAAACATTAGGCTACAGGAGAGACCAGGTCATGGCTCTTGGAGATGCCAATAATGACCTTGAAATGCTACGTTTTGCTGGTTACAGCGTCGCTATGGGAAATGGAAATACTGCTGTCAAGGAAATCGCAGACTTCATCACCCTGACCAATGATGAGGATGGCGTGGCCCATGCTATTCACAAATTAATTGAAACTGAAAAAGGAGAATGACCATGAAATACCAAAATTTGTTGGACCGTTTTATTACCTATGTAAAGGTTAACACACGTTCAGACGAAAACTCTACAACCACTCCAAGTACCCAATCACAGGTTGATTTTGCAACAAATGTATTGATCCCTGAGATGAAACGCGTGGGTCTTCAAAACGTCTACTATTTGCCAAACGGCTATGCTATTGGAACGCTTCCAGCTAATGATCCAAGCTTTACACGCAAGATTGGATTTATCTCTCACATGGATACCGCTGACTTCAATGCCGAAAATGTCAATCCACAAATCGTTGAGAATTATGATGGGGGTGTCATTGCCCTTGGTGACTCTGGTTTCACACTCGATCCAGCCGATTTTGCTCATTTGAACAACTACAAGGGACAAACCTTGATCACGACGGATGGTACTACTCTTCTGGGTGCAGACGATAAGTCAGGTATCGCTGAAATCATGACAGCTATTGAATACCTGACAGCTCATCCTGAAATCAAACACGGAGAAATCCGTGTCGGCTTTGGTCCAGATGAAGAAATCGGAGTTGGGGCAGATCAATTTGATGCAGAGGATTTTGACGTAGACTTTGCCTATACTGTCGATGGGGGTCCTCTTGGAGAGCTTCAATACGAAACCTTCTCAGCAGCTGGGGCTGAAATTACCTTCAAAGGACGCAATGTCCACCCAGGTACAGCCAAAGGTCAAATGATCAACGCTCTTCAATTGGCCATTGATTTCCATAACAAACTCCCTGAAGGAGCACGTCCAGAATTAACCGAAGGCTATGAAGGCTTCTACCACTTGATGAACATCGATGGAACTGTCGAGGAAGCAAGTGCTAGCTACATCATTCGGGACTTTGAAACTGAAAGCTTTGAGAAACGCAAAGACCTCATGAAATCTATTGCTGATCAGATGAATGCGGAACTCGGTAGCGAACGCGTTCTCCTCACCCTCAAAGATCAGTATTACAACATGAAGCAAGTGATTGAAAAAGATATGACACCGATTACCCTTGCTAAGGAAGTCATGGAAGATCTTGGAATCACTCCAATCATTGAACCAATCCGCGGTGGTACAGATGGATCTAAAATTTCCTTTATGGGGATTCCAACACCAAATATCTTTGCCGGTGGCGAAAACATGCATGGTCGCTTTGAATACGTAAGTCTCCAAACCATGGAACGCGCAGTTGATACCATTATCGGTATTGTGACCAAAAAATAAGAAACAAAAAAGGATTCGGATAGATTGTCCGGATCCTTTATTGTCTATTAGAAAGCTTGATAATATCTTTGACCTGATCAATTTTCTGAATCAGGTGAAGGCTTGTCTCATTAATAGGAAGATAATAGATTTTATCTGCCAAAGATTCTGTAAAAGGACGATTCGTGACTAAGATCACCTGTTGTCCTTTTTCTTTCAGCTCTTTCACTTGCTTTCTCACCTTTTGGTAAAAATGCTCATCGCAGATTTCTAGATCATCCACCAAGACACAAGCAGCGTCCAAACCCAATGATTCATTGGTTCCGTTTTGGGTCAGATAATAGGCTGCTCCCGCTTTGACCTCATATAAGCCAGCTGATGGCTCAACCGGAAGAAAGGCTGGGCTTGTTGCAACTTCTGCTGCTTTTTCCATTGCTACAAGGTTGGCTAGGACCTGCAAATAAACTGGTGCTAATTTACTCAAATCCAAGAGTTCCTCAAACTCAAAACCACGTTTCAAAGCTTCTAAGATATAGAAGAGCCGGTGGGGCATATGACGAGCAATTTTCTGGATTAATTCATCATCGCTCATTTCCTCAGGAAGGATGGTCAGCAAGTTCTTATCTTTAATGGTTTCTAAGGCTTGTTGATAAGCTTCATCGATTCTCTTCCCAAATCCATAAACTGCCCCATAAGAGTGAATTTGGGTATTGAGGCGGGCATTTTTAGCAGCATCAGAAAAAATCGGGATCTTAAAGAAGATATAGTCCAAACTCGGTTCGTAAACGGCCTTTAAATCCTTTAATAAGGGATGAGGCAAATGCTCGAGAGAGCGCCCTAATTGTAACTGAACTCCTTGCTCAAACAAGGAATAGCCCAAGCCCATAGAGGCCATCGAGATACTATCGGAAGCAAATGGATTAACCTCTAGAATATAAAAAGCATAGCTCGTCGGATCAAGAGCAAACTTGATCGAAATGGCTCCTGTCAGCTTCAAATAGCGACTGATGTGGATCGCTGCTTCTCGAAGATTTTGAAACTCTCGGTCAGTCAGGGTGACAGCTGGCATAAATTGATAAGAGTCACTAGAGTGGATCCCGACAGGATCAATGCTTTCAATAGAGGCCGCCAGGTAGTGATTGTCTTCACGATCGCGCATGACGACAAAATCCAATTCCTTAAAGCCATAGGTCGAAAACTCTAGCAAACACTGCTGACTTGGAGAGACTGAAAGTCCCGTTTCCACTGCTTCGCACAGGTCATCTAGATTATGAGCAATCTTTCGTCCCTGCCCTTGCTTACTCGCTACCGGCCAGATCATAATGGGAAATTGAATGCCTTCAGAAAACTCGATGGCTTCTCGAACAGAACCGACCAGGGCGGAAGCGGGTACCTGATAGCCCAACTCTTGAAAAAGGCGTCGTTGGTCCGCCTGCTGATAAAAGGTCCGGTAGCGTTGAAGACTCGGACCGACAATCATGATCGATGCTTCTTTGAAAAATCCAGTTTCTTCCAATCGGAACAAGAGATTTAAAATCTGTTTATCCGCAAAAGCTAGGAGCAAGCGAGATCCAGTACAAGAAAGAAGAGTCGTCCTAAGAGCATCCAGCTTGAGCTTGCTGACCACAACCTGTTCTCCAGCTTCTTGTGTGATAGTATTTTCTTCGCCCAGATAAAGGACAAGAGCATTCCCGTCCTTGGCATTGAGTTTTTGGGCTTCATTTACCGCAGCCAAGAGGCTAATATCCTGATAAGAATCTCCACATAGGAGAAGCAATTTCTGGTTTTGTTTCATTATTCCTTCTCCCTTCTACTTTCGTGAATTTTGGCATCAATCAACTCTAAAAATTCATCGTAAAAATAGAGATTTTCCCTTGGCCCTGGACTAGCATCCACTTGGAATTGAACCCCTAAAATCGGTTGGTAACGATGGCGAAAAGCTTCGATACTATGGTCATTGACGTTTTCATGCGTGACCAATAAATCATGGGGTAGGCTATCGCGTGCGATACTATACAAGTGATTTTGACTCGTTATCTCGATTTTTCCTGTCGCAATTTCACGAACAGGAATATTTAATCCGAAGTGTCCAACTTCCATAGGAGCTAGCTCCGCTCCATAAGCTTGAGCCAGTACCTGTGCTCCCAAGCCCATGCCCCAGATCGGAATCTGTCCATTGAGCTTTTTGATCAAGCGGCAGAGTTTTTTTACCTGATGGGGATCGCCAGGCCCACTAGATAAAATAACGCCATCGGGCTGCTGTTCCATCAGTTCATCATAAGAGATATCATAGGGATAGACCGTGACATTACAGTCCCTTTGACTCAGCTGGCGCAAGACAGAGTGCTTGACCCCTAGATCGATCAAGGCAATACTCTTTCCAAAACCTGGTACAGCATAGGCCGTTTTTGTCGAGACTTGACGCACTTGGTCTTTGGGAAGCACTGTCGCTCGCAACTGATCCAGGATATGCTCGATTGAATCCCCCTTGTTAATGACAGTCGCCTTCATCCGTCCATACTTGCGCACAATTTTTGCCACCTGTCTCGTATCAATCCCTACAATACCAGGGATTTTTTTTCGCTTCAAGAATTCATCCAAGGTCATCTGCTGCCGCCAATTGCTTGGCATCTCCACCAGATGCTGAACGACTACTGCTAAACAAGTGGGCGTAATGGATTCAGAATCATCTCGATTGATCCCTGTTGCGCCAATAACTGGAAAGGTAAAGGAGAGGATCTGGCCACTAAAAGCCTGATCCGTGATCAATTCTTGATAGCCTGTCATGGCTGTCGTAAAGACCAATTCACCAGTCACATATAAGTCTGCACCAAAGGCTTCCCCTTCAAATACAGTCCCATCCTCTAGGACCAATAATCGTTTCATCGAACCCCTCCCTTCTTTTACACTAGTCCAATTTTATCATAGTTCCTCAAAAAAAGGAAAGTCAGATTCCATGTAGCTCTCTACTCTGTCCTCTTCCTTTCCTTTCAATGAATGGTCAGTTATCTTATTTTGCACCGCGACCTTTAAGGACGGCTTCAATGATGGCCATACGGACAAAGACACCGTTGGTCATTTGTTCTACGATACGTGATTTAGGAGCTTCTACCAAGTGGTCCGCAATTTCAACGTCACGGTTGACTGGTGCTGGGTGCATCAAGATCGCTGTATCTTTCATACGCTCATAACGTTCTTGAGTCAAGCCATGAAGACGGTGGTAGTTTTCTTTAGAGAAGAGTGATTCGTAATCATGACGTTCATGTTGCACACGCAAGAACATCATCACATCTACTTCTTCAATGACTTCATCGATAGTGACGAAACTTCCATAGTCTTCAAATTCCGCACTTCTCCATTCGTCTGGACCTGCAAAGTAAAGGGTTGCTCCCAAACGTTTCAAGATTTGCATATTTGATTTTGCCACACGTGAATGATCCAAGTCCCCAGCGATACAAACTTTCAAGCCATCAAAGTGACCGAATTCTTGGTAAATGGTCATCAAATCAAGCAAGCTTTGGCTTGGGTGTTGACCTGAACCGTCTCCACCATTGACGATAGAGGCTGTGATCGTTGGGCTTTCAACCAATTCTTTGTAGTAGTCCACTTCAGGATGACGGATGACACAGACATCTACTCCAAGAGCTGACATGGTCAAGATGGTATCGTAAAGTGTTTCCCCTTTGTTCACAGAGCTTGTCTTCACATCAAAGTCAAGGAGATCACATCCCAATTTCAACTCTGCCACTTCAAAGGCTTTGTGGGTACGAGTTGAAGGTTCAAAGAAAAGGTTTGAGATGATGTGTTGGTCTTCGTAGGATGCTTTAGCTCCGTTTTTGAACTCAATCCCACGTTTGATCAATGCCATTACTTCTTCATTGGTAAGAGTTTCCATTGAGACAAGGTTTTTAAGAGCGATTTGATTTTCAGACATGTTGATTCTCCTTTTATAATGTGAATGCAAATAGTTTACAATTTATTTAAGCTTCTCTGATGAGGACGCGGTCTTGACCGTCTAGCTCCACCATCTCGACAATGATTTCCTCTGACTTACTTGTCGGGATATTTTTCCCAACAAAGTCCGGACGAATCGGCAACTCCCGATGCCCACGGTCGACTAGAACCGCAAGACTCACTCGAGCAGGACGACCGTGACTGACCAAATTGTCAATGGCAGCGCGTATCGTGCGACCTGTATAGAGGACATCATCGATCAAAATGACTTCTCTATGAGCGATATCAACTGGTAAGACCGTTGTATCCTCAGTCGCCTTCATGTCATCTCGGAAAGGCTTGGTATCTAGTTCTGCTACAGGGACATCGATTTGTTCCAGCTGAGAGAGGCGTTCTTGGATCCGGCGAGCGATGTAAACACCACGCGTCTTGATCCCCACCAGCACAATCTGGCTCAAATCTTTGTTTCGTTCAATGATTTCGTAGGTGATCCGGGTAATGGCCCGTTTCATCGTCAAATCATCAACGACTTCTTTGGTTTTCATTCAGTCCTCCTTAATTGTAAAAGAAAAACCTCCTTTTTCAAGGAGGTTCAGCAAATGAATGGTCTAAGAGGATAGAGTCTCGCCCTATGGTCCTAGCCATTGTTTTTCACAGTCTCCTTGCCTGCCTCACGGGACAGGATTAAAGGATTTATTTAATTGAGATAACTATATCACAGTTTCAAACGACATGCAAGAAAAAACTCAACATTTTTCAAAAAAATTTAAAAACATGACTTTACGTCCGAATAATGTTCGGTTTTTACTAAGAAGCAGCCGATTTCCGCTTGATATTTTTCATCCCATAGAGCACATAGCCAGCTAAGAGGTAAGCGATAAAAATGATCACCACCCATTTGCCCACAAAGGCCCAGCCGTATTTATTCACATTGATAAAGAAATAGGCAAAGGGACTATCTTTTGCACCTGGAATTGGCCACTTCAAGACCAATCCATTGAGAAGGGCAAAGAGCATGTAAGCCAGGGGAATCGAGGTCCAAAGGAAGGGATCGAGCTTACGGTATTGCTTGGCTTTATCAATCACTAGAGTATCAAAGAAGAACATCAAAGGAACGATGTAATGACAGAGGAAGTTTTCCAAACGATAAAACTTCTCTGGTGTCGCAATAGGCGCCAACATAAAGTGGTAGATGACACAGGTGATCATAATGGACATGGTAACTGCGCCTTTCATACGAAGGTAGCCCTGAGTCTGGGTCGAACGACCTCGAACCATGCGCCAAACCATGTCTCCCATAAAGAACATGACCAACATGTTAGATAAAATGGTGTAATAGAGCATCATGCCAAAGCCACCATGCTTGGTCAGTTGCAGATAAACACCGAGTACACTTAAGATAAACAATAGAAAACGATAGCTAAATAATAGTTTGAATTTCATAGTATCCTCCTGAAAGAAAAGGGGCTAGGCCCTTCTTCTTATCTTTAGATTTTCTTCACAAATTCTGATTTGAGTTTCATTGCACCAAAGCCATCAATCTTACAATCGATGTTGTGGTCTCCTTCCACGATACGTATATTTTTCACGCGCGTACCTTGTTTCAAATCTTTCGGTGCACCCTTCACTTTCAAATCTTTGATCAAAGTCACTGTATCGCCATCAGCCAATTTGTTTCCGTTGGCATCAATCGCTACGACACCCTCTTCTTCTTCGACCTCAGCTGGGTTCCATTCATACGCACACTCTGGGCACACCAAGAGCGCTCCATCTTCATAGATGTATTCAGAGTTACATTTTGGACAGTTTGGTAAGTTATTCATTTTTATCTCCTTATTCAAATTAACTTTCATAGTATACCATGAAAGCGAAAATTTGACAAATCCTGCTCGACTGTAGCATTTTCAAGAAAAAAGGAGGCGACTTGGCCTCCCTACATAGATAATATTTTTCAATCTTCCTGCAATTCTTGAATATCTCGAATCACGCGCACACCTGCTTGATTCTGCTCTCGCAGTTCAACATCAGAGTATGGGAAGGTATTGATCAAGATACTCTCCATCCCGATACTTTGGGCAACAGCAACATCTGTCGTAAAGTCATTCCCCACCATGACCGTTTTCTCAGGGTTCAACTGGTGTTCTTTCATCACTTCCAAGAGGAACTCGGGCTGAGGTTTACGAATACCTGCATCAGATGACAAGTAAATGGCATGGAAAAGCTCTCTAAAACCAACCAAATCAATCTCCGGATTGGTAAAATCTGCTTGGGCATTGGATAAGAGAAAGATTCGGCAACCTGCAGCTTTCATATCCTCTAATACTTCTTTCGTATGAGGATAAAGCTCCAACCGCTTGCGAGAAAGGACACGGAAAGTCCGCGAAATCAAACGTCCCCACTCTTTGAGGTGGACAACACTATTCCCGCTTGGATGGCCTTCTAAATACAATTGCACAAAGATAACCGTCAGATCAATCTCAGGGTAGGCAACTTGTTTTTCCTTAGCCAAGTCTTCTTCTGCTTGTTGCACCAACTCTCTATAACGCAGGCGCAGTCCTTCTCCTGTGTAGCTTGCCCCGTAGGATTGGTAGATCTGAGCCATGGTATCCCATAAAAGGGGACTCGACTCATCCGTTTCGATGTCGACCAAGGTTCCATAAAAATCAAAAATATAGTTTTTAAATGCGTACTTGTGCGGATTCATCTCTCACTCCCGTAACAAACATCGTAAAGGTTGCCTTGCAGACATTGGCCCCGTCTTGATTGGTAATATCGACATCCACAACTCGAGTCGTCCGTCCACTGTGGACACATTCGCCATGGATGGTCAGGACATCACCCAGACGCCCTGCTTTCAAGTAATTGATCGAAGATTGCAAGGTTACCCCATCGACCCCTTGAGAAACCACTACCAAACCACTGACTTGGTCACACAGGGTAAAGAGATAGCCTCCGTGCGCATTTCCATAATAATTGAGCGATGATTCCACGACCTTGGTTGTCACCACCACATGGCCATCTCTCATCTTTTCGATTTCATAATTTTCAAATGCAGCAATTGCATCAAAGTGAAAATCTTTCATATACTTGCCACCTTTTCTAGCATCTTTTCAACTCCTCTATCATACTACAATTAAGAAGCAGATACAAGCAAAGGGGCAATTCCTTAGAAGCAGAAAAGGAGACTCCAACTAAGTAAGAAGACGATACTAGGAACAATGTATTTTCTTGGGTGCTTCCAACATTCTCTCTTTAAATTCCATTTTCTTAAAGGGAAATAGATTTCAATCAGTAAGTGCAAAACAGCTTCCACTACTGCTAGAATCATCACTCCTAGTAAAAATAGGATCCCCAAGTCAGGCATGACCACCATTTTTAATAAAAGAGCAACAAATAGATTGACAGATAGGAAATAGGTCAGCAACACACGGTAATACATCAGGTAAAAGAACCGACTCTTAGGGAGAGACTTAACATGATCGATCAAATCTTTATCAGCGGAAATGAGAGTGGTTAATGGCGTATTGACAGAAGCAATCGTTAACAGGATGATGATTTTTAAAGGAGCCTCATAATCCTGTATCAGAATGAGAAGGAGGAAGATGAGAGTAAAGACAAAATTGATGGAAAAATAGCGCTCTTGAAACAAGGAAATCCAAAAATAATTTCCACTTCTTCTCTTTGAAACGAGTAACTGATCATTTTTTGAAATCGCGATCAAGTCCTCATTTTTAAAAATTAAGACAGCAATGAAGGCTGAAAGTAAGATCATATAGGGCACTTGTTGGACCCATAAAGAAGATACTGTAAGAACAGTCGTTACAGAAATGAGCACTCCTCCTAGAAGACTTGGCCTTGTATTGAACTGGATAAAGACATAAAACACACTTAGTATCACTAGGAAAGAAAGGAGGGCGAGCTTAATGGATTGCAGCAGGTCTAACCTGACTCCCAAAAAGAGAATCAATAACAGCACGCGCTCTAGTAAATTGAGAAGAAAGGTTACCGTCAGAAAAGACCCTTTGAAACGATTGAGAGACAAAGGAAGCTGGTAGTAGGCCTGGACCCTGTCCATCGAAAAGTAGGAATAGAGCAATTGAAAGGTTGATAGAGCAGTAACAATAGCCGTACTGATCAACAAGACTTGAAAGCTCGTAGAAAATTTGGCCCCAACAAGATGGTAATAAAGAGCAAAGGCTAAGGAAGTCAAGAACAAGATGAGCCGATTTTTGGACACCAAATCTCTAAAAATTGCTAGTAGCATGCTCTACCCCCTCTGACGATTGACGTCATGAAACCAATCTTCTAAATTCGATTCGATCGCGTCTAGGTGACCATCTTCAATAGAATAAGCTGTTTCACAGACCCGAACGATACTCTCTGCAATATGCGAACTCATCAGAATAGAGCCTTCTTCTTTATACTGCAATAGCAAACCATATAGAAATTCTGTCGCATCAAAATCAAGGCCATCAAATGGTTCGTCCAAAATAAGGAGAGGAGGTTTGAGATAAAAAGCTGTGATCAAGAAGACTTTCTTCTTATTTCCCGTTGACAAACTACCAATGTCGGTGTTGAGAAATTCTTCAAAACGAAAGCCTGAGATCAGGTCCTGCAATAACGTTTCATCTCTCTTTCGATGATACAAACGACAGACAAAATTAAAGTAATGAACAAAATCCCAGTTTAAAAAACTATTGTTTTCAGTAAAAACTGTGTAGGTACGGCTCTTATAGAAATTCGTATGAAAAGAGGTTGCCTTGTCTTCTATAGTAACAGTCTCAACTGCATACTGCCGATGATCAAAGACACTACTTAAAGCTTTTAGCAAGGTTGTCTTCCCAGCTCCATTTCGACCAATCAACCCGACTACAGAATGATTGGGTACAAGCAAATTCGTATCTTTTATAATGGGCTTGTCTTTTTTATACCAAACGTTTAGCCCCTTGATGTTTAAACACTCACTCTTCATCGACGCACTCCTTTATAAAGGTAAGAAGCCCCAACCAAAAGCAACAGCAAAGCGTATAACCATTCCTTTTGAAATGCAAAGACTAAGGCACCGATCAAGAAGCAAATTCCTATAAGGATTCTAAATTGTAATTTCATATCTTGCCTTCTTTCTATTCACAGTATGAAAGATTACAATTGTATTTTATGCTTATACTATAGTACTTTTTCTGAGCAGATTCAAGCACGAATGGAATATTCTCAGTGCTTTAGGCAACATTTTATCTTTGAAGAGAAATTTGAAGAGAAAAAAGAACTAGATACCTCTAGCCCCTTTCCTTAAAATCTTAATTTTTCCCAGTCGTCGTCTGTCCGTTTGCGATAATAGTACTCGGATAAATCTGGGTCTTCCATCACTTCCAGCAGAGGAAGCATGTCGTAGGATAAGTCCAACTTTTCTAATTGGTCCTTCTCAACCCAAGAAACTTCTCCTTCTTCAGACGATCTGAGCTGGCCTGTAAATTCTGTTGCTTTGTAGCAAAAGACAATATAGCGTCCTCCCTCATCTGGCTCCCAGTCTTTGACTGCAACCAGTTTTGGATCTGCAATTGTCAGTCCTGTCTCTTCGTAGACTTCACGAATGACGGATTCAGCAAGACTTTCTCCTTCCTCGATATGGCCACCTGGAAAAGCATGGCCAGCCCAGTGAGTCTTTTCAGGTGAGCGGTATTGGAGGACTACTTTCCTATTTTCAAGATCTTCGACCATGCAAAGATTGCACAGTATAGTAGGCGTTGTACGTGACATATATTTCCTTTCTATGATATTGACAATTAATCAATATAAACTTTCTTCTCTATTTCTTTCTTCGTGCCAAAGAGATTGATTAATTCATGGTAAGCTGGGAATTGCAATAAAGGCTGTTCGTATAAAAAAATTACATCACCTTCCAAACGATAGTTCATGATTGAAAATTCAACAGTTGAGGCTACCTGAAATATCGCGAAACTAACCATAAAAATACCAAATCCAACTATAACAGTTAGGAAATGGAGAAAGGTATGAGTTTCTTTAAATGACCTTTTTTATAAAAAAACCATGGGTGAAAAAATATAGTGATAAATAGTAAAGAAAACCATTTGTTCAACAAAAAATGAATAAACGATAAACCTAAACTTTGCAAATATATCTGTCCAATCCAAATCACAAAAAATAGGAGATATAATACAATAAAAAACACATTTAGTCACTTTTACATGATTGAAGCTCATTTATACCATTGCTTTGTTTTTTCATTATACTTCTATCCCTTACGGGAAAAAACAGCAAAAGTTTAAAAATACTTTCTACATTCTCTTGGTTCCTAATGACAATCTTAACCGTAATCTGTACATACAAATGAGATAGATGAAATAATGAATAAGAAAAAACAACTTTCTGATTAGTACCCTTCATCACTATATTTCGCTTTTATTTTCATAATAAAAGGATTGACTAGTTCATAGTAATCACGACTTCTTATAGGGATCACCCCATGGGGAATTTCAACATAATTCCCTTGGATTTCCGCACTATGATAGATTGGAGGGATCATAGTATTTTCATTATCGGAAAAGGACAGGCATAGAAAACCCCAAAAAAATAAAGTAAAAATGAAACTAAAAATGAATGAGAAAGCATGAACCGATTCAGCTCCACTCTTTTTATAAAAGTTGCTCCAAATATGGCAAAATAATACGAAAAACAGAGAGTCAAACCACAAACTGCAGAGAATCGGAATAAAGGATAGACCAAAAACAACCAATAGTAATTCAATGACTAAAAAAATTAGAGAGAATAAATAAAACATTTTAAAACCATTTAACCGCTTAAGCATAGAGAAGCCTCCTTATTTAGAAATGCTGTAACTAACTATATTATAAAGTTAATTCAGAGGTTCGTCAATGTGCATTGAGTGGATACCCTCATTTGAGAATTTTCACTTCCATTTCTGGTGGGTTACTAATTTCTAAGGACAAAAAAAACTCCGCTTTCAAGGTTGAAAGTGGAGTTTTTCCCTTAAATAAAGATCAACAGAATATGGACTGCCAACCGTAGCCAATGATCAATGAGAGGCGTTTCCGGATTACTATTTTTGCTATCTAAGAATAGGCTAAGAGATAACAAAAGCAAAGCAAGGGCAATAACTAGTTTAAGAGATAGCATCATACCTCCAATAGCAAGAGCCGCTAGAAAGCCCAAAAATGGCAATGGACTAAATAAAAATGCCAAAAATCTGAAATAGAACATAAACAAAGAGAGAATCAATAGGCCGTAAACAATTACCTTAGTAAAAATAGAGACCCTTTTTCCTTCATTTTTCATTTTGGATAGTGAAAGAACGACATAGATCATATAGATAAATAGCAGCATATTGAATCATCCCTATGTTTTATAAATTATATTAATAGTTTAACTAAAACCTATTCAAAATACAACTAAAGACACTAACTTATCAGTAGTCTCCCATCTCTGATCAAAGTTTCTTCACTTCTGCTGCGACCTTTTGGAAATGCTGTTCCCGAATGCTAGCAGTGTTCACATCCCGTCCAACCTCTCCCAAGATACACACGCGTTTGGTTTTAATCCCACAGTGGTTCAAGACGGCATTTTTCAAAACAGAAATGCCATAACTATCAGGAATGTTGAGAGGGCCTGAAAAGATCTTGTACCACCAAGTAGGCGCCATGGAGGTCGCATAAATACTGGCTGTTTTTCCTTTGAGCAACTTCTTGAATTGCTTGCCTCTGAGGTAATTCCAGATAAAGCTTCCCTGATCATTGGCCGAGTAGGCAATCCCCGGTGTAAAGACCCGGTCGATCCAGCCCTTCATAAGGCTCGGCATACTACTCCACCAGATGGGATAGACAAAGATCAGGTGATCCGCCCACTGGATCCATTCTTGAGAACGAAGGATAAAGGAATCTTCTTCCATCCGTTTTCGGTAGCCGTAGCGAAGGACCGGGTCAAAGTCCTCTTCATTGAGACTGATCACTTGGAGCTCGTGGCGATTTGAGTCAATAGTTTTGACAATGGTTTGAAAAATGGCTTGACAGTAGCTTTCCTTATCAGGATGCCCATTGATCACTAAAATTTTCATTCGTCTTCTCCTTCATCTCTTTGGTTCATTCTATCTCATTTATTTTTTTACTTGATTAATTGATAATGGTTCATAGATTGATAGATAGGTCCTTTAGGAAGTTTTATTTGTAGAACACATCATCCGCAACTCCTTAACAGGTTTTCCAAGTTCAAGTATTTTTTCTTGGCCATCAAAAGTAAAACCCATTTTTTGATAGAAAGCAATGGCTCGCTTATTATCTTTCAATACCCATAAATAAATTTCAGAGAAATGATCGAGAGCAGCAAATGCAGCATGCATTAACTGTTTACTCACACCTTTTCCATAGTAATCTTTTAAAACATATAAGGCGATGATTTCACCAGCTTGAATGGCTTCATCACAAAAATTTCCATAGCTGATAAATCCAACGACCTTCTTTCCATCCATCGCAATCAAGGTATTTTCTGGATACTTTTGACTAAAGAAACGACATCTATCTAATGTCATCGTCTCCTGATATTCCGCGGGTAAAAGATCGTCATAAGCCTCTCTCCACGTTTGCCAATGAACGAGAGATTTTCCTTCTATCTCTTCAGGAGTTTCCATTGTTTTAATGATAATCTTCATTCGCTTTATCCTATCTAATCCAAAGCCTTGATTTCCAACATCATATCGCGGATCTGTGCTGCCAATTCGAAGTCAAGCACTTCGACGGCTTCTTGCATTTGGCCTTGCAGTTTCTTGACCAGTTCCTTGCGCTCTTGGCGGTTGAGACTGGTAATATCCACTTCCTTGTCCTCTTCCTTGGCCACCGCCTTGGTAACAGAGATCAGGTCACGGATTTCCTTCTTGATGGTTTGTGGAACAATGCCATGTTCTTCATTATAAGCCATCTGGATTTTCCGACGGCGAGCTGTTTCATCAATGGCTTTTTGCATAGACTGGGTCATGGTGTCCGCATACATGATGACGTGACCCTCACTATTACGGGCTGCACGACCGATGGTCTGAATCAATCCGCGTTCATTACGGAGGAAACCTTCCTTGTCAGCATCAAGTATAGCAACTAGACTCACTTCCGGTACGTCAATCCCTTCACGAAGAAGGTTAATACCGACCAAGACATCAAAAACGCCCAAACGCAAATCACGGATAATCTCTGTCCGCTCCAAGGTCTTAATGTCCGAGTGCATGTATTTGACCTTGACCCCCATTTCCTTGAAATAGTCGGTCAAGTCTTCTGCCATCTTCTTGGTCAGGGTAGTGACAAAGGTCCGCTCTCCACGTTCTACACGCGCATTGATCTCACCCAAGAGATCGTCCATTTGTCCCATGGTAGGGCGCACTTCCACCTCAGGATCGAGTAGACCTGTCGGACGAATGATCTGCTCGATGACAGTATCGGTTTGTTCCATCTCATAATCACCCGGTGTCGCTGACACATAAACGATCTGGTGGACATGGCTTTCAAACTCTTCCCGACGCAGTGGCCGGTTATCCAGAGCAGACGGCAAACGGAAACCATAGTTGACCAGCATTTCCTTGCGCGAGCGGTCTCCATTGTACATGCCCTTGATCTGTCCCATAGTCATGTGGCTTTCATCGATCATGATGAGGAAATCTTCTGGGAAGAAGTCAAGGAGAGTGTAAGGAGGCTCTCCTTCACTCCGGCCATCCATGTGACGGGAGTAGTTTTCGACCCCATTGGTGTAGCCCATCTCCCGTAGCATTTCAATATCGTACTCAGTACGTTGTTTCAGGCGTTGAGCTTCCAAAAGCTTACCTTCTTTTTCAAAGACCTTCAACTGCTCTTCTAGTTCCGCTTGAATCTTGTCAATGGCTACTTCCATATGGTCATCATTGGTCACGAAGTGAGTGGCTGGGAAAATAGCCAAGTGGTCCACTTCACCAAGGACTTGACCCGTCAAAGCTTCAACCTCACGGATGCGGTCAATTTCGTCCCCGAAAAACTCCACCCGGAAGGCATGTTCATCACGAGAAGCTGGGAAAATCTCGACCACATCTCCTCGAACACGGAATTTCCCCCGTTGAAAGTCGATGTCATTGCGCTCAAACTGGATGTCCACCAGGTCATTGAGTAGTTTATCACGAGAAATCTCCAGACCTGGACGCAGACTCACTACGCTATCGGCATATTCCTTCGGCGAACCCAAACCGTAAATACATGAAACAGATGCGACAACGATGACATCGTTACGCTCTAACAATGCTGATGTTGCTGAGTGACGAAGCTTGTCAATCTCATCATTGACCGAACTATCTTTTTCGATATAGGTATCGCTAGAGGGCACATAAGCTTCTGGCTGGTAGTAATCGTAGTAAGAGACGAAGTACTCGACCGCATTTTCTGGGAAAAATTCCTTGAACTCCCCATAGAGTTGCCCTGCTAGGGTTTTATTGTGGGCGATGACCAAGGTCGGTTTATTGACTTGGGCAATGACCTGGCTCATGGTATAGGTCTTCCCCGTACCAGTCGCCCCCATCAGGATTTGGGCCTTTTCTCCACCCTCGATGTTATCTACCAACTGTTCAATGGCCTGCGGTTGATCCCCAGACGGTTGGTATTTCGATACTAGTTTAAATTTGTTATCTGTTACTCGATTAATCATCTCTTTGACCTCACATATATAGACCTTATTTTACCATAAATCACTAGAATTCTCTGAGATGAGGAATGAAAGGGAAAACAACATATTACAAAATAATTAATTGGACACGCATTAGCGTGAAAACTAAACAAGACTCTCGCATTTACTTCGAAAGTCTTGTCTTTTATTCTAAAACCATGCAATACGTAATAAACATCAGTGTCCATGATATACAAAATTAGCAAGGTTTGCTCATCAGTATCATTTTTATTTACTACTTAACTTCTTGATTCCTTACCAAGAAGTAGAGAGTTGCTCCAAGTGAACATACAAATCCAATAATGTAAGTACAGAGTTGCAAATAGGAAGCTCTCCCTAATATTGTATCTGCAACAATATTATAAAATAGGTAACTAGTCAATGGTTCCACTACTCTTTCTATGAATGGTTGTACTAAAATAGGAAATAGCAATAAAATAGCTAAACTCCCCATTGGACTTTTGAAAAAATAACTTAAAAAGTAAGAAATCAAAAAGTATTGGATGGAGCCAATCAAATAGAAGCTGAAAATTTCTAAACTGACACCATTTTCGCTACTAAAAAAATGAAACCATATAAGCAATACAATGAAATACAAGGTTGATTGTAGTACTACATCACATAACTCTACGAACAGGATCCTAATTGAACTTAAGATCCTTTTTCCACTTACCAAATAAACTAGTTTTGTTTCGTGTGATTGTAACTCAACAAATGCATTAACACACCCTATACTAACAGAGAGCATTGAGGCAAAAACAAGAGCTTGCTTTATAGATAATTGTACAACAGTATCATTGATTGAAACTGGTAACACACCGAAGAGACACACAAAACCTATCAAAAGTGACTGTATAGCTATCTGGTACTTTACGGGTTTTAAACTATATTTTTTGACGATAAGACTAAATAATATTCTTGCCATTCTTCCTCCTCATTCGAATCATTTCTACAACCATTATGAACACCAAGAACAAGATCCCTTCTACTACTAAAAGTGTAAAGCCGTACAATTGGCTCGTTTGAGTCCCTTCAATTCGACCAAATGCAAATGACTTTGCTCCAATCAAAGGCAATAGATTTTCTATTTTAGAGGAAATTCCTCTTAGAATACCTGATAAGGTGATTACCAATAATAAAACGTCTGCAATTAATGCAGTCATTGATTTTTTCGTTATGATTACGAAAAGTAAAGCTAATAAAGTAAGAACGATTGCAAATATCATAACTCTTACCGTGACATCTAAAAACAATGTCAATTCTAATAAATTCTTTAGAGTTGAATCTAGAAAAACGAATAAAATAACAGCGTTTACTATAGAAAATATTAAAGTAGAAAGTAACGATAGGACAATCGAACTTGCAATAAACCCAGTAAGACGAACTTTCCAGTTAGGAATCAATAACTGGCTAAAATAATCATCACCAAATTGATAATGGGTTGAATAAACAAG
Organism: Streptococcus sp. HMSC065E03; assembly: GCF_001815045.1. Lineage (NCBI taxonomy): Bacteria > Bacillati > Bacillota > Bacilli > Lactobacillales > Streptococcaceae > Streptococcus > Streptococcus sp. HMSC065E03. The sequence goes on along the minus strand of NZ_KV818847.1, from coordinate 191,208 downwards.
TGAAACAAGAATTGGCAAGAAAATAACACTTGCTTGGTAGGGTGAAGATAAGAGAGCATCCCTGACTGTATACACTGGATTCGATGATAACATAGATGGATCAAGGTTAACCGCTTGTCCATTTCCTTCTACTAAGGCATTTATCACCTGGATATTTTGAATTGAAAAAAATATGCTAACTCCCAAAATAAGAAAAAAAGTAACTTTAAAAGTAGGTAAACTACTATATTTATAAAGGTCACTAAAAAAGGAACGCTTCAACAAATTATTCACCTTCTTTCCCTTCGAGTGCTTTAAAATATGCTTCCTCAAAAGAGCCAAACTGTTTCAAAATATCTTTTGTAGGAGCATCAATAACAATTTTGCCATTAGAAATACCAACCAAATGATCTACAGTTAATTCTAACTCACTCATATAATGACTTGTCATTAAGACAGTTTTACCTTCATTGACAAAAGATTGTAAAAAATTACGTACCCAGCGAATTCCTTCTGGATCTAGTCCATTGATTGGTTCATCTAAAATTAAGATGTCAGGATTTGCTAATAAGGCTGTTGCTAACCCAAGACGTTGCTTCATTCCTAATGAATAGTCTTTTACCTTTTTATTTTTAGCTTCACTTAACCCCACCAACTCTAAACATTCCTTGCACCTATTTCTATCAACCCCACAAGCCAACCCAATCCACCGAAGATGCTGAAATCCTGTTCTGGTTGGGTAAGGTTGGCAACTGTCAAGGAACGATCCAACAATACAAAAAGGATTATCTCCCAATTGAGAGTATTTTTTGCCATTGATCAATGCCATTCCCATTTGACTATTTTCTAAGCCAAGTAAAATTCTGATTAAAGTTGATTTTCCAGATCCATTCGGTCCAATCAATCCAGTAATCTCACCTTTCTTAGCTTTGAAAGACACGTTTTGAAGGACAATTTTATTATTATATTCCTTATGTAGCTTTTGAATTGTTATCATTCATTCTTTTTCCCTTCTGACTTTTAGTGAAATTCCACCTTCACTTGGAGCAAGTATAACAGGAGAAAATCAGGAAATTCTCAGAATAATTATTTTTTTTATTTTCAACAAATTACATTCTATATTTGCTATAATATGCTCATATAATTGGAGGAACTATGAAGTATAAAATTTTAGCCATTGACGATGATGAAAAAATCTTACGATTAATAGGGAATGCATTAGAAGCAAACAACTTTCACGTGGAAACTCGTAAAAATATAGAGGAGATCAATATCTGTGACTTTACTGGATTTGATCTAATTTTACTTGACGTCATGATGCCTATTTCTGGTTTAGATATTTGTCGTTCCATTCGTCCACAAATTGCTACTCCAATCTTATTTCTAACCGCTAAAGATTTTGAAGAAGATTTATTAAAAGGAATACAAGCCGGAGCCGATGATTACATCACAAAACCATTCAGCATTAAAGAATTGATTGCAAGAATTCAAATGCATCTTCGTAGAGAAGAAAGATCTCACCCTGCCTCTAAAGAAGAAATGAATTCAGATATTACTTTTTATCGAGATCGTCAAGAAGTTTATTATCAATCAAAGAGAATATCACTGACCAAGAGAGAGTTTGATTTACTTTATCTTTTAGCCAAAAATGAAAACCGAATATTTAGCATAGAAGAACTTTACAATTATCTTTATCCTGTAAGCTCTGATGCTCAACTACGGTCAATCACCGAATACATCTATCAAATTAGACAAAAATTTAAGATTCATCAAATTGATCCCATCAAAACCGTTTGGGGAGGAGGATACAAATGGAAAAAGAATTGACAATCAAGCAACTCATTAAGCGTACCTACCTTAAAATCATTTGGCAATTTCTTCTATGTCTTATACTTTTTTACATAGTTCCAGCTCTTCTATCTTCTGTGTCTGGAATTAATGAGAAAAATGCCAATCACTTTGCTTTATTTTTTAGCGTCAGTTCTTGGATTTATCTTTGCATCATTTTAATTGTTATCATTGTAATAAATATTAGACAGTTATTAACCAAGATTCAAAAAGAAATGAACATGGTTTATCATAGTGGTCTATATTTCACAAAAAATGAAAATCACCATTTGCAGATTAAAGAATTTATTGAAACAAATGAACTGATCGAAAAAATGCAATCTGATATAAAAAATAGGATTGAACATGAAAAAGAACAAAAAAAAGAACTCATGTTTCAAGTATCTAGCGCTGCACATGATCTTCGAACTCCTCTAACTGTCATCAGAGGAAATGCTGAATTCTTACAATCTACCGAGCAAACACCTCAAGTAATGGAATGTCTAAAAGATCTTGAGCAAGCAAGTATTCAATTAAACGATTATTTTAACCACTTCATCCAATACTCCAAAACCTTTTACGACCATGATATTCAACTTGAAAACATATCAATTAAACAAGTAATTTATCAATTACAGGAACATATCTCACCTTTACTCCCCAAAAATACACATTTTATTTTTACAAACACAGTAACTCCATCAACACAAATTGCAATTCATTCCAATCTATTTTTCCGAGCAATCACAAATATCATTAATAATGCAATACAACATCAAAAAGAAAATGATGCACAAATCCAGCTAACAATTTCACAAGAAAATAGTCAATTAGTTCTAACTATATGGAATAACCAATCTAATTTTTCAAAAAATATATTACAGAATGCTGGAAATCTTTTCTATAAAGATGACCAAGCAAGAACACCCTCTCAAGAAAGTCACTATGGACTTGGTTTATCTTTCGTAAAACGCGTCATGAAACTTCATAATGGAACGATGCATTTAGAAAATATTAATCATGGTGCACAAGTCAAGCTAATTATTCCCATTATATAAAATAAGCCGAACTCATCAATATGTGTTCGACTCAGAAGGCAGACAAACGTCATTTTTGGTGTTTGTCTTTTTCATATATGACTTTCAGACATTACACAGAGGTTAGTCATCAAACTTTTCTTTCCTCTCCCCTAAGCGATATACAATCACTAGGGATACAAGAAGAACCAGAGTGGTGATGATTGATCCTTCTGCTCCAAATGCCCCTCCGGTCAACCAGACAGGTCCATCTCCCATGGTAAAACTAAAGATAGACGCATCTGCGCCTGTGCCACTGACTTGAAAACCAAGGAGATTTCCTTGTACATAGTTCCAAGTGCCGTGTTGGGCGACCACTAGCCAGATACTATCCGTATAGATAAAAAGCAGACCAGCCAGCACTCCATCGAGGATGATATTCAGAACGGATAAGAAGGTCACTCCTGCATTTCCCATATGCAGAATGCCAAAGAGACTACTAGAAATCGCGATCGCTAAAGGCAGATTAGTTCTTGCAGCAATCCGAGTCAGAAGCCAACCTCGCGTCGCTACTTCTTCCGTCCCCCCTTGCAGAAGCCAAAATGGAAATAATCCTAGGATAAAAAGCAAGGGCTCTAAACTCAGCTCATTTAACACAAAAGACCCGATGCCACTTACTTGGTAGACAAGCGCGATCACTCCCATTTGAACAAGTGAAATCATGATCCCCCAGACTAGATACTTGAGCCAATTTCTTTTTACAAAGCCTAAGCTTGATAAAGCATTCTTCTCTATGACCTTCACCCAAAAAATAAAGAGAAATAGTATGATTACAAAACTGAAAAGCTCATAATAGAGAAGATAATGGTAGAAAAATTCTTGAATACTTGCTGTCCCATTTCCTGGCGAAAAGAACTCCACTAGAAAACCTATCACTAAGGAAAATGGCCCCACAAGTTCACTACCAATCCAAAGGCCTCCTTCTATAAAGAGAGATGCTAATAATACATAAAATAGTATAGAAATAAGAACTGGCCATGAGGTGTTAGTTTTTATATCCTGAATCATCTTTCCTTTCTTCATGATCAACCTCCATTTATCTGATAGGTCCATTGTAGCAAAGAAAATCTAGAGCTGCAATATCGTTTCATGTAAGAAAACCTAACACGAAAACTCGATTTTTCTTGCAAAGCAACGTCTTTTCTGATATAATAGCTCTTGTAGAAAAACATAAGACCATTCATACTCGTTTTGGTATGAATGATTTGTTTTTTTAAGGCCATCCTTTGGTCAATGTGCTCATGGGTCAAATACCCAAAGAGAAAAGAATTTAAAGGAGACAGAAATGAAGAAAAAATTACTAGCATGTTTGCTTTTCTTATTTCCATTCGTTGCATTCGCTGGTCATGCTCATGCTGAGACGATCAAGGTCGTTTTCGATACAGCGTATGCACCATTTGAATTTAAGGATTCAGATCAAACCTATAAAGGAATTGACGTAGAAATCTTGGACAAGGTCGCTGAAATCAATGGCTGGGATTTGGACAAATCCTTCCCAGGATTTGATGCAGCGGTCAATGCAGTTCAAGCTGGTCAAGCGGATGCCATCATGGCAGGGATGACCAAAACAACAGAACGTGAAAAAGTCTTCACCATGTCTGATACTTACTACGATACAAAAGTTGTCATCGCGACTACGAAAGCCGATAAAATCACGAAGTACAGCCAATTAAAAGGGAAGACAGTCGGTGTCAAAAACGGAACTGCAGCCCAACGCTTCCTCGATAAAAACAAGGACAAGTACGGCTACAAGATCAAGACTTTTGATACTGGTGATCTCATGTACAACAGTTTATCAGCTGGTGCGGTCGATGCGGTGATGGATGACCAACCTGTTATTCAATACGCCATTCAAAAGGGGCAGGACCTAGCTATCAATATGGACGGGGAAGCAGTCGGTGGCTTTGCCTTTGGTGTAAAAAAAGGTGGAAATCATGAAAAGTTGATCACTGAATTTAACAAGGCTCTCGCTCAAATGAAAGCTGATGGAACACTTGATAAGATCATCAAGAAATGGACTGGTGAAAGCCAATCATCAAGTAACAGTACCGTTCCAGAAACAACTACTCCTGCTGGTCAAAAAGCAACTCCTAAAAAATCAAAATATGTAATTTCAAGTGACTCATCTTTTGCACCATTTGTCTTCCAAAATGGAAAAAACAAATACACAGGAATCGATATGGACTTGATCAAGGCTATTGCCAAAGACCAAGGATTTACCATCGAGATTAATAATCCTGGATTTGACGCAGCGGTAAGTGATGTCCAATCCGGCCATGCGCAAGGAATGATCGCAGGGATGACCGTAACAGATGCTCGGAAAGAAACATTTGATTTTTCTGAACCATACTACACGGCCAATTCTATTCTAGCCGTTCAAGAAAGCAGCAAGATTGATTCATATGATGACCTAAAAGGAAAGACAGTCGGTGTTAAAAACGGTACTTCCTCACAAAACTTCCTTGAAGAAAACCAAAAGAAATATGGTTACAAGATCAAAACGTTCTCTGACGGAGCTTCTATGTACGATAGTTTGAATTCTGGTTCTGTCGCAGCGATCATGGATGACGAACCTGTTATCAAATACGCTATTAAACAAGGACGTAAATTCAAAACACCTATCGAAGGAACTCCAAGTGGTCAACTAGCATTTGCCGTTAAGAAGGGTGAAAATCCTGAATTGATCGAAATGTTCAATAACGGTCTTGCAAACTTGAAGAAAAGCGGTCAATACCAAAAGATTCTCGATAAATACCTTAAAGCAGATAGCAAATCAAGTACTTCAAGTACAACAGCAGATGAAACAACGATCTGGGGCTTGCTCCAAAACAACTACAAACAATTGTTAAGTGGTTTGGGTGTCACTCTTGCCCTTGCCCTTCTCTCTTTCGCCATTGCTATGGTGATCGGTGTTATCTTTGGGATGTTTAGTGTTAGCCCTTATAAATGGCTCCGCTGGACAGCGGAAATCTTCGTCGATGTCATTCGTGGAATCCCACTCATGATCCTCGCTGCCTTCATCTTCTGGGGAATTCCAAACTTGATTGAATCGGTCACAGGTCATCAATCCCCAATCAACGACTTTGTTGCAGGTACCATCGCCCTCTCCCTCAATGCTGCTGCCTATATTGCAGAAATTGTTCGTGGGGGGATCCAAGCTGTACCGATTGGACAGATGGAAGCCAGCCGAAGCCTTGGGATCTCTTATGGTAAGACCATGCGCAAGATCATCTTGCCACAAGCAACCAAACTCATGCTTCCAAACTTTGTTAACCAATTCGTCATTGCCCTGAAAGATACGACTATCGTTTCTGCGATCGGATTGGTAGAACTCTTCCAAACTGGTAAGATCATCATCGCTCGAAACTACCAAAGTTTCAAGATGTATGCGATCCTTGCCGTCTTCTACCTCGTGATTATCACCTTGCTAACACGATTTGCAAAAAAATTAGAAAAGAAGGTTAACTAATGGCTAAATTAAAAATTGATGTCCATGACCTCCACAAATACTATGGTGAAAATGAGGTCTTAAAAGGAATCTCAGCAAAATTCTACGAAGGGGATGTGGTCTGCATTATCGGACCGTCTGGTTCTGGTAAATCGACCTTCCTTCGTAGTCTCAATCTCCTCGAAGAAGTTACAAAAGGACAAATTACCGTAAATGGCTATGATCTAACCGATCCAAAAACCAATGTTGATTTGGTCCGTGAAAATATCGGGATGGTTTTCCAACACTTCAACCTCTTCCCTCACATGAGCGTCCTTGAAAACATTATGTTTGCGCCAGTAGAGCACAAACTGATGACCCGTGAAGAAGCTCAAAAAGTCGGGATGGAATTGTTGGAAAAAGTTGGACTCGCAGATAAAGCCGATGCCAATCCAAACAGCCTTTCCGGTGGTCAAAAACAACGTGTGGCTATCGCACGTGGACTTGCCATGAATCCAGATATTATGCTCTTTGACGAACCTACTTCTGCCCTTGACCCTGAGATGGTTGGAGATGTATTGAACGTTATGAAAGAATTGGCAGAGCAAGGCATGACCATGATCATCGTTACCCACGAGATGGGATTTGCCCGCCAAGTAGCCAACCGCGTCATCTTTACCGCAGACGGTGAATTCCTCGAAGATGGCAAACCAGACCAAATCTTCGACAACCCACAACACCCACGTTTGAAAGAATTCTTGGATAAGGTTCTAAACGTTTAAAAAATAGTGGTTTTTGAAGCATCTAGCAATTTTGCTAGATGTTTTTTTAGACGAAAAAAGAGGCTGGGACAAAAGTCCTAGCCTCTC
>NZ_KV818847.1:164991-183930 GCF_001815045.1 Streptococcus sp. HMSC065E03 | reverse complement strand
AACGAATTACCGATTTCTGTCCCACTCTCTTTTCATTTTAACTAATTTGTTGCTGAGCAGTCTGCATCTTGTAGTAAACACCTTGTGCTTCCATTAGTTCTTCATGGGTGCCATGCTCAACAATATCGCCATCGACCATGACAAGGATCATATCGGCATTTTGAATGGTCGATAAGCGGTGAGCAATGATAAAGCTGGTCCGTCCTTTCATGAGTTGATTAAAGGCATCTTGAATCAAGACCTCCGTCCGAGTATCGATGGAGGATGTCGCCTCATCCAAGATCAAAATCTTAGGAACTGAAAGGAAAACCCGCGCAATCGTTAAGAGTTGGCGTTGTCCTTGAGACAAAGACTCTCCAGCATCTGAAAGATAGGTATCGTACCCTTGTGGCAACTGCCGGATAAAGAAATCTGCATTGGCTGCATTGGCTGCTTCTATGACTTCTTCTCTAGTTGCATCTGGACGAGAAAAGGCGATATTTTCATGAATCGTCCCGACCTTAAGCCAAGTTTCTTGCAGGACCATACCAAACTGTTGGCGGTAAGAAGCACGGGTGTAGTCCGTAATTGGCACCCCATCAATCGTGATCTCTCCAGAATTGACAGGGTAGAAACGCATGAGCAAATTAATCAAGGTCGATTTTCCTGCTCCAGTAGGCCCTACAATGGCCACTTTACTGGCGGCTGGAACCTGAATAGTTAGATCTTTAATCAAAGTCCGCCCCAAATCATAGCCAAATGAGACATGCTCAAAACCAATCGCACCTTTGACATCCTGACTTTCCAGAACCAGTTGCCCTGTCTCTTCGACCTCAGCTTGATCCAAGACGCTATACAAGCGCTCTGCGCAGGCAAGGGCACTTTGGAGTTCTGACAAGACGGAGGAGATGTCATTAAAGGGCTTGGTGTATTGGTTGACATAATTGAGGAAGGTCACCAATTGACCAACAGTAAAGTGAGATCCCGAAATAATGCGTACAGCACCAAATCCAGCCACTACTGCATAAATCAAGGCATTCACAAAGCGAGTGGCAGGGTTGACAGTTGAAGAATAAAAGACAGCGGATTGGGAATAATTGGCATAGCTTTCATTCGTCCCCTTAAAAGCCTTACGGAATTGATCCTGAGCGTTAAAGGACTGGATCAAGCTTTCCTGGGTCAAGGACTCTTCGATCAATTGAGTTTGAAGACCACGCGCCTTGGTCTGCTTTTGGAAAAGCGTATAAGAACGCTTGGCAATAAAACGAGCAATCAACAGGGATAAAGGGGTCAAGACCAGAACCGCCACCATCATAAAGAAATCCAATTCCGCCATAGTCACGATAGTGACAAGAATGGTTAAGAGGCCAACAAAGAACTGGTTAAAGACCATCAGAAGACCACTATTGAGTTGCTCTACATCGGTCGTGAGGCGACTGACAAAGTCCCCGCTCCCTTGTTTATCTAGATAAGACAAGGGCAATCGGTGTACTTTTTCCATCACTTCTGCTCTTAGGCTTTGGCTAAACCGATAGACCAATTGATTGTAGACAAGAGGATTGATCCATTGGATCAGGGTATTAGCCACAATGACCAGAACCATTTGGATCAAAACGGGCCATAAGACTGTCATTCCTTGAGGATTGATGACTAAATCAACCGCATGTCCGATCAGGATCGGTAACCAAACCGTTAAGGCCACTTGAGCAATGGTTCCAAGACTAGCTAGGATCAGGAGCCCGGGATGGTGAGCAAAATCTCTAAACAGACGTTTTAAATAACTGGAACGTTTTTGACTCATGCTTCCTCCCTCCCGTGTTGTGAATAATGAATTTCTTGATAAATCTCATTGGTAGACAAAAGGAAATCATGATTTCCCAGTCCTACTTGATGTCCCTTGTTCAAGACTAAAATCTGATCAGCAGTCTTGAGACTATTGGTTCGTTGAGATACTAAGATCAAACTCGTATCACTCAATTCTTCTTTAATCGATTTTAAGAGACGAGCTTCCGTCAAATAATCCAAGGCAGAAGTTGAATCATCCAAAATCAAGAAAGGAGCCTTCTTCAAAAGGGCACGCGCAATGGTCAACCGCTGGCGTTGCCCACCTGAGAAATTTCGACCAAAGGCTTCCACTGGCTCATCGAGTTGTCCTTCTTTTTCACGGACAAAATCAGCAGCCTGAGCTGTTTCTAGTGCCCACCACAAATCTTCATCCGATAGATTTTCTTCCATTCCAAGTAAGAGATTCGAGCGGATGGTTCCTCTAAAGAGCTCTGCCTTCTGTGGGACAACAGCTACCCACTCCCGCCACTCCTTAAGAGTTTGAGGAGAGTGACCTTGATGATAGAGGGCTAATTTCCCATGACTAACGGCATACAAATGACTCAATAACTGAACAAGGGTGGATTTCCCAGATCCTGTACCACCGATAATTCCCAACATCTGTCCATGATCCAGATCAAAGGAAATATTTTCTAGAGCTGGGCTTGAAGCCGTTGGATAAGTGAAAGAAACTTTCTGGGCGCTAATCGCTTCTTGCTCTCTTGCAGTTTTTACTGGCAAAGCTTCTAGGAGGTCTTCTTCCTTCAAATCGAAAATCTCTTGGACACGCTTGGCTGAAATATAGCTGACATTTAAAGACGTGACCAGCATCGCCAGTTTGATCAATTCTGTTAAAATTTGTAATAAATAATTGACCAAAGCGACCAACATCCCTTGGGTTAAAAGACCAGCAGAGATATTCAATTGTCCTTGCCAAATGACACAAATCAAGGTCGTATTGACCACAAGGAAGGTCAAGGGACTCACCAAACTAGACCAGATACCAGCACGAATTTGCCAGATCTTATAGTCTTGATTGACTTCTTTAAAATCTTCTAATTCACTAGCCTGTTGTCCAAAGGCCCGAATCACTCGCATCCCTTGAAATTGCTGACGCGTCACCGTGACCATCCTGTCTGTGATTTTCCGAATGGTTGCAAAGAGAGGATTGACAATCCGGGACATGATGACAATAATCAGCGTCAAAATGGCCACCATCCCCAAGAACCAAAGGGTTAATTTCGGACTGATCATAAAGGCCATGATAATAGAGCCAAAGACAATAATCGGCGCCCTCAAAAAGAGGCGCAAGAAGAGATTGATCCCAACCTGGATTTGATAAGTATCAGAAGTGAGACGGGTTACCAAACTAGATGTACCGATTCTATCTCGCTTGTCCTTTGGAAGGGACAAGATTTTATCATACAAATCCTTGGTCATTTCACGGGTAAATCCGACAGCTGCTTTAGATGAAAAATACTGAGCCGTAATGGCAACGACGACACCAAAGCTAGCAAATAAAAACAAAGCACCGACCATCATCACCACCCCGCTCGTTTCCTTTTGCGGAATGACCTGATCGACTAAGTGGGCGATGATTAAGGGGACACACAATTCAAAAATAGCTTCTAAAAGCTTAAACACGGGCCCTAGAAAAGTTTCCCATAGATAGCCCTTAAAATACTTCAATAATGATTTCATACAACTCGATTCTTTTTAAATAGGATATACCTATTTTACCACAAATTCTTAAGATGAAAAAACTCCCCCTACAGAGCAGAGAGAGTTGAATACTGACCAGATGAAGGTCAGAAATCTTATTCCTTCTTTGTTACCTTGCTTAAGGTCTTACCCATTTTCCCCAATCCAATCATTAGTAGTGGGAAAGAAAATAGTGTTATAAGGCCTAATACAAGAAAGACTGCTACAAAGCCACAGCTATCAATGAACCAACCAGTCAGTGGGAAAATGACAATCATAGATAGACTAAACATCATGGAATTGATACTCAGCATGGTTGCTCGTACACTGGAAGGTAGATAGGCTTGTAAATCATTGTAGTAGATGGGTTGATAAACGGCATAAAGAGCATTGGTCAAGAGATAGACACACAGATAAGCGAATGGAGTCTTTACACCTACCAAAAACAAGGCCAACCCTGTCAGTGCAACTAGAATCGGAAAGACTTGATTACTATTCCATTTTTTCCCGATTTGACTGGCCAAATAAACCGCCAGGAGATTGAATCCACTACCAATTAACATGATGAGCGAAACTTGCCAACTGGCTAAGTCACTAATTTTCTGTTGGTAGTAAAAATAAAACATACACATGATGGTCCCTACCAACTGATAGGTGAGCATCCAGTAAAACAAGACTGGTTTGTCCTGCCATTCTTGTTTCACTACCTCCAATATCCGCTTTAAGGTCAAGTGACTTCGTTCATCACTCTTGCTCTCTGGCTCCTTCATGAGAAAAATCAAGAGTATGGAAAGCAAGGAAAGGCCAATGGAAATATAGTAGGTCCAAGCCAATGCTCCGTGAATAAAGAAGCCTGCCACGACTGTACCTAACGTTCGGGTGACTTCGGCCACACCAGACAAGAAGCTAGAAATCTGAAGATAACGGTCTTTTTGACCTGCTTCTACCGCTGAATCAAATAAGAAAGCTGTACTAGTCCCCGAGTCAAAATTATAAGACCAAGCATTGACCATCATAGCAATCGCATAGATCCAAAAGTTCCCCTGACCAAATAAAATCAAGATAGAAGATCCAATACTGGACAAGCGAGCCAAATAGAGATTGGTCTTGTAGCTAAAGCGATCGGCTAACATACCAGATGGGATCTCACACAAGAGACTCGTCCCATGAAAGATACTCTCTAATAAACCAATCTGAAGCAAAGAAAGACCATTTTGAATAAAAAAGAGAATCCAAAAACTGGTGATTCCAAAATAAGATGTAAATTCCAAACCTGCTAGGAGTGAAATATTGCGTTTGTAAGTTCTTTTAAACATTGTTTTTCCTCTTTCAATAGATTATATAAGTGTTTCTAAAAGACTTACTTAGATTTGCCTACATTTTCTCCACCTCCTTCATTTTTCTTGATTCATTTCTTGACGCAGCTGGGCCACTTGATTAGACAAGGACACCAACAATTCGGTTTGCAACTTTTGAATTTCCAGTAAATCCGTCTGGTCTTGTTGCACCATATGATCAATCTTCGTATGAAGCAAGCGAATTTCTCGTTCCGACTCCATATTAACGTTAAAGTCATTTCGCGCTTGCAGGCGATCATAATCTGCTGCCCTGTTTTGACTCATCATGATCAAAGGAGCTTGAATCGCCGCAATCGTAGAAAGTGCTAGATTGAGCAAGATGAAAGGATAAGGATCAAAATTCCAGCCAAAAGGATGCAGGACATTGATCAGCATCCAAATAGCCATCATCAGGATAAAACTAATGATAAAAGTCCATGAACCACCAAAGCGCGCAACAGAATCAGCCACCCGCTGACCGAAGGTATAGCTGGCTGTCAAGCGGTCTTCAACGTTAAAGGGACGCTCGCTTTCAGGCATGACACCTGTCACCTGCTGTTTAATGGCTTCGTTTTTATCATTGGCACGCTCAATAATCTGTCCAAGATAATCCATACAATATTGGCTCAAATTTTTATACGTGATAAAATCATCCATTTGACTTTCAGGATAGGAAGTCTTGAGCATCTGTTGAATGGAATGGTCTAGATCTGCGATCAAAGACCCCTGACCATCCTCGTATTCTTTCCCATCAATGATGTCTATTTTCAGCATTGAAATTCCTTTCATAGTTTTTTGAAGCAGATAAAAGTGAAAAACGCCTAATGGCGTTTTTACGTCTATTAAGGTTTGATACGATGCAACATACGTGGGAATGGAATAGCTTCACGGATGTGTTTAGTACCAGCCGCGAAGGTAACCATCCGTTCAATCCCAATACCAAATCCACCGTGTGGAACTGTACCGTATTTACGAAGGTCAAGGTAGAATTCATACTCTGTACGATCCATGCCAAGTTCATCCATTTTTGCAACAAGGGCATCGTAGTCTTCCTCACGCATAGAGCCACCGATGATTTCTCCATAGCCTTCAGGAGCAAGCAAGTCTGCACAAAGCACGCGCTCTGGATTTCCAGGAACTGGTTTCATGTAGAAGGCCTTGATAGCTGCTGGGTAGTTCATGACAAATGTTGGCACACCAAAGTGGTTTGAAATCCAAGTCTCATGTGGTGAACCGAAGTCATCACCATGTTCCAAATGCTCGTAATCCGCATCTTCATCGTTTTCATGCTCTTGCAAGAGATCAATCGCTTCATCATAAGTGATCCGTTTGAATGGCTCTGCAATGTAGCGTTTCAAGAGCTCCGTATCACGCTCCAATGTTTCCAAGGCTTGAGGAGCACGGTCCAAAACACCTTGTAGAAGAGCTTTGACATAAGCTTCTTGCAAGTCAAGTGATTCATCGTGTGTCAAGTAAGAGTACTCAGCGTCCATCATCCAGAACTCAGTCAAGTGACGGCGAGTCTTAGATTTTTCAGCACGGAATACTGGTCCAAAGTCAAAGACGCGACCAAGGGCCATAGCACCAGCTTCCAGATAAAGCTGACCTGATTGACTCAAATAGGCTGGTGTTCCAAAGTAGTCTGTTTCGAAAAGTTCTGTAGAATCTTCTGCAGCATTTCCTGAAAGAATTGGGCTATCAAACTTCATGAAGCCATTCTTATCAAAGAACTCATAAGTTGCATAGATAATGGCATTACGGATTTGCATAACGGCAACTTGTTTGCGTGAACGCAACCACAAGTGGCGGTTGTCCATCAAGAAGTCTGTCCCGTGTTCTTTAGGAGTGATTGGGTAATCTTGAGATTCACCGATCACTTCGATGTCTGTAATATCCAATTCGTAACCAAATTTAGAACGCTCGTCTTCTTTGACAATACCAGTCACAAACACTGATGTTTCTTGGCTCAAGCGTTTGATGGTATCAAATTTTTCAAGCCCCACTTCTTCGCCGAATTTTTCGATAAAGTTTGGTTTAAAAGCCACACCTTGGAAAAAGGCAGTCCCGTCACGCAATTGCAAGAAAGCAATTTTTCCTTTACCTGATTTGTTGGCCACCCAAGCACCGATGGTCACTTCTTGACCAACATAGTCTTTTACTTCGATGATAGTAATCCGTTTTGTCATCATTCATCTTCCTTTTCTCGTTAAACTTGTCCGAAGACATTATCTTCTTAATTGTATCATAAAAAGGCTTTCAGTGCTAGGTTCTACCTGTGAAAACCAGATTTTTTTTAAAGAAAAAGATCCTCAGCTCATTACTAAGGATCTTGCATTTTTATTTTTCCATAAAGGCCTTGAGGCGGCGAACAGCTTCTTTCAGGGTATCCAAATCTGTCGCATAAGACAAGCGAACATTTTCAGGAGCACCAAAGCCAGCTCCCGTTACTAAAGCAACCTCTGCTTCTTCTAAAATTGCTGTGGTAAATTCCGTCACATCTGTATACCCCTTCATCTCCATGGCCTTCTTGACATTTGGGAAGAGATAGAAGGCTCCTTGAGGTTTGATGGCTTCAAAACCAGGTACTTCATTCAACAAAGGATAAATAGTATTCAAGCGCTCTTCAAAAGCTTGACGCATGATCTCAATAGAAGATTGATCTCCTGTGAGGGCTTCGATTGCAGCATATTGGGAAACGGTTGTTAAGTTGGAAGTTGTTTGGCTGATCACCTTGGCCATGGCTCCAATAATCTCAGGATCTCCTACAGCAAAACCAACCCGCCAACCAGTCATAGCATAGGTTTTAGAAACTCCGTTAATAACGATGGTTTGCTTGCGAATCGCTTCTGATAAGCTAGAAATGGGCGTAAAGGTATTGCCATTGTAGACCAATCGTCCATAGATATCGTCTGCCAAAATCAAGATGTCATGTTCGACAGCCCACTTTCCGATTGCTTCGAGTTCTTCTTTACTGTAGATCATTCCTGTTGGATTGGATGGCGAGTTCAGCAAAACAACTTTTGTCTTGTCTGTCCGTGCTGCTTCCAGTTGCTCTACCGTTGCCTTGAAGTGATTTTCTTCTGTTGTTTGGAAAGTAACAGGTGTGCCTTCTACTATCTTAACCTGGTCTACATAAGAAACCCAGCAAGGGGTTGGAATGATGACTTCATCACCTGGATTGATGACAGATGTAAAGAAAGCATAAAGAATAAACTTGGCACCAGTGCCGACCACAACCTCATTTCGGTTCACTGCATAGCCATAAAACTCTTTCATGTAGTCGCTAATGGCATCCTTCAATTCTGGAAGTCCAGATGCAACCGTATAAAAGCTAGCGCGACCATCCTCGATCGATGCGACTGCTGCTTCTTGAATATTTTTTGGAGTCGCAAAGTCAGGTTGACCAAGGGTCAAACTTAAGATATCACGGCCTTCTGCTGCCAAAGCTTTGGCACGCGCATTTGCAGCCAAGGTCACACTTTCTTCCATTTCCAATACACGATTTGATAATTTCATATTTCCTCCTCAAATCTTAAAAAACACCGGTGACTTTCCCAGTCTTGAAATCCACCACATAATAAGAGCTCCCAGCCTTGACTTCCCAGATCGGTTTGCCTTTAAAGCGTCCAAAAGTTACCCGATCAATCGCGTTCTGACTCTTCTCTTTGACGACAGAAGCTGCCTCTTTGGAACTAACTCCTTCTTTCAAAGGGTAGGTATAGACTGCATCATCCGCCTGCGCCACCAAAACCACTAGTTCTTGCCCCTCTTGGTCCTTGCCAATAAAGGAAAGATACGCTTCTTTGCCATGAAAGAAACTCTCCGTCTCAATGGTCGCAATCGAAGAGTGAGACAGAGCTATTTTTCTTGCTTGCGCCATTTGATCCTGCAAGCGATCAGAAGTTTTTTCAGCAAGAAATAACCAAGAAAAAAGGACCGTCAACGCTAAGATACAGACTCCTATTATATGTTGCCATATTATAAAAAGATTATTTTTCTGTTTCACTCCCTCATTATACACCAAAGCCACCTAGAATTCTATAGATTTTCAAGAAAGAATTGTTACTAATATTTCATACCTGTTACAATGTTTTAGTATAAAATTGTTTGATAAACAAAGTAAAATTAACACCTTTGCTATCATTTGTTCATAGTTTAATAAATTTGTCACAATTTTGTAACTAATTTGAAAATAAAATTAAACGACAGAAATACTATTTATTGATAAAATATAGATATGGAAAATTTAAAGAGATTATTCAAAGAAGCAAACGTAGATTTAAAAACCATGATCGTCTTCCACAAGGCAGAACGATTGATCCGTGCCTCTGAGGCTCATATCTTTAAAAAGCACCAGTTGACACCAACTCAATTCTCTGTACTTGAGACCTTGTACAGCAAAGGCGATCTCCGCATTCAAGATCTGATTGATAGCATTCTTGCGACCTCTGGAAATATGACTGTGGTTATTCGCAATATGGTCCGCGATGGTTGGATTACACGCGAAACCGATCCAGAAGACCGCCGTGCTTATCTTGTATCTATTACAGATGCCGGTCGTAAAAAGATCGAAGAAGCTCTTCCAGATCATATCAAAAATATTCAACGCTTGATGCAAGTCTTTAATAGTGGCGAGCAAGCTGAGTTGACAGAACTCTTGAAGAAATTCAAACATATCGCCTAAGCCTACTGCTCAAGACGATTCTGACTCCAAAATCCTCTATTTTGGAGTTTTCATCGTGCATTCTCTTTATCTAACAGATCAAAAAAATATTCCTGACGCTTCTCAGGAATATTTTTATTTATTCTTTCACAAAGATCCATTCTTTCTCTTGCGATAAATCCTCACGATAAGAAAAACCTGCTACTTCTAGTGATTTCAGATCTTCTAGATGGGTGATTTCTTCCTTCATCATAGCTGTTACCATGGCCCCACGTGCTTTCTTTGAAATCGTCGAGTGAATCTTCAGTGTCCCACCACGATTCTCCATGAATTTGATCCGAATCATTCGCTCACGAATGGCTTTTGAAAAGACCTGTTCAAACTCAGAAGACAAAAGAGATAAGATCTGCTCCTCACCTTCTACTGCCTGATCATAGTCCTCTTTCCAGAATGCCTTTAGAGATTTTCCAGCTGGTTTTAGCTTCATCATAAAATCCAAGCGATGGGGCGCAATCCCTTCATAGGCAGGTAGTACACCGTATAAAGCGGTCGTGATTAACAAATGCTCCTGCAGATAAGCCTGCTCTTTTTCAGATAAGTCTTGACGCTCGATACTACGGTACATAAGGCCATCAAACAGTTCCAAAGCAGGATAGGTTTTAGCACTCCCAGCTAACAGAGCTTCAATTCTTTCCTTTTCTACTAGGGCTCTTTCCTCTGAGATCCCGTAAAAAGTCGCTAATTCTTCTAGGGAGAATGCCTTTAAAGCTTGGAGGATGGTTTTTGTCTTCTCTGACAAGGGTTGGGGCTCGACGATACGAGCCTGTTCGTTCAGTTCTTTGGCGGATGGAATTAATAGTTTCATAGGTCTATTGTACCATATTTTTCAAATTTTCTTGACAGAAGTTTTTATTAATGTTATTATCTAGTTATGAAAACTAGATTAAAGAAAGGTGAAGATTTCGTGTCCACTTTTTCCTATCCAACGTGGGAGCAACTGCCTGAACTAGACCTCTATCTCGATCAGGTCCTACTTTATGTCAATAAAACCTGTGCACCTGTCCTCTCTTCTTCAGATAAGGGCTTGACGGCTGCCATGATCAACAATTACGTAAAACATGGCTATGTCGAAAAACCAGATAAGAAGAAATACCAGCGTAGACAGGTGGCTCGCTTGATCGCTATTACAACCTTAAAAACGGTCTTTTCTATTCAGGAGATCGCTTCTACCTTAAATTTCTTGCAGGACCAGGCGAGTTCAGATCTTCTCTATAATAGCTTTGTCGCTTATCTCAATGAGCAAAAAGAGCCGATCGCTCCTATTATTCGCTCTGCCTGTCAGACGGTTCAACTTTATCTTGAAACCCTATCTTATATTCAACCAGTAAAAACGGAGGAAGAAACTGATGAATTACTCCATGAAACTAAGTAAAAAATTATCCTTTGGAGAAGAGATCGCAAATAGCGTAACACACGCTGTTGGCGCCCTTCTCATGTTGATCTTGCTTCCGATCTCAGCAGTCTATAGCTTTGAGCAACATGGTCTGCTCAGTGCTTTTGGTACGTCTATCTTTGTGATCAGTCTCTTTTTGATGTTTCTGTCTTCGACCGTCTACCATGCCATGTCTTACGATTCACCTCAAAAGTATGTGCTTCGCATTATCGACCATTCCATGATCTACATTGCGATCGCAGGTAGTTACACACCAGTTGTCCTTACCTTGATGAACAACTGGATGGGCTACAGCATTATTTTGATCCAATGGGGAACCACCATCTTTGGTATTCTCTACAAAATCTTTGCCAAAAAAGTCAATGAAAAATTCAGTCTGGCTCTTTACTTGATCATGGGCTGGTTGGTCATCTTTATTATTCCCCAAATCGTTAGCCAAACCAATCCGATCTTCTGGGGTCTCATGCTCATGGGCGGTCTGTGCTACACGGTTGGAGCTGGCTTTTATGCTAAGAAAAAACCATACTTCCACATGATTTGGCACCTCTTCATCCTTGCAGCTTCTGCTCTTCAGTATTTAGCGATTGTATACTTTATGTAATAGGCTCACCACTCTTATGAGTGGTTTTTTTGTGATTTTTTCTGTACAATAGAAAAAAACTGTATGGGGACAGTCGGAATGAAGACGAGCAAATACCAACAAATTATCGATTTCTTAAAAGAAGCTATTCAAGATGGAGAACTGGAAACTGGACAAAAAATTCCTTCTGTTCGCCAGTTAGCTAGTCAATTTTCTTGTAGTAAGGACACGGTGCAACGTGCCTTGCTGGACTTGACTTACCAGCACTTCCTCTATGCTAAGCCTCAGAGTGGCTACTATGTTTTGGAGCAAGAACCTGATCGACATGAGGATCTTCCACTAAAATTAGAGAAAGACCGCAACCAGGCTTTCGAGGACTTCCGGACCTGTATCAATGAAACCTTGATTGGTCGGGAGAATTATCTCTTTAATAACTTTTCGGACCAAGCAGGCTTACTCGAAGTACGCCAATCCATTCAAGGCTTATTGAAGGAAGAAGGTATTTATTCGACTGCAGATCAGATTGTTTTGACTGCTGGTACCCAGCAGGCGCTCAATATCCTCAGCCAGATTGACTTTCCCAATAAAAGATCGCAGATCTTGATCGAGCAACCGACTTATCATCGGATGAACCAACTCTTAGATTCGCAGCAACTTGCCTACCGTACCATTCAACGTAATTTAACGGGGATTGATCTCGAGGAACTTGAAGAGATTTTCAAAAGTGGCCATATCAAATTCTTCTACACGATCCCCCGTTTTCACTATCCGCTCGGTCATAGCTATTCTACCAAGCAAAAAGAAGCGATCTTGCAACTAGCTGACCAATATGATGTCTACCTTGTTGAGGACGACTATTTGGGAGATCTTGATGGCAGTAATGCTCCATCTTTTCATTATTTGGATCAAAAGAACCGGGTGATCTACATCAAATCTTTTTCGACCAATCTCTTTTCTGCTCTTCGCATCACTTCCATGATCCTTCCCCAAGACCTTCTAAAGCCGGTCTTAACCTATAAGACGATTCTGGACTATGATAGCAATCTGATCATGCAAAAGGCCTTGAGTCTCTACATTGATAACGGTATGTATCTGACCAATAAAAAGCGACTCCTAGCCAGAAAAAAAGAGGAAGAAGCTAGTCTAAAGACCTTGATGGATCAGTCTTCTCTTCTCCCTCATCTGACCCTGACCCACGATGGGATCCTTCTAGAACTCAGACAAGTTCAATCCCTCGCTGCCTTAAAACACAGTGGACTCCCGCTTGATTTCTTTGAAGCAGCCTACATCACTTCTTGTCCTTATCAACTCGCCAAGATCCAATCAGCAGATGTGGCCAACGTTTTACCAAAACTTACAACTTTTTTTGAATGAGAAACCCTCGTACAGATTATACGAGGGTCTTTCTTATTTCTTTAATTGCTCATAGATAAGTTTGGCATTTTGAAGGCCGATCCGATAATCGAGGCGAATCAGGCGAATCGCTTCCATCTCTGGTTCTTTGAGGTACTTCTCTCTTTGTTCCTTGGAAATACTACCTGGTTTTAGAAGATAGTGAGTGAATTGATTTCTGACTTTAGTAAGCTCAACTTGAAGGGTGAAATAGAGTCCAAATAAGACAATCACAACTCCCATCAGGATCAGATCGTTTGACATGGTGTATGCTCCCTTTTTCTGTTCTTTTCTTTATTTTACAGCTTTCAAGCAAGAAAAACAAGGTTAAATTTGCATTTAGACCTTGTTTGTCCTTATTTCATCATACCAGCCTGAAGGTCATACATTTTCTTATACGTTCCTCCTAGAGCAATGAGTTGGTCGTGGTTCCCTGATTCGATGATTTCTCCTTTATCGAGAACATAGATGCAATCGGCATCTTGGATGGTAGAAAGGCGATGGGCAATGGCAATGGTTGTCCGCCCTTGGCGCATCTTCTTCAGAGAATTTTGGATCATCTCTTCCGTCTCTTGGTCGATATTGGCAGTGGCCTCATCCAAAATGAGGATCTTAGGCTGGGCAGCAATGGTCCGGGCAAAAGCCAGAAGCTGACGCTGACCGGTCGACAAGGTAGAACCCCGCTCTGTTACCGGATGATCATAGCCACCAGGTAAACTCTCAATAAAGTCTGCTACATCCACAAATGCAGCTGCTTGTCGGATTTCCTCATCTGTCAGTTCTTCATGGTACATCCGGATATTAGAAGCAATGGTTCCATGATAGAGGAAGGGTTCTTGCAACACTAGACCGATGGACTTGCGCAAGGCTTCCTGGCTGTAGTCCTTGATATCCTGTCCATCAATCAAGATCTGGCCACGATCAAATTCATAAAAGCGCATGAAGAGATTGATAATAGAGGATTTACCAGAACCAGTATGACCAACAAAGGCAATGGTTTGTCCGTTTTTGACCTCAAAGGAGATCTCTTTTAGGACATCCCGTTTGCCATCATAAGAAAAAGATACATGCTCAAAACGAATATCTCCCCGCTCAATTTCTTTCAGGCTACCAGCTTGCTTAGGCTCATAGTCGTCTCGATCCATCATTTCGAACACACGACCTGCAGAAATGGTTGAGGTCTGCAAGGTTGCAAAATTTTGGGTGACATCAATCAAGGGCTGGAAAAGCTGGTTAACATATTGGATAAAGGCATAGATAAGACCTGCTGTAAAGCCAGAGGACTGCCAATTTAGGCCGAAAAAGGTTAGAATAACCGCATAGGCCAGGACCTGTAACAAGGTCATAGCTGGCCTCAAAAAGAGGGAATTGACATCCACAGATCGGTTGGCATAGTCCAAATGTTCCCCATTAATCTGTTCGAATTCATCCGTCAAGCGCTTTTCTTGACGAAAGGCCTGCACGATCCGCATTCCTTCAATAGATTCCGATAATTTCACATTGATATCTGATAATTTCTGACGCGTCATTTTGACCAGGCGGTTAGACAACTTGCGATAGAGACGAATGGAAAACCAAATGATGGGAAGAAAAGGCAGGATCCAAACGGTCAAATGCCAGTCCAAGCTAAACATGGTTACCAGGGTGACTAAAAAGAGTAAAAAGGATGAAACTATGCTTGAAAAGACCGTAGAAAACATATCTGCGACTGCCTGTGTATCATTGGTCACACGCGAAACAATCGAACCTGCTGCTGTCTGGTCATAAAAGGACATACCCAGCCTTTGAAGATTTTTGAAAATATCTAGACGGATGTCTCTTACGATAGAATTGGATACACGCGCAAAGGTTAACTGGCTCAGGTAAGTTGCCAGCACGCGCCCAATGAATAACCCATAGTAGAGAATCAAAAACTGAAAAGTTGTCAGTACTGGGGAGCCTGCTTCTGTTGGATCCACTAGGTGGTCAATGTACCAGCGAGCTGCAAGAGGGATCGCCGTCAATAACAGACTAGTCAGGAAGGTAAAGGCTAAGGCTAGGGCTGTTAACCACTTATAACGCCACATGTAAGTCAAGAGCCGCTTCATCACACGAGCTTCAGATGTTTTCATTCAGCTTTCCCTCCATTTCTTCTGATAATTGTTGGGCTTGGTAGGTTTCATAGTACCAACCTTTTTGAGCCATTAATTCCTCGTGATTTCCTCGCTCCTTGATCTGTCCATTCTCCATTACCAGAATCAAATCCGCATGAACGATCGCTGATAGGCGATGGGCTGTGATGATGGTTGTTTTCCCCTTGCGTTCCTGCTTCATATTTTCAATGATTTGGTGTTCTGTCTTAGCATCTACTGCAGATAAGGAGTCATCCAAGATCAAGATCTCAGGATTCATGACCAAAGCACGACTCATGGCAATCCGTTGCTTTTGCCCGCCAGAAAGAGAGACTCCTCTCTCTCCCAGCACTGTCTCCATCTGGTCTGGCATGGCCAGAATATCCTCATAGACTCCACAAGTTCTCAGAGCCTTCATCACCTCTTCTTCCTCGATCTGTGGATCTGAAAAAGCGACATTCTCTCGAATGGTCATGGCAAAGAGGATCTGATCTTGAGGGACGTAGCCGATCAAGCTTCGAAGATCTTCTAAACGATAGTCTTTGATAGAGATTCCATTGAGCAAGATATCTCCCTGCTCCAAGTCGTGCTCTCTAAGCAAGAGACGCAACAAGGTAGTCTTTCCAGATCCAGTTGGACCCACAATTCCAAGGGTTTGCCCTTTTTCAAAATGAAAGACAACCTTTTCAAGGACAGGATCATTCTCATAGGCGAATTCTTCAATATCATATTCCAGATCTCCGTTTTGAATGTCTGTGACTGGTTGACTTGGATCTTGGATATCAGGTATTTCGGCTAAAAGTGTCTCAATCCGATCATAGGAAACACTAGCACGCTGACTAATATTAAACAAGAAGCCCATGGCTTGAAGGGGCCAGACGAGCATATTGAGATAGGTAATAAAGGTTACGATTTGTCCAACCGTCAGGCTCCCTTCCTGAACAAATAGCCCTCCGAAGTAGAGCGTCAAAACATAGGAGAGACCGACAAAAAGAAGAGTAGTCGGATCAAACAAAGCATTGTAACCGGCTGAAGTCATATTCTTTGAAAAGACCATTTGATTGGTTTTTTCAAAAGCCCGAATCTCATCTGCCTGAAAGCCAAAGGATTTGGTCACCTTGACTCCTGATACTGATTCCTGGACAAAGTTGTTCAGCTCTGAGAAGCCTTCTTGGGCCTCTTTGAAGGCTTTGTGGTTTTTGCGTCCAATGGCGGAAGTTACTACTACCATGACCGGTAGGGGCAAAATAGCTAAGAGGGTTAAGCGCCAATCAATCATGAAAAACATGCTGACTAGAGTCACCAAGGCCGTCACGGAAGCATCCACTGCAGACATAACGCCGCCACCAGCAAACATGGTTACCGCATTGATATCATTAGTAGCATGGGCCATGAGATTCCCTGTCCGATAACGCTGATAAAAAGACGGAGACATGAGCGTAAATTGCTTAAACAAACGGTAACGCAAGATCCGAGCCAACTTATTAGCCGTCCCAAAAATATAGCGTCTCCAGACAAAACGAAGACCATACATGGCTAGAGCTGCGAGGACCAAAAGGGCGATATCCACAACTAACTGCCCCAGTGTCAGCCTTCTTTTATCGATCAAATCGATCACAAGTCCCATGATTCTTGGAGGAATGAGGTTTAAAAAACTAACCAAGATCAAGGACCCTATCCCGATCAAGTATCGCTTCTTCTCTAAATTAAAAAACCAAGATAATTTCCTCAACAGATTCATCTTATTTCCCCTTTTTGGTGAGTTGCCAGCTACTATCCACCAGAGCAAACAAGTCCTCATCAGCAATTGTTCCATCTAAGGGGATACTCACCCAATATTTTTTATTCATATGAAAAGCTGGATAAATCCCTTTCTGCTGGATGAAATAGGCTACTTGATCAGACTTGACATTAAAAACTTCTATTTTCCCAGACTTGCCAGCATCCAGTTTTTTCCAATCAATGGTCATAAAGACACCATACCACTTGAGGGTGTCTCGGTGGCGAATGGCACCGGATTCTGGAGATCTCTCCCACAAATACTCAATCGTTCCCTGATAGTGCAGAGAGATATAGGCCATGAGACGCTTGGCTTGAGGATAGAGAAATTTCTCTACCTCAAAACAAGCTTGGCGAATCCTTGCAAGACTTTCCTGACAGGCTTCCCTGACTTGGCCAACGAAATTTCCTTGTAGCTGTTCCTGATGGATCTGGATATACTCGTCCCCTGTATCCTGATCATAGACCTGAAAAGAAATCTTCTGGTCGCAGACACGGACCTTTAAGAGAAAAGAGTCCGATAAGACGGGACACTGGTACTCATAGCCTGCCCCTCTCTTTTCAAATCCAAAAACCAATCCCTTTTCTGGCTGAAAGGTGTATCGGTCAAAATAATGCTCTAAAAACATTTTCTCTCCCTTATTCATTTTTGCACTAGAAGAGGCTGGAAACAACGTCTCCAACCTTGATAACGGATCTTCAAAACTACTTCAAGCAGTGATCGTTTCTTTTTTAAAACACAATGCGCGTGCCATGCAGTTGACAAACGCCCAATTGCTCCAAAAAGAGCTGACGATTGTCAAGGGTCACACCTCCACCTGGCAGGATCTGAATCTTTCCCTTAGCCGCATCTAATAAACGATGATAGTGGGCAAAACGTTGCTCTAGTGGGTCACCTGGACTTCCGGCTCGTGTTAAAATGCGGGCTACACCCTGATCAGAAAGCCACTCAATCGCTTCTAGCTGATCTGTATGAGCTAACTCATCAAAGGCCATATGAAAGACAACCTCTGCCTCTCCACAGGCTGCTAGTAAAAGCTGCATGATCCTCTGGTCCAACTTTCGATCGCTCGTCAGCGCTCCCAGCACAAAACAAGTAACCCCTATTTCTTTCGCAGCACGAATATCCGTCAGCATAGCTTCGACTTCCAGATCAGTATAGACAAAATCGCCACCTCGGGGTCGGATAATGACACATAGATCCACGGACTTCTCTCTTGTCAGTTTGATTGCTTCATTGATCACACCTATACTAGGTGTGGTCCCTCCTACTGCCAGGTTATCGCACAGTTCAATGCGACCTGCCCCAGCAGCAATCGCCTTATCAATATAAGTTAAATTCTCTGCACAAAATTCAAAGACAAGCATGACAACTCCAATTACAAAGACTTAAAACAAGGATATACTAACGGTTACCTTAGCATTGCCATTTTCCACTCTCGCTTTTGAGATGCTATAGCCTGCTTGAGGGATATCAAGGGTGATTTGATCACCATTCACTGTGAAGCCGCCTCCATTTTGATTGGATTGATCCTTCAAATAGTTGAGAACCAAGAATTTTGGAATGGGCATTTTCCCTAATTTAGCACCGGTCACGGTCAAATTCATGACATTGTTTTCAACTTGACCGGTCATGGTTAAATCTAGATAGCTATCGATTGGCCCTAATGATACAGGAACTTTGACATGAAGGTCATTGCCATCCATTCCTAATGCCATCTTTTGATAGTCAGAATTGTCAAGGGCGGATCCAGCACTTGTTTTTACGACCTGACTCAATTGCACTGAATTGAGACTTAGCTCAGTTGAGAGCCCTTCAGTGCTCACAGAGGCATTTGAAACAGCATTTTGAGCCAGCTCAATCAAAGAACTCCCTGCCTGCACATTTCTCAGTTGCTCCCCTTCAGGGATAGATCCAGGAACCAACAAGATCACTAATAACATAAATAAAACGATCACCATGCCAATTAGGCGTCTCATCCACTTAAACATCTGCTCCTCCAATACGTGAAAAGTTGTACTCCTATTGTACATTAATTCAAAAGAAATTGCGACTAAGAGGGGCCTTTACAAAGCAAAAGAGAGCGTGGGACAGAAATCGGTAATTCGTTAGAATTCGA
>NZ_KV818847.1:114532-164891 GCF_001815045.1 Streptococcus sp. HMSC065E03 | reverse complement strand
CAAAAACAATTGAGAGGCTAGGACTTTTGTCCCAACCTCTCTCTGTGCATTATTTCGATTTAATGTAGTTAACACCATCTGCTTTTGGCGCAACTGCTTGTCCGAAGAAGGCTGCCAAGACAACCATGGTCAAGACATAAGGCGCAATTTGCAAGTAGATGGGTGGGATACCTTTAAGCAAAGGCAATTGATTCCCGATAACAGCCAAACTTTGTGAAGCTCCAAAGAAGAGACTAGCAAGCATGGCCCCGATTGGGTTCCATTTCCCGAAAATCATAGCCGCAAGGGCGATGAAACCAGGACCAACAATAGTAGTCACCGCAAAGTTAACGGAAATAGATTGAGCGTATATGGCTCCTCCAATACCAGCTAGGGCACCTGAGATCATCACTCCTAAGTAGCGCATTTTATAAACATTGATTCCCAATGTATCTGCTGCTTGTGGGTGTTCCCCAACTGAACGAAGACGCAATCCAAATTTTGTCTTGAACATGATGAACCAAGCAAAGAATGAGAAGAGAATCGCAACCCAGCCGATGATGCTGGCATTGTTGAAGAAAATATCCCCAATTACCGGAATTTTAGATAAGACCGGAATGGATGTTTTCCCGAAGGCAACTTTGATATTATCAGTTTGTCCCTTGTTATACATCGCTTTAACAAGGAAGACCGCCAATGGAGGTGCCATCAAGTTCAATACCGTACCTGAGACGATATGGTCAGCACGGAAATGAATGGTTGCCACCGCGTGAATCAAGGAGAAGAGTACTCCAATCCCTGCAGCAACGATCAAGGACAACCATGGTGTCAAACTTCCTAAGGCAGGCTCAAAAGTCAAGTTAAAGATAATTCCTGAGAAGGCTCCCATAACCATGATTCCTTCCAGACCAACGTTAACAACCCCAGCGTGTTCTGAGTATGCTCCTCCGATACTTGTGAAGATCAGCGGCGCTGCATACACAATCATAGAGGAAACAAGAATACTTAAAATCGTTACAATACTCATTAGTTTGCTCCTCCTTTTTTAGCTGAACGCATCGAGATCATCTTTTCAATAATGTAGTGAGCACATACGAAGAAGATAATGGATGCTGTTACAATTTGAACGACTTCTTCAGGGATGGCAGCTGGCTTCATACCAACTCCTCCAATTTGAAGTGCTCCAAACAAGAAGGCAGCAAATGGAATACCAATTGGTGAATTCATTGCAAGAAGGGCAACGGCCATTCCGTTAAATCCAACACTCATCGAGCTGGTTTGAACGTAGACATTTGAGTAAATACCCAGACCTTCTGCTACCCCACCGATACCAGCAAGAGCACCAGAAATGATCATAGAAAGGATAATGGTCCGTTTTGCAGACATCCCAGCATATTCCGCCGCATTCGCATTGAGACCAACGGCACGGATTTCAAACCCAAGTGTTGTTTTCTTCATCAAGAACCAGATGACCACCACTGCGATGATGGCAAAGAAGATCCCGATGTTCATTTGTGATTTGTCCGTCAAATTACGCAGCCACTCTGTCTGGTAGACAGCGTTAGCTCCCACATCAATGGTTGAGTCCTTGTTTTTCATCAAGGAAGCTGGGAAGCTATGGATCAAGGCATTCCCACCATAGAGAACAATGTAGTTCATCATAATGGTGATGATGACCTCACTGGTTCCGAGATAGGCACGAAGGAAACCAGGAATCGCTCCAATAAATCCACCTGCGATAGCCGCAATCAAAACAGTCATCGGAATCATCAGTAAGCGAGGCATATTTGGGAAAGAAAGGGCAAACCAAGTCGCCATGATCCATCCTGCAAAAGCCTGACCTGGAAGTCCAACGTTAAAGAAGCCGGCCCGGCTGGCTACTGAAAATCCAAGAGCAACTAAAATCAGTGGCCCCATGGCACGGGAAATATTTCCCCAACTCTTAATCGAACCAAAGGCTTTCTTAAACAGCAATTCATATCCCCAAAGGGCATCATAGCTGAAGGCCCACATAATAATGGCACCCAAGACCAATCCTAAAAGGACAGACACCAATGGAACGGCAATTTGTTTTAAATTCTTATTCATTTGATGCTCCCTCCTTTACTTGTCCTCCTGCCATGAGGATTCCAAGCTCTTGCTTATTCGTTGTTTCAGGGGTTACGATCCCTTGGATCTTCCCATCATGAATAACTGCAATACGGTCAGAAACATTCAAAATTTCATCTAATTCAAAGCTGACAACCAGAACGGCTTTTCCATTATCCCGTTCTTGAATCAAACGTTTGTGGATATATTCAATCGCTCCAACGTCCAAACCACGAGTTGGCTGGCTGACGATCAAGAGATCTGGATCGCGATCGATTTCCCGCGCGATAATGGCTTTTTGCTGGTTTCCTCCAGAGAGAGCCTTAGCTGGTACCACTTCACTAGCTGCACGAACATCAAACTCTTCCATGAGCTTCTTGGCATAAGAGGTAATATTTGGATAATTCAAAATACCATTCTTGCTAAGAGGTTCTTTGTAGTAAGTTTGAAGAGCCATGTTTTCAGAGATCATCATATCAAGGACCAAACCATCCCGGTGACGGTCTTCAGGGACGTGCCCTACCTTCATTTCTGTGATTTGACGTGGACGTAGTCCTACAACATCCTTGCCTTTAATCTTAATTGAACCGGATTTTACCTTCCGTAGACCTGTAATCGCTTGGATCAACTCAGACTGACCATTTCCATCAATCCCTGCGATCCCAACGACTTCACCAGCACGAAGTTCCAGTGACAAATTCTTAACAGCTGGGACACCACGGTTTTCGTTTACAACCAAGTTTTCGATCGACAAGACCACTTCTTTCGGTTGAGAAGGACCTTTTTCAGTCTTAAAGGAAACAGAACGGCCGACCATCATTTCGGCCAAGTCTTGGTTAGTAGCTCCACCAATCTCGACTGTCTCAATCGATTTACCACGGCGAATAACCGTTACGCGGTCTGAAACAGCACGGATTTCATCCAACTTGTGCGTAATCAAGATAATGGATTTTCCTTCATTCGACAAGTTCTTCATGATTGTCATCAATTCTTCGATTTCAGCTGGTGTCAACACTGCAGTTGGTTCATCGAAGATCAGGATGTCGGCTCCACGATAAAGCGTCTTTAAGATTTCCACACGTTGCTGCGCACCAACGGAAATATCCTCAACTTTAGCATGTGGATCTACTGCCAAGCCATATTTTTTAGACAAATCAAGGATATCTTGGCTGGCTTTTTTAAGGTCCAAAACACCATGTTTAGTGGTTTCAGAACCAAGGATGATATTTTCAACAACAGTGAAGGCTTCAACCAACATAAAGTGTTGGTGCACCATTCCAATTCCTAAAGAAGCTGCTTTTGAAGGTGAGTCTAGGTTAACAGTTTTTCCATTTACCACGATGTCTCCGCTTGTTGGTTCCAACAAACCAGCCAGCATATTCATCAGGGTAGATTTCCCTGCACCATTTTCTCCAAGAAGTGCATGGATTTCACCTTTGCGCAACTGAAGATTAATCTTATCATTTGCTACAAAGTCACCAAATTTTTTGGTAATCTCACGCATTTCGATGACATATTCATGTGTCATGTGGGTGTTTTCCTTTCAAAATTTTTTATTTCAATAAAATCTGCTAGAGAACTAACAGATTTTATTGAGACAAAAATGTCTCACTTTAAAAGAAACGGCCCTTAAAGGGAGGGCCGCCCAATCAAATATTATTTTTCAGGAACTTTAAGAGATCCATCAAGGATTTTAGCTTTGGCATCTTCGACAGCTTTTTTAGCATCTGCAGAAAGGTTGTCAGTTGTCAAATCAACTCCACCATCTTTCAAGCTATAAGTAATCACTTTACCGCCAGGGAATTTACCGTCAGCAGCTTTCTTAGCCAAGTCTTTTACAGATTCTCCGACTTTCTTCAAGCTTGAAGCCAAGACAAAGTTAGATTTTTTACCATCTTTAGAAGTGTATTCACCTTCAGCTTTTTGGTCACGGTCCACACCAAGAACCCAAACTTTTTCGTCTTCATTTTTCTTCTCGTTCAAGTCTTTTGCTTCAGAGAAGACACCTGCTCCAGTACCACCAGCTACTTGATAGATAACGTCAGCACCTGCAGCGTATTGTGCAGCAGCAATTGTTTTACCTTTAGCAGCGTCACCGAATGAACCAGCGTAGTCTACTTGAACTTTGATAGATGGGTCAACAGATTTAACACCAGCTTCAAATCCAGCGCGGAAACGAGTGATAACTTCACTTTCCATACCACCTACAAAACCAACTTGTTTAGTTTTTGTAGTTTTCGCAGCAGCGATACCAGCAAGGTAACCAGCTTCGTTGTCGGCAAAGACAGCAGATGCTACGTTCTTTTTACCTTCAATACGGTCGTCAATGATAACAAAGTTTGTTTCTTCGTTGTCAGAAGCCGCTTTTTCTACTGCATCACGCAAGGCAAAACCAACACCAAAGATCAATTTGTAGTCGTTAGAAACAGCTTCATCAAGGTTTGTCGCATATTGAGATTCATCTGTTGATTGGAAGTAGTCAAATCCGTTCCCTTTAGAAAGACCGTTTTCTTTCCCCCAAGCTTGCAAACCTTCCCAAGCAGATTGGTTGAATGATTTGTCATCCACACCACCAGTATCGGTAACGATAGCAGCTTTCAAATCAGTTTTTGATTCTGAGTTTGCGCTATCTTTTTTAGACGCACGATTTCCACATGCTGCAAGTCCGATAGCAGCGACAGTTACTAGACCAAGGCCTAGCCATTGTTTCTTGTTCATTACTGAACCTCCTAAATTATTGTGCAACATTGTTGCGAAGTATTGAAAGGGTCAAAAGACCGCCTCACAGAACTATTAAGTCAGGTCTGTAAAGGAATATGGAAGTAATTCCTTGACCGTCATCACGACCGTCGATTTATCTTTAGATACTAAGGTTACAGGAAGGTCTGGCTCAAAAAATTCAGCCATGACCTGGCGACAAGCACCACATGGAGAGATGGGCTTTTCTGTTTGCCCGTAGATAATGAGCTCTTGAAACTCACGAGCTCCTTCAGAAACAGCTTTAAAAATGGCTGTCCGTTCTCCACAGTTGGTCAAACCAAAACTGGCATTTTCGATATTGACACCTGTATAGATTTCTCCATCCTTCGTTAGCAGTACAGCTCCAATTGGGAAATGAGAGTAAGGCACATAGGCTTGTTGACTCACTTCAACTGCTAAGTCAATCAACTCAGTAGTCGCCATGAGCCACCTTACCTTCCATGATGGCTACACCAGAGGAAGTTCCGATACGGGTCGCACCAGCTTCGATAAATGCAAGAGCATCTTCATAAGAGCGAGCTCCACCAGAAGCCTTAACACCCATGTCTGGTCCAACTGTTTGACGCATTAAGGCTACATCTTCTACCGTCGCTCCTCCAGTTGAGAAACCAGTTGAAGTCTTCACAAAGTCAGCTCCAGCTGACTTAGCAATCTGACAAGCAACGATCTTTTCATCGTCTGTTAAGAGACACGTCTCAATGATGACTTTGACCAGCTTATCACCGCTTGCTTCGACAACAGCTTGGATATCTTCTTCAACTAGTGCTAAATTCTTAGACTTCAAAGCACCGATATTAATGACCATGTCAATTTCATCGGCACCATTTTGAATAGCATTTTTTGTTTCACACGCTTTGACAAAAGGGGTATTTGCTCCCAAAGGAAAACCAATGACGGTACAAACTTTTACATCTGAATCGCGCAAGCCCTCAGCTGCAAAATTCACCCATGTCGGATTCACACAGACACTCGCAAAATCATATGCCTTAGCTTCTTCGATCAATTTTTCGATCTGTTCTTGTTGCGCATCTGGTTTTAAAAGAGTGTGATCGATATATTTATTTAACTTCATACAATCTCCTGAGCTACTTAAGATATTATTTCAATAATTTCTTTAACGCTTTCAGCCCCTTCTAGTATTTTAACATTTTTTTTGAATTCTGTAACGCTTTCTTGTGAATTTTTTTCATTCACGAAAATACGAGCAATGCGTTCCCCTTGTTTAACCTGCTCTCCCACTTTTTTGTCAAATACAATCCCTGTTTCATAATCAAGCGGATCCGATTTGACAGCACGACCAGCACCAAGTCGCATGGCTAACAGGCCAAATTCCATGGCAGGTAAAGCCGCAATGACGCCATCTTGATCTGCTGTTACTTCAAGGACCTGTTCTACTTTGACGGGACGATGCAAATCCTCTAAGTCTCCACCTTGTGCCACGACCATTTCTTCAAACTTGGCTAAGGCTTGTCCATTGCTCAAGTGTTCATGAATGGCTCCAATTGATTGATCTACATTGGCCAATTTCAACATGATTTGTGCTAATTCACAAATAAACTCTGTTACATCAGCACGCCCCTGTCCTTTTAGAATATCCAAGGCTTCCAAAATCTCTAAACGATTGCCAATACTGGTTCCCAAAGGTTGGCTCATATCTGTAATAACAGCGATTGTCTTGCGCCCTACGGCATTACCGAGATCCACCATGGTACGAGCTAGTTCACGCGCCTCTTCAATGGTCTTCATAAAGGCCCCTTCTCCAACGGTGACATCGAGAAGGATGGCATCTGCTCCAGCAGCAATTTTCTTACTCATGACGGAGCTAGCAATCAAAGGAATGGTATCCACTGTCGCCGTCACGTCCCGAAGAGCATACAAGAGTTTATCTGCTTTCACAAGTTGATCAGATTGACCAATAACCGATAAGCCGATCTCCTGTACCTGCTGGATAAATTCCTCTTGAGTCCGCTCAATTTGGAATCCTTTAATCGATTCCAATTTATCGATGGTTCCACCCGTGTGGCCTAAGCCACGACCGCTCATTTTAGCAACTGGTACTCCGAAACTTGCAACCAGAGGCACCAAGACCAAGGTCACCTTGTCTCCCACACCACCAGTTGAATGTTTGTCCACCTTGATTCCTGGAATAGCTGACAGATCAAACTGTTGCCCCGTTTGGACCATCTTCATGGTCATATGAGAAATTTCTTCCGTCGTCATCCCTTTAAAATAAACGGCCATAGCAAAAGCAGACATTTGATAATCTGGTACTGTTCCAGCCACATAGCCCTCAATCAGCCATTCAATTTCTTCCTTGTTTAAGGCAAGACCATCTCTTTTTTTCTGAATGATATCTACTGCTCTCATGATTCTTTCTCACTTCTTAAAATATAATAGCCTTTGTCTTTTTTTACGGTCTCACAATTGCCAAACGTCTCTTCCATCTTGGCCTTAGCGCTCGGAGCTCCTTGTTTTTTCTGAATGACAATGGTCAAATCTCCACCTGGTTTCAAATGTTCAAAACTACCAGTGATCACTTGGTGAACCACTTTCTTACCAGCT
The DNA here is from genome assembly GCF_001815045.1 of Streptococcus sp. HMSC065E03. Lineage (NCBI taxonomy): Bacteria > Bacillati > Bacillota > Bacilli > Lactobacillales > Streptococcaceae > Streptococcus > Streptococcus sp. HMSC065E03. The sequence goes on along the minus strand of NZ_KV818847.1, from coordinate 157,502 downwards.
CGGATCGGCGGATTACTGATCACATGGTCAAAAAACCCTTCTACTGCTTCATAGACATCCGAAGAAAAGATCTGAGCTTCCACGCCATTTCGGCTGGCATTTTTCTTAGCCAAGTCCAGTGCCCGCTCATTGACATCGACCATGGTCACTGCAACTCCCTGGGCTTTAGCTAGAGAGAGGCCGATTGGTCCATAGCCACAGCCAACATCAAGGACACTTTCTCCTTCTTGAAAATCCAGGGTTGATAAGAGCACCTGACTTCCATAGTCAATCATTTTTTTACTAAAGACGCCGGCGTCCGTATAGAAATTCATCTTTTGCCCCAATAAAACAACAGCCAGATCATGAATATCATGGGCTGCATCTGGGTTTACATCGAAATACATTTTACTCATAAGGTTATTTTATCATAATTCACTCCTTTTTTAAATCGTTTACATGACCTCTAAAAATTGGTATACTAAAGACTACAATAGGAGTGACATATGGACAAAGAATTTCTACATTTTGAAAAAATTAATCGGGAAACGTGGCAAAATTTGCACCGCAAAACCACCCCACCTCTCTCTCAAACAGAGCTCAATTCTATTAAAAGTTTTAACGACCGCATCAACCTCCAGGATGTACGTGACGTCTACCTGCCTTTGACAAACCTGATTGGAATCTACAAGCGTTCCAAAGAAGATTTGGCCTTCTCAAAAGGTATTTTTCTTCAAAAAACGAGTGAACGCCAACCCTTTATCATTGGAGTTTCAGGGAGTGTTGCTGTTGGGAAATCGACCACTAGCCGTCTCCTTCAAATCCTGCTGTCACGAACCTTCGAAGGCTCGACAGTAGAATTGGTGACAACAGATGGCTTCCTCTATCCAAATGCTATCTTAAAAGAACAAGAGATCCTCAATCGAAAAGGATTTCCAGAAAGCTATGATATGGAATTGCTCCTTGATTTTCTTAATCAAATCAAAAACAACAAGAGCGTAGAAATCCCTGTCTATTCCCACGAAATATACGATATTGTTCCAGATGAGAAGCAAACCATTTTACCAGCTGATTTTGTCATTGTAGAAGGGATCAATGTCTTTCAAAATCCGCAAAATGACAGTCTCTATATGACCGATTTCTTTGATTTTTCGATCTATGTGGATGCCGCGGTCAACGATATCGAATCTTGGTATATCGATCGCTTCCAAAAACTCCTTGCATTAGCTCAGAATGATCCCAATAACTACTACTATCGATTTACAGAGCAACCCCTAGAAGAAGTTTTAAGCATGGCCCATCAGGTCTGGGAATCCATTAATTTAGTCAACTTGCAACATTACATCCAACCAACCAGAAATCGAGCTGATCTGATTCTCCATAAGGCAACCAACCATGAAATTGACGAAATTTATCTCAAACGCTAGAGAAAATGGCCTGTTAACGGTACTTTTTTAAGGAAAAGCTATTTTAGGCTTGTCAAATCTTAACTTTTCATATATAATGAGATAGTTAGATTATCAATGGAGGTGAATAACTTGGCAAACATTAAATCAGCTATCAAACGCGCTGAATTGAACGTTAAACAAAACGAAAAAAACTCAGCTCAAAAATCAGCTATGCGTACTGCAATCAAAGCTTTTGAAGCAAACCCATCTGAAGAACTTTACCGCGCTGCTAGCTCAGCTATCGATAAAGCAGAAACTAAAGGTTTGATCCACAAGAACAAAGCTAGCCGTGATAAAGCACGTCTTGCAGCGAAACTTGGTTAATCAAGAACAGCATAAAAATCAAGCTCTCCGGAGCTTTTTTTGTGCCTAAATTTTTGAGAGGTGCTTATGAAAATCGTTATTATCGGCTATTCTGGATCTGGAAAATCTACCTTGGCTGAAAACTTAGCTCGCTACTACTCCATTCCCAAGCTCCATATGGACACCCTTCAATTTCAACCGGGCTGGATAGACAGTGACCGGGATTGGATGGAGAAAGAGATGAGACAGTTTCTCAGCGATCATAGAGACTGGGTCATTGATGGCAATTACTCTTGGTGCTGCTATGAGGAAAGAATGGAGCAAGCGGACCAGATTATCTTTCTCAACTTCTCTCGTTGGAACTGCCTCTTTAGAGGCTGGAAACGATACCGCCGTTATAAAGGCCGAGTCCGTGAGAGTATGGCGGCAGGTTGCCCCGAACGCTTTGACTGGGAATTCATCCGTTGGATCCTTTGGGACGGTCGAACTAAGAAGGCCAAAGAAAGGTATCGAAATATCCGTTCTACCTATCCCGATAAATTCATCTCTCTCAAGAATCAAAAAGAGCTAGATGCATTTCTAAAAACAATACAATAAAAAAGGTTGGGATTAAAATCCCAGCCTTTTCTTATTTATCAACGTAATCTCCGCCGGTGAAGCCATAGTATTCTTCCAGACTCAAGCCTGAATCAGCGATATCTTGTGCTTCTTTTCCGATATAGCGGAGATGCCAGCTTTCTGGCATGTAGCCTGTTACTTTTTCTTTTCCTTCTTGGTATCGAACCACAAAGCCATATTTAGCAGCATTCTTGAGCAACCACTTACTTGGTCCAGGTTCAGTTACCAAATTAGCACTGGTATCGATCAAATCAAAGGCCAAACCAGTTTGGTGTTCACTATAGCCCGGTCTTGCGGAATAACGATCTGCGGCTTCTTGACCATCTTGATTGACATAGTTTTGATAGAGTCCAACTTGGGTATCGTAGCTACGAAAACCACTATATTGGTCACTGATCGGATAACCTTCTGCCTGCATAGCTGCAATCAATTCATGAAGGGCTGAAACAGCTTCAGGATCTTCCCCTGGGTTAAAGTCAGGTGACAAGGGATAATGTTTGTTGGCGATCATGACCTCACCATATTTCCCTTTGACACTATAGTAGGAACCATTATAGCTGACACCAGAATCCACTTTCACATCTGACTTACCAGCTTTTGACGACTCTTCTTTGCCAGTTTCTTTTGACGTATCCTTTGCAGAAGACGTTCCTTTGGAAGACTTAGTCTGCGTTTGTTTAGTTTCTTCTCTTGCAGAAGATTTAGAACTAGTGGATTGAGATTGGGAGCAAGCTGTCAAGGTTAACAAGGCAACTGTCACCAAAGTTAATTTGGAAAATCTTGCTTTCATGAGGAATCTCCTATGATTCTTTTGTTACGACAATATCCGTAATCACATAACTTGCACCTACTTTTTTCAAAGTGTAGGTCTTGTACTTGCGGTTTTGTGAATCTGGATGGCTATCGGTATAATGCACGGTAAAGTCTTCATAAGTCTTGATCGTCACCACACCATTTTCTTCAGTGACACTTTGAATGTCCAATGCTCCTGGAGTATAGTAGTCAATTTTAGCCTTTCGAACACCATCACCAGTTGTGAATTCAACCATGTCCTTGTACGCTTGACTTTGTGTGTCATAGTATTTAGAGTAGGTGTTGTTTCGGTTTGAAACGGAGCTAAAGACTGCGTCGCGGTACTCTTTCAAGAACTCTTCTGCCAAGGTCCGATTTTGTTCTTCTTTGGCTGCTTGCGCTTTCTTAGCATCTTGTGCACTCTTGATGCGTTTTAGGGTATCTTTGGCTAGTTTGAGTTCGATCGGATCGTTCTCACCCTCTTCAATCGTCACCTTAGCCTTCTCAGTTGTATAGGTTTCCCCATTCATGTTGAAGACAGCATGCACTTCAATTTCTTGATAAGGGATGCTATCTACCTCAAAGGTCGTGCTGGTTCCGACTTCTTTGCCGTTAACCACAACCTTCACATCTGTTGGGTTTTCAACTTCATCTGGAAACTCAACTTCTAAATTGCGTTTTTCAGAATTCAACTGCAATTCTAAGTTATTCTTGGTTGCTTTTTTAGGATTGAGATGGATCTTAGAAGTAACATTTCCGACCTCTGTTTTAGCAGTCAATCCCATTTCTTTTGTATTGTAATGGAAAGAACCAAGGTCTGTCACTGCATCTTTCTTCAAGGTCACCGTTTTATTGGCAGCCACTTTAAGTTTGGCTTGATCCAAATTAGTCTTGACCTTCACTTGCACTGGATAGCTAGCCACACGATATTCTTGGAAGATTCCAAATTTCTTGTCCGCCTTTTCCAAACCAAAGATCTTGTTTCCAGATTTATCCGTATAGCTGCCTTCTCCACCATTATCGATGATCTTGTTCAACTCTGTACCGATATCAATCCCTTGATCTTCCATGCTGGTAATAAAGCTTTCGGCTTCATCCTTTGTCCATTTATCGTTATCGGTTGAAAGCAGATCTGCTGCTTCGCGATAATCCTTGGTGTCCACTGCCTTAATAAATTTATCTGCAGTCACTTCGACACGCGTTGTTGACTGGAAGTAAAAGAAGGCTGCTACCAAAGCGATCACAAGGACTGCAATAGCAGAAATAATCCCAATTTTCTTCTTGGAAAGTTTCTTTTCACCCTTCGTTTTAGGGGCCTTTTGTTTTTTCTGAGCTGGGCCTGCTTCTGTAACATTTGGACCAGCAAAGACCTGCGTTTGCTCAGCGGCAAGTGGAGCCGTATACTCTTGAGTTTGCTGTTGAGGGACATATTCCTGTGTTTCTTCAGTTGCATCTGGGGTTACAAATTCTGCTTCAGGCACAGGTCCTACAAAAAACTCAAAGTTTTGACTTTTAGCCGCGGTAAATTCTTCTGCACTTGGCTTGCGCCCATAGGTTTCTTCAAAATGTTGCAACCAAGCCTGACGAGCTGCTAGAAGAGGATCGACATTCTTCACTTCTTCAACTGGTTCAAGCACCGGTTCCTCTACAGGAGCTACTTCTTCTGGAGCATTGCCTGCGATAGACTGAATTTGTTTTAAATCAAATCCACAGGCTTTCCCAGCCATAAACTCTTCTGGTGACGGTTTGCGACCAATCACTTTTTCAAATAATTCAACCCATTTCTTTTGCATGGATCTCTTCTCCCTCATTATAAAATAGGGAAAGTGGGTTCCCCCACCTTCCGTTTTGTGATATTGTTAGAATCCAAAGTTAGAGAAATTTGGAGCACTAGGAATAAATCCTACGGCTACTTGTTCTAAAATACGAGCATTCACATAAATGACAAAGATGGCAATGAGAAGCAAGACAACAGATGATGCTACTAGAAGCAAGAATTTATCTGCTTTAAAGCTTGTCTTGTTCAATCCTTGATGAACGACATAGCATGTTCCAACAAAGAACAAGAAGAAAATAAGGAAGTTTACAAAGCCATAAAATTCATAAACTTTTACAAGACCTACTAAGAAAGCAAGAAGGGCAAGTGGCAAAGTGTAAACAGACAAACGTCCAAACTCTTCAAATGAACGACCGTAACTATATTCCTTGTCTTGAAGAACCACACGACGAACAAAGAATCCAGCTACTTGGAAGGCGTAAAGGCTAAAGAATAGGGAAATCAATGTCAACATAAAGGCACGGAAATCCATTCCATAACCACCTGTAGCTCCACTAGCTGTGAAGAAAGTTGATAGTGTCAAGACAAAGGCAGTCAAGACATACTGTAAAATTCCGTTAAGAGCTTTTGGTTTTTCTACAGCTGTTGGACGTTTCAAAGCTGAAAGGAACCAATTCCAGTAACCACCAACGGCTACACCAAATTGACTTGGTTGGGCAGGATAAGGTTGTCCTGGTTGACCTTGGTAAGGAGCTTGTTGATAAGCTGCTTGAGTAGGTTGTTGGTAGGCTTGCTGTGGAGCTTGAGGGGCAGGCTCTTGAACTGGAGCTGCGACTGGTTCTTCTGTAGGAACAGTTGGAGCTGCTGGTGCTGCAGGAGCTGCTGGTGCTGCAACAAACTCTGGAGCTTGAGGAGCTGCTGGCGCTGCAACAAACTCTGGAGCTTGTGGAGCTGCGACTGGTTCTTCAGTAGGGGCAGTTGGCGCTGCGACAAACTCTGGAGCTTGAGGAGCTGCTGGCGCTGCAACAAACTCTGGAGCTTGTGGAGCAGCAACTGGTTCTTCCACAGGTGCAGTTGGTGCTGCGACAAATTCTGGGGCTTGTGGGGTTTCTGGAACCACTACTTCTTCTTGAAATTCTCCTGCAGCCAGTGCTTGAGCAATTTCTTCTGCACTAGCAGAACGACCATTTACGGCTTCGAAATAATCCAGCCAATCTTGTTTTGACATAATGAATCTCCTTAACTATTGTTTATACTAGGGTATTATACAAAATTTCTGAACCATTTTCAATGAAAGACTGGAAAATCCCTGTAATATCTTTTGAAAAACATACAAATTCTACTCATTTTTAGAAATTAGTAAAGAAAACGACCTCTTTTCAGAGGTCATTTTTTAGGATTCAAATGCATCCATGCCACCTTGGACGTTGGTCACATCATAGCCTTGCTCTTCCAAAAATTGGCAAGCACGTGCTGATCGTCGACCAGACTTGCAGATGACATAATAGGGATGATCCTTGTCTAATTCCTGGTAGCGATCTGCTAACTCAGATAAGGGAAGAAGACGAACCCCATCTAAGTGAAGGGCATCATATTCCTCCTGCTCGCGTACATCAAGAACGTGTATGTTTCCTTTTTGATAAGCTTGGTAAAAGCTTGAAAATGGAATTTCTTTCATGATTTCTCCTGTAAGATATGTTATGGAAGGGTTAGGATTTCATAGTTAAAGTCAATAGACTCTAAAAATCGGAACAAGTCTTGGGTTTTAATAAAGATGGTTTTTTCGTTAGTATTGGGATGGAAGGTCATGATTTCCTCTGACACAATATCCTGATCAAAATAGACCCGAATATCTTTTTCTTCATTGTTCAATAAACCAAATGGAGAAACCGTTCCTGGCGGTAATTGCATTTTTTCAGCTAAAGAATCTGCTGAAGCCATGCGGATCCGGTTGGCTTCCACTTGCTCTTTGAAATCATCCATATCCAATGGCTTCTGGTCATCCATGATGAGCAAATAGTATTGAGTTTTCTTTTTGTTGGTCAAAAACATGGTCTTAGTGCGGACACCTTCTAAGCCTTCAATATAAGAATCCGCCTGCTCCGTCGTAAATGCAGGTGGGTGTTCCACCACATCAAATGAAATTCCCAACTCATCTAATTTTTCTTTAACTTGTTGATAAGGATCCATCTTCGCTCTCCTTTATTTTTGAATGATCTCTTGTACTAAGGTTTGCAATTCTGGGACAACTTCTGCCTCAAACCAAGGATTTTTAGCCATCCAGATTTGATTACGAGGGGAAGGGTGAACAAGTGGAAAATAGGTTGGCAAATAGTCTTTAAAATGGTGGACCCGTTCGGTTACTTTGCCACTAACCTTTTCATGAAGGTAATAAGCTTGCGCATATTGTCCAATTAAGAGGGTCAACTCAATATCCGGACACTCCTTGAGGAGTTGAGGGTGCCACTTTTCCGCAAAGCCTTTGCGAGGTGGAAGGTCACCAGATTTTCCATGCCCTGGGAAATAAAAATCCATAGGAATGACCGCAAACAAACCAGAATGGTAAAAGGTGTCTTCGTCAACTCCTAACCATTCGCGCAGGCGGTCACCACTTTTATCCTTCCAGTAAATACCAGCTTCTTCCGTCTTCATCCCTGGAGCTTGTCCGATGATATTGATGCGAGCTGTCTTTGGGGCTGCAAAAAGTGGCTCGATTCCTTTATCCGTATATGCTTTATTTTGAGGATCTGCCATAATGGCTTGTTTAATGGTTTCAATCCTTGACATAAGTCCTCCTTCTATGGAAAAACTCAGCCAGAAAAACTGGCCGAGTAGTGGATTATTTGATTAATTCGTAGATGGCTTCTGCGTAAATAGTTGCTGCACGATAGAGATCTTCGACATCTGCGAATTCATTAGCTTGGTGCATGGTATTGACATAGTCAGGGAACATAGCACCAAAGGCAACCCCACGTTTCAAGAGGCGACCAAAGGTACCACCACCGATCACTTGTTCGTGTCCTTTGAGGCCAGTTTGTTTCTCATAAACACGCAAGAGAGTGGATACCAATTCATCATCCATCGGAACATAGTGAGGTGTGTGGCCATGGGCTGACAAGCTCACTGTAGCCACTCCTTCGATCTTTTCAAGGATGGCTTTAATGGTTTCAGGATCTGTTCCTTGAGGGTAACGGATATTGAGGGCAATGGTATTGTCTGCTTGGCTTTCATCAAAATGGAAGACACCTGCATTCATGCTCAATGGTCCCATTTTGGCATCTGTATGGGCAATACCTAATTTTTCACCGGCAAAATCTTCGTGAAGAAGCGAAGCTGTCACATGAAGGTAAGCCTTAGCAGCGCCACCAAAATCAAATTGGTTCAACAAGAGCGCTAAGTAGGTTGCACTATTGATCCCATCTTCAGGAGTTGATCCGTGAGCTGATTTCCCAATAATTGTAACAGTATAGGTTTCTTCATCCACAGTTGAGATTTCATACTGAAGCTGGTGTTCCTTAGCAAAGGCATCTAAGAGGCCAGCAAGATCTGGAAGTTGTCCCGAAACGACTGCCGTCGCAGACTCTGGCACCATGTTTTCACGGAGGCCTCCTGTAAAGCTATGAAGTTTAGCCTTCCCAGTGTTGTCATTTCCAAAATGAAGGTACTCCGTGATGTTTCCTTTTTCCCCATTGATAATCGGAAATTCTGCATCTGGAGAGAAGCCAAAATCTGGCTCTGGAAGACCGACATGCTTGAAATAGTAGTCCATGTCAGCCCAACCTGATTCTTCATCCGTTCCGACTACAAAACGCACGCGCTTAGAAACAGGCAATCCCAGATCTTTGATGATCTTCAAACCATAGTAGCAAGCCATTGTAGGCCCTTTATCATCAGATGAGCCACGCGCATAGAGCTTGCCATTGATAATTTCAGGTTTGTAAGGGGCTGTCTTCCAACCACTACCTGCAGGCACGACATCCATATGGGCAAAGATCCCAAGCTCTTCTTCTCCTTCACCAAAAGTAAAGTGACCGGCATAATTGTCGACATTCTTGGTTTCATAGCCATCACGTTTGGCAATTTCCAAGAATTTTTCAAGAGCTTTTACAGGACCAGGTCCAAAAGGATGCTCTGCATCTGCCTTGCTGTCATCGCGTTCAGAATTGATTTCCAAGAGGCTGTATAAGTCAGCCATCATCTCATCGCGACGTTTTTCTACTTCTGCTTTAAAGTCAACTGTTGTCATGAATTCCTCCTTGATCTTCTATTTGCTAATTGGCTTAGCGTTTGTCAATGATTTCGTCCACTGGTAAGCGATAGCTTGGCTCTACTTTTTCAGCCGCATAGCCAACCGTAATCAAGACTTCCGGACGGAAACGCTCTTCGATGTCCAATACTTCATTGATTTTTGATTTATCAAATCCCAAGATAATATTGGTTCCAATGCCTTGGTCCGTCAAAGCAAGTACCAAGTTCATGGCCACAAGACCGGCATTCAAAGCCAAGTAATCACTTGTTTGTTGAGCATCATAGCGCGCAAATTCAGCAGGAAGATTTTGCATAAAGTATTGCAACTGCTCGTCTGTGAAGTTTTTCACCCCACCGACACGCGCAATCTTGCGAGCCCGTTTTTGCAAATCAGTATCTGTAAAGAGGGCAATGGTCACAGGTGCTTCCATGACTAGATCGTAGTTTGCACCATAGGCTAATTTTGCCAATTCTGCATTTTTTTGACGAACGACCACAAATTTCCAAGGCTGGCTATTGTGGGCACTAGGGGCCAAGGTTGCGATCTCAATGGCAGTCCGTACATCCTTTGGATCGACCGGTTGGTCAGTGAAATGCTTGATCGCATGGCGTTTTTTATTGAGCTCTAGAAATTTCATAAGCTTCTTCCTTTTCTATTTCTGTTACTCCTATTTTAACACAAAATGAAAGAGCTTGCAGGGTTTTACAGCCTAAGATTGTGAAAAAAGAAGCGGACATTTTGAAGATCCGCTTCTTTTTTTATAGGTTGAATACACAAGAGATCTACCTATGATTCATTGGAAAGATTGAAATAGGTAGCTACTTCTTTAGCATAACCGTATTTCTCAATTAAGCTAGTTAGAAGCTCGATGTTATGGCCCCGATAGTTATCCTCGCGTCTTAATTCTTCGTACATCTCAATAAAGGGAAGGCCTTGTTCCTTGGCATCTTGAAGCTCTGCTTCATAGTCATAGGCCACCTTACGAAATTGCAGGTTGGTCACTCCATCTTCTTCAACATCGATCAGAGCATATTGAGCTCTGTGGTTTTGAATTGGTTCCCAGTCGAAATAAGGCATGCCAATAGTCCCTGGATTAAGAATCTGTTGGCCCTGACTGCCATAGCGAAGCAACTGCTTGTGGACATGACCGTAGATCGCCATATCCGTATGGTCATCCATCAATAGGTCAAAGTTCTCCGTCGCATTTGCTGGACGCAAATCTCCACCATAATTCTTTTCTGGCAAATTGTGGGTCAGTGAAAAGCGAATACCGTTGACCTCCTTCTTCTCTACCAATGGAAGCGAACGAAGCCAATCGATCCGCTTAGGATCTAGTCCTTCCATAAGATACTGAGTAAGACGTAGAAGTTGGATCTCCTGCGGATCCTCAAGACCGTACTCGCCATCCAAAGCCTCTAGGACACAATCGTCCCAATTTCCACGAACAGCCGCTGTAATAGGTATCGAATCCAGCAATTCAAAAAGATCATCTCTTCCAGGACCCGGAAGCAAAATGTCCCCTAAAAGCCAGTATTCCGTCGCGCCTAGAGCACGCGCATCCGCAATCACTGCCTCGAGGGCTGTTGTATCTCCGTGGATATCAGATAAAATAGCGATTCGATGGTTCATTTTAAACTCCTTATGATTGGTATGATTCAGAATCCTCCGCAACTTCCATCAAGGGACTTGCTTCTTCTTGCTTTCCTTGATGGAGCTTGGCTTGCACTGCCTCCGCGACTGCTCGTGGGATACCGACCGTGACGATCTCATCCACAGTAGCTTCCTTGATCTTGGTCAGTGACTTGAAGTGCTTCATCAGCAACTGCTTGCGTTTTGGTCCCAAACCTTCGATTCCGTCCAGCTGAGAGGAGAAGGAATTCTTGGACCGTAGCTGGCGGTGGAAGGTGATGGCGAAACGGTGGACTTCATCTTGGATCCGTTGCAGGAGGAAAAATTCCTGTGAAGTCCGAGAGAGTTCGATGACTTGAAGGGGATCACCGAAGAGCAATTCATGGGTCTGGTGCTTGTCATTCTTTTGTAGACCTGCAATAGGAATGTCCAGCCCCAACTCTTCTTGGATGACTTGCTTAGCGATATTAACCTGGCCCTGACCCCCATCGATAACGATCAGGTCTGGTGGCGTCAGGCCATCCCGCATAACCCGGCTGTAGCGTCTGCGAATGACTTCTCGCATGCTGGCATAGTCATCTGGTCCGACAACGGTCTTGATCTTGTACTTGCGATAGTCCTTTTTGCTTGGCTTCCCATTAACAAAGACCACCATGGCTGAGACCGGACTGGTCCCCATGATGTTGGAGTTGTCAAAGGACTCAATGCGCACAGGAGTTGGGATTTGCAGGAGTTTTCCAAGATTTTCAATAGCACCTTGGGTCTTTTCCATGGATTTTTCAAGGAGATTAAACTTCTGCTCCAGACTAACACGCGCATTCTTGATGGCCAGATTGACCAACTGCTTCTTCTCCCCACGCTGGGGCTTGAGGACCTTGGTATCTACAAGGGCCTTGACCGGTTCCTCATCGATATCCTGAGGGATCAGGATTTCATTGGGGATCAGGTGGGATTTCTCCTGATAAAACTGTCCCACATAGGTCAAGAAATCCTCGTCTGGATCATTGTAGTATGGGAAAAGATTGACGTCGCGCTCAATCAGCTTGCCCTGACGGACAAAGAAGACCTGCACACACATCCAGCCCTTGTCCACGTAGTAGCCAAAGACATCCCGGTTCTGCAAATCCTTGGCCATGACCCGCTGTTTGGTCCGCAGGGTCCCGATGGCCTGGATTAGATCCCGGTACTCGGCTGCCCGCTCAAATTCCATGTTTTGCGCAGCGGTAGTCATCTTGAGCTTGAGCTCATCGATAATCTTGTCATCCTGCCCCTTGAGGAAATCAGAAACCTCCTGGGCCATGCCCTTGAAATAGGCCTCGTCCTTGTGGCAGACCGTGTGAGCCATACATTGCCCTAAATGGTAGTAAAAGCAGACCTTGGAAGGCGGATTGGTACACTTGCGGAATGGGAAAATTCGATCCAAAAGCCGTTTGATCTCATTGGCCGCTCCCACATCTGGATAGGGACCGAAATAGAGACCGCCGTCCTTTTTGACCTGGCGCGTGATGATGAGACGCGGATAGCGCTCATTGGTAATCTTGATGAAGGGATAGGACTTGTCGTCCTTGAGCATGATATTGTACTTGGGCTTGTTTTCCTTGATGAGGTTGATCTCAAGAAGCAAGGCCTCAATATTGGACTCAGTGACGATAAACTCAAAATCTACAATCTCAGATACCAGCGCTTCTGTCTTGGTATCATGGCTCCCTCTGAAATAGGACCGCACCCGATTGCGAAGATTCTTGGCCTTCCCCACATAGATGATGGTACCGTTCTTGTCTTTGTGAATGTAACAGCCCGGACTCGTCGGCAAGAGCTCGAGCTTGGATTTAATCAAGTTATTCATACTCTCTATTATAGCAAAAAAGAGAGGGGGTAGCCTCTCTCTAGTATGTTTGTATTATTGTTATCCACCTTCACCAAGTAAAAAATAATTATTAAAAGGTATATCAGATAGTCATCCTCAATCCTTTATCTTCACTTGCCCTTTTTAATAGCAAAAAAGAGGGATCTAAAACGATCCCTCTTTGCTAATAATCGATCAAGCTCACCCCTTAAGATTGGCCATCTGGAAGAGCGGAATCACATAAGGAACAATAGACATTAGGATAGTGAATAGCACGAAGAACCAGAACCAGAAGGAAGCGAGGGCACGCTGGAAAACTCCCGGCTGAGGTTTATTGGCCTGAATATAAGCCTTGATAGCTGGCCATTTGGTCGCAAGAACCACTATCATGACAATGGAACCAATGGCTAAAACACCGATTTGGAGCCAATTCGCTAGTCCCTCATCCACATGATAAGCTACATAATGCAAACCTTGGGAAATGACAAAGTTATTGAAAATGTGATAGAAAATCGCCCACCAGATATTGTATTCAAATGCAATGTAACCGAATCCTAGACCAATGATACCCGCGAAAAAGAGCTGGTCAAAATTGGCATGGAAGAGGCCGAATAAAATAGCCGTCATGACAATGGCAAAGATTTTGCCATACCGTTCCAAGCCTCGCAAGCCGGCTCCACGGAAGAAGAATTCCTCTGTGATAGGACCAAAAAATCCAGCATACAAGAGCATAGTCCATGATCGCTCAATCGTATCACCTAGATCGGGTGTTGGAGAATGAAGGCCAATGGTCTCAAACATGCGCTCAATCATTTGTGTCATCACAGATGAAAAGACTTGAGAAAAGCCAAGAAAGGCGAGAAGAATAAAGAAGACTGAAAGAGTCATCTTACGTCCCTTGTGCTTAAGATCATATTTATAAAGGGCCTTCTTGCGATAGGCATTAAAGAGAAAGAGTCCAATGGAAATAGAGATAAGGTAGGGAATACCTGCCCAAACATTCAGGGCATTGAGTTTCTCCGTTACTTGACTTGGATCTTTTCTGAGAGAGCCTGCTATGGTCAATCCAAGGAGGACTTCCCACAGGACGGTTACCAAGGTCATTACCAAGAGATAAATGGCAAGTGTCCCGGAATACCTTCCTATATCTTTTTTAGGGTCTAATAATCGGTTGTATTGGTTCATTTCTTCCTCCTAGAAAATAGATAAAAACTCGCACACATTCCTTCGTATAAGACAAAGAAAATCAAAAAGGCATGCATAAAGTAGTCTTCTGGTAATGCAAGAATAATCGAATCCACGCGCGGATCAAAGAGCCAAGTATTGTCCCCAGCAAATAAGACCTGATGAAAGAGCGTAAAGAATTGATCAAAGCCAATCATAACAGCTATCACTGCAAGCACTACTGGTAAAACCATCATCCAAAAGAAGAGACTACGGTACAAGGCCAGGTAGCCTTTTTTGACAACTGTCCGCATAAACTGGATAAAACCAGGTAGTGTGACCACAAAAACGACCGTCACTAAGTGAAATAGGTTCTTGACGGCCTCAAAATGGTGCAGTCCATTTTTTGAAGACGGGAATTGAGGCATCTTCAACACCCATTGAAACGGATTGGTCAAGTAGTTCATCAAGACATTAAAATTCTTCATGATAACAGAAGCCGAAAAACCAGTCCGGCTTTGAATCCCCAACCAATGAATCTCCATGGGATAGAGGGCCCAAGCGAGAGCAATGGTGAGAAGGATTGCAGCTGACAAGATAAAGAAAAATAGGTTAATTGATTTCAGACTTTTAAGCATCAAAATCCCACTCCGCTAGACTGGCAACAACATGTGTCGGTGCGATTGGTAAGGTTGGCACTTCTTCTGGTTTGGTAAAACCTGTCGTCACCAAAAGGGTTGGAATCCCATTGTCAATACCTGCACGAATATCTGTTAGGTAGTTGTCGCCAACCATAACCACTTCTTCTCTTGCAAGACCCAGGTGTTCAATGGCCTTGTCCATGATGATGGACTTTGGTTTGCCAATGATCACTGGCTCGACCCGTGTCGCTGCTTCAACAAGCGCAATCAAGGATCCTGCACCTGGCAGCAAGCCACGCTCTGTTGGGATATTGAGGTCAGGGTTGGTCCCGATAAAGTGAGCTCCCTTTTGAATCGCCAAGGTCGCAATAGCAAACTTCTCATAATCCACTTGCCAATCCAGTCCAATCACCACATAATCAGGTGCTTCTTCATCGATGATATAGCCAGCTTCTTCAATAGCATCTTTGAGCCCTGCTTCTCCGATCACATAGACTTTTTTGCCCAAGTTTTGGTCATTCATGTAGTCAATGGTCGCAAGGGTAGCTGTATAGATAGTCGAAACTGGGGTTTCAATATTGAAATGAGTGGCCAGCATATCCCGAACAGTCTCTGGTGTGCGGGTTGTATTGTTGGTCACAAAGAGATAGGGAATCTCACGCGCCTGCAGTTCATGAACAAAAGCTTCTCCTGCAGGAATTCGTGATTTTCCTTTGTAAATAGTGCCATCCAAATCAATCAAATAGCCCTTATAGTGCATTTATTCTTCCTTTTCTGTTTCCGTTTCGTCATGTAACTTCTCTGCATCGACTCGTCCACCAGAACCATATAAGAGCAAGGCTCCAGCATAGAGGACAAATTGTAACACCAAACCTGTAAAATTAATCCCTTGACTTCCCGATTGGGTGAACAAGAAGGATGCTACCATGAGGATGACAATGGTCAATAACAAGCCTATCACGGTTGCCTGATCCACACTGATTTGATAAACCGTGCGTTTAGTGCTCCGATTTTTCCCGTCAGACTTAGTTTCTGGTTGCAAATTCTCGACAAAATCCGTCACTAAGGTCGCAGCGAGGCTGACTGTTGTGCTAAAGAGCACGCCTTGAGACAAGCGGTGATAGAAATTGGACCAGAAGGATCCTGATTGGCTAGTAATCCCAATCGAGAAGATCATGACCGGTAAAAGAAAGGCCAAGGTGAAATGGATCCAGACCCGATACCAGCGTACATCTTCTCTTAAAAAGCGATTAAAACTCTCTAAATTCAAGCGATAGCGGAAAAATTTATAAATTTCCTCTACCAGGATGATGCCCAAAGCACAAAGAGTCAAGAGCCAATCTCCCAACATGTACAAAGGGTTCTTTTGACGCTTGGCATAGGCCACAACCCGTTTTTGATAGCTTTCAAGTTCCTGTTTTTTATTTTTTAATCTTCTACTTTCCATAATTCCAACCCTTTTCTTCTACTTCTTCCCACTCAATTTCAGCTTGGGCATTGATCTGACTATCTGAAGTAATTTGGTGCTGAGTTTTCAAGCCCTCTTGTTCATATTGAGAGGTGATGAGACCTCCTGCTAGCACTTCTTTGACATATTTTAGATGAACTTTTTTAGGGATATGATGGGTCAAGAAGTCTGCTCCCATCACCTCAAAAACCCAGTCCAAGTACTTGCTATTGTTGACATGTCCGTTCATATCCAAGTCGTAAAACCGAACCCGGTATTCTTGTTCGACGCCGCCTTCTAATTCTTTGAAACGGGGACCACGGAGCATGGTTTTTGAAAATTCAGAGTCAAAGGCATCCGTGATTTCACTCATAACAGGATGAACCTTGCGTGTATCACGATCCATCAAGACAAAGGTCGCGACCATCTCAATGATAGTATTTCCTGCTTCATCCTTGATATTAAAGGCCCGGTAGCAGAAAAGTCGATTGTGACTCTTGGCATAGGTTTCGATAGTGATTTTCTCATCAAAAACAGGGAGACGCTCGATCTTCATATTGTAATCCGTGATAATCCAGACTAGATTGTAATTCTCTAAAATGTACATATCACTCATGCCCAGCTCAATCGATTGCATGCCTGATACCTGCAAAGACAGCAAGATCAATTGGGGAATTTTTATAAATCCATTGACATCGCTCATATCAAAAGGAATTTTCATGCTGTATTCAAATGTTTTTGCCATCTTCTACTCCAAAATAAACTTCTCTGCTACAGTGTCTCCTAAAAAGAGACCTTTCTTGGTCATGCGAACAATGTCCTTGTCAGGCACCAAGAGTCCCTGCTGGATCAATTTCTCAACCACTGGTCCATATTGTTGGTCAAAATTCACACCAAACTTTTCTTCGAAACGCTTCTTGGAAACGCCTGTTTTCTTACGGAGTCCTAGAAACATCTCTTCTTCCATCATTTCTGTCTGACTCAGATGTTCTTCTTGGACACGCGCATTTCCCTCTTCGACCGCCTGCATATAGTGACGGATAGGCCCATGATTCTTATAGCGAACACCATTGACATAGCCGGATGCACCAGCTCCCAAGCCATAATACTCCGCATTATCCCAATACATGAGGTTGTGGCGACTTTCAAAACCAGGCTTGGAGAAATTGGAAATTTCGTAATGCTCAAAGCCCGCACGCTCTAACTCCTGAATGATGTACTCGAACATCTCCGCTTCTAACTCCTCCTTTGGTAGAGGAAGCTTGCCCCGTCTCATGCGATTCATAAAGACAGTGTGATTCTCCAGAATCAAGCTATAGAGACTCATATGGGGAATATCAAGGGCAAGAGCCTTAGCGACATTTTCCTGGACCTGCTCCATGGTTTGCGTCGGAAGGGCATAGATGAGGTCAATCGAAATATTGTCAAAACCAGCCAGTTTCAGACGGTCGATATTGTCATAAATGTCCTGCTCTTGGTGGCTTCGACCAATCTTCTTGAGCAAACGATTATCAAAGGTCTGCACTCCCAATGAAACCCGATTAACCGGCGAATCCTTTAAGACCGCAATCTTATCCGGATCCAAATCACCAGGATTGGCCTCGATCGTCAGCTCTTCCATCTGAGACAGATCAAGCGACTTGGTCAGCTCCTTGAGAAGATAGGCTAGCTGATCCGCAGTTAGAGCTGTCGGTGTCCCACCCCCAATATAGAGAGTCCGTAGGTTTGTGATTTCTTCCCGACGAAATTCTTGGATCAAATGCTCCAAATAGGCATCGACTGGTTGGTTCTTAATAAAGACCTTCGAAAAATCACAATAAAAACAAATCTGGGTACAAAATGGGATGTGGACATAAGCGGACGTTGGTTTTGTATGCATACCTTTAATTATACCATAAAATCCCCCCGAGTCCGAAAATAAAAGGGAATAAGAAGTCAGGAATTCCTTGACAAGAAGGAATAAAAGGAATAGAATAAATTTAATCATATTCGGAGGTAAGGAGATATGAACAACTAAGTTTCGTTAAATAAAATACTTTATTTAGTGGACTGCTTGTTCTATCTCTTTTTGTGTACCCTCTTGCCTATTTTCCAACTTTTTTTGGCTAAATAAGGTCTTTTTCTGCCTGGGTTCCACTTGAATACAGCTCTACTAAATAGGTAGAGCTGTTTTTTTGCCCCAGTAGAAAGGAATCTTATGCTAAAACTATCCCACCTTACTATCCGCCATACAAAAGATTTACGCGATCTGGTTCGTGATCTGTCCCTGACCATTCATGAAGGAGAAAAAGTTGCTATTATTGGCGAAGAAGGGAATGGAAAATCTTCCTTACTTCAAGTCCTTATGTCCCCAAAATCTCTACCAGATTATCTGACCATAGAAGGAGAAATCACCACTAATTTTCACTCCTATGCCTATATTCCCCAGTCTTTGCCGGAAGCATTGAAGGGAAAAACATTGGAAGAATATTTTTTTGGAGAAGACGAGCTAGACTATGCCATCCTCTACAGACTGGCTGATCAATTGCAATTTGATAGCGACCGCTTTTCAAGCGACCAAATTATTGGAAGTCTATCTGGAGGAGAAGCCCTCAAAGTCCAACTGCTTCACGAACTTTGCCGTCCTCATGAATTACTATTTTTAGATGAACCTTCAAACGATCTGGATTTGGAGACCTTGGACTGGCTCCAGCAGATGATCCAAACCAGTCCCCAAACCATCCTATTTATTTCCCATCATGAGGATTTTTTGACTCAGACGGCGGATACGATCATCCACCTAAGACAGATCAAACACCGCAAGGAGGCTGAAACCATTGTAGAGCACATAGGCTATCAGGACTACAGTAGCCAAAGGGAGCAACAATTCAAGCAGCAGTCCCAGCAAGCTGCCAACGATCAACGAACCTACAAGAAAACAATGGAGAAGCATCGCCGCGTCCGCCAGCAAGTTGAAACATCCTTACGAAACACTAAGGATAGCACTGCCGGACGTCTCCTGGCAAAGAAAATGAAGTCCCTCCTCTCACAAGAAAAGCGCTACGAGCGAGAATTCCAATCCATGACTTCTCAACCCTATGATGAGGAAGTCATCAATCTGCATTTTCCTCCCCTTACTCCCTTGTCTCCTCAAAAACGAGTCCTTCTATTAGATCAGGAAGAACTCGCAATTGGTGACCGAGTCCTGGTCAAGAACCTCTCCCTTACTCTTCTAGGACAGGATAAAATAGGGATTATCGGTTCCAACGGTGTGGGGAAATCCACTTTCCTAAAAATGATATGGAAAAGTCTACAGAAGAATGAGAGCATCCGCACTGCCTATATGCCTCAAGATTACACTGAAGGCCTCCCTCTGACTAAGACACCAGTTCAATTCTTACAGCATTCAGGCGATCGCGAAGAAATCAACACCATTCAATTGCATTTAGCCTCCCTCAACTTTACCTATTCTGAAATGCACCATCCGATCTCTGAACTTTCTGGTGGCCAGCAAGGAAAACTCTTTCTCCTACAACTAGTGCTCACAAGTCCCCAATTTCTACTCTTGGACGAGCCTACTCGCAATTTTTCCCCCACTTCCCAACCAGAAATTCGACGCCTTTTCGCAGACTACCCAGGCGGACTGGTTACAGTCTCCCACGACCGGACCTTCCTCAAAGAAGTCTGCAAAAAAATCTATCGTCTGACCGAAAATGGTTTGGTAGAAATAGAGTCGCTCTGACGTAAAAAAGATTGGCCAAAAAACCAATCTTGGAGAACGTTAACGAACTGTTCTTTTATACAAATCTAACAAAACCAGAGTTACCCAATCCTCTATGGAAACTTTTCCGTCGTGAGAAAAGTGCTAGAAACACTCTTGTTTCTAGCACTCGGAATTATTGAGACCTTAGGCTCAATAATTAGTCATGGAACTTCTTCGAAGTTCGCTGACGTCCGTACTCACCTAAGGAAAGTTTCTAAGAGGACTTTATCTTCAACTTGAAAGATTGGCGAAAACCAATCTTTTCTTCTATTCCTTCGCTGCCTCTTGTCCTAATTCTTGAGTGCGTTTATAGGCTGCTTCCACTCCAGCAATAATGTCGCCCCGTAAGCCGACTTGTTCTAAGCGATTGACTCCTGCGATGGTAGAGCCACCTGGGCTACAAACTGCATCTCGCAAGCGGGCTGGGTGCTCGCCTGTCTCTAGGACCATTTGACTAGCTCCTTGGAAGGTCTGAGCCGCCATTTGCAAGGCTTGCTCTCGAGTAAGCCCTAAGCTTACTCCTGCATCTGCCATAGCTTCAATCATCTGATAGACAAAGGCTGGACCACAGCCTGCAACAGCCGTTGCAGGATCCATCAATTTTTCTTCAATTTCATAGAGAGCCCCAGCACCTGATAAGAGCTGGTTGACTTTGGCTACTTGCTGATCTGTCACTGCTTGAGAGCGAGCCAGACTGATAACCCCTTGACCAATGGCCACAGGCGTATTGGGCATGATGCGAATTAGCCCTAGCTGGTCGTTCTGGATCACTTCAGCCATCTTTTCTAATTCCAGGCCTGCAGCCATGGAAACCAGTAAGAGATTAGAGCGTTGGGCCAAGATGCCTTGATACTCTCCTAGGAGAGGACAAATCTGATAGGGTTTGACCCCTAAAAAGATTACTTCAGCCTCTTGAAAGACTTGTTCAAGATCAGATGCCGTTCCCCCATACTGGCTGATAAACTCTTGCACCTTTTGAGGAGAACGATTGACCAAGAGCAGGTCTTTCGCGTCCACTTCTTTTGCAACTGCTTTGGCTAGACTAGCCCCCATGTTTCCAAGACCGATAAATGCAACTTTCATTTCTTACCTCACTTGACCATTTCCACTGACGATATATTTGTAACTGGTCATTTCCCGGAGTCCCATTGGTCCACGCGCATGGAGTTTTTGGGTCGAGATCCCCATTTCACAACCTAGTCCAAATTGACCCCCATCTGTAAAGCGTGTAGAAGCATTGACATAAACGGCTGCTGAATCTACTTGCTTGGTGAAATAAGAGGCTGTCTCAGGATTTTCAGTCACAATGGCATCCGAATGATGGGTGCTGTGAGCTTCAATGTGGTCCACCGCTTCCTCAACTCCATCAACAACCTTGACTGCTAAAATATAATCTAAAAATTCGGTATCAAAATCCTGCTCCTGCGCTGCTCTCCCCGAAATGATAGCCTGTGCGTCCTCATCTAGACGCAACTCAACCGATCTTTCCCGCTCATCCACTAAGCGCTCTTTGACCAAGGGCAAGAAATCAGACGCGATCGCTCGATCGACCAACAAGACCTCCATAGCATTGCAGACAGAGGGGCGACTGGTCTTGGCATTTTCGATAATCGCTAGGGATTTCTGGAAATCAGCCTCCTTGTCCACATAGACATGAACAATTCCAGTTCCTGTCTCAATCACGGGGACAATGGCATTTTCAACCACTGCTTGGATTAAGCCAGCACCACCACGTGGAATAAGCAAGTCTAGGTAGCCCTTGGCCTTCATCATAGCAAGGCTGGAAGCTCGACTCGTATCTTGGATCAATTGGAGAAGGTCTGGATTGAGTTCAGCTTCTCCCAATCCAGCCTTAAGTGCGGTCACGATTGCTTGGGCAGAATGAAAGGCATCCTTTCCAGTACGAAGAACCACTGCATTTCCACTCTTGATGGCAAGCGCTGCAGCGTCTGACGTTACATTTGGACGGCTTTCATAAATGATCCCAATGACGCCCATGGCTACTCGAACTTTCTTGATTTCAAGGCCATTTTCCAAAACTTCAGTATCCAGCACTTCCCCAATCGGATCTGGCAGATCGATTAAAGAACGGATCCCTTCTGCCATCCCTGCAATCCGCTCTTGATCAAGAAATAGGCGATCTAGCATGACTTCAGAGATCTTCCCGCGTGCCGCTTCCATATCGATTTGATTGGCTGCTAAAATATCTTCCGTCGCTTTCAGAAGCTGGCTGGCCATGGCCTCCAAGGCCTGATTTTTAAGAGCTGTACTGGCTGTATTGATACTTTTCTTAGTTGATCTCGCTAAGCTTAATTGTTCTTGTGTTGTTTCCATACAATTCCTCTAAAATTCTGTAAAGAGTAGTTCAATCTCAGGAGTTACCGAGATCCAATCATCCCGGTGAATGAGGATTCCCTTAGCTTTTTTAGATTGGAGTAGATCGCGCACAGCTGATTGGCCGAAACGGACCTTGCCTTTTCCTAGTAATTGACCAGTCTCTTGATGATAGACGCTGACGATGTCGTGATAAGAAAAATCCCCTTCTGCCTTGGTCACACCAGAAATCAATAGACTCTTTCCATGATCCAACAGGGCTTGCGCTGCTCCAGCATCCACCCAAACGGCACCTTTGCTTTCTGCATAAAAGGCTAGCCATTGCTTCTGGGTTTTTAAACCCTTATCCTCTGCAAGGAAGTAACTGCCATCTGCTTGCTTTTCTGCTGCTTCAATCAAAGCATCAGACTTAAGAGACGAGCAAATATAGACAGGAACCCCTGACTCGGTCGCAAGGGTCGCTGCCTTGAGTTTGGTCAGCATTCCACCAGTTCCGTTGCTACTGCCAGCACCACCAGCCATCTCGATCATCTCGCGAGAAATGTGCTCGATCCGCTCCAAACGCTTGGCTGTTGGATCCTGAGAAGGATTGGCTGTATAGAGGCCATCCACATCCGTCAACAGCACCAAAAGATCCGCTTGGGCCATGGCCGCAACCTGCGCACTCAAGGTATCATTGTCACCAACTTTTAGCTCAGCGATAGAGACCGTATCATTTTCATTGATAATCGGAATAGCCCCACGATTGAGCAGGACAGAAAGGGCCTGATGAGCATTTTTATAGCGGCGCTGATCCGCAAAATCATCCTGGGTCAACAAAATCTGCGCAGAAACAATGTTGCGTAAGAGCAGGTTGGCTGTGTATTCTTCCATCAGTAAGCCTTGCCCAACTGCCGCAGAAGCTTGCTTGTCTGCTACCTTGGTCGGCCGTTTCTTAAAACCAAGGGCACCAAATCCAGCAGCAACTGCCCCTGATGAGACCAAGATCAACTCATGACCTGATTCATGTAAGAGAGCCAACTGCTGGGTAATGACCTTGACCTTCTGTCTGGAGAGACTCCCATCAGGATTGGTCAAAGACGAGGTCCCTACTTTAAAGACGATTCGTTTTGCTTTCATCGCTAAGTTTCTTTCTAATACTATTTATTTCGTATCTAATGAAAGTGACTGAATCTCCATTCAGCCATCTTCATTATCCTTTTCGAAGGTCTTCCAGCGTTTTTTCAAAGATCGCTGGCACTTCTGCTGTAAATTCCAAGGTCTCGCCTGTGCGAGGGTGGGTAAAACCAAGTGTCCGCGCATGAAGAAACTGTCCTTGTCCTTTGAGTGTCTTCTTAGGACCATAAGCAGGATCTCCAGCCACGGGATGGCCAATATAGGCCATGTGCACCCGAATTTGGTGGGTCCGACCAGTCTCCAGTTGCAACTCTACCAAGGTGTAATTTCCAAAGCGTTCCAATACTTGAAAACGGGTCACTGCAGGCTTTCCTTTAGCCGTCACCGCTTGTTTTTTCCGGTCCTTTTCACTGCGACCAATTGGTGCTTCAATCATCCCACGATCGTTCGGAAGGTTGCCATGGACAATGGCCCAATACTTCCGTAGAGATTTTTTGTCTTTTAGTTCCTCTGCTAAGGCGACGTGAGCTTGGTCATTTTTTGCGACCATCAGGAGACCTGACGTGTCTTTATCGATCCGATGAACGATCCCTGGACGCAATTCCCCATTGATCCCTGAAAGGTCCTTAACATGGTATAAGAGCGCATTGACCAAGGTCCCACTAGTATGGCCGGCACTTGGGTGAACGACCATGCCTTGGGGTTTATTGACGACGACGACATCCCGGTCCTCATAGACGATGTCTAAGGGCAGATCTTCTGCTTCATAGCTGACCTCTTCCACTTCTGGGACTTCATACTGGATGATGTCTCCTTCTTTGACCGTATACTTAGCTTTTTTCACAGTTCCATTGACCAGAACTTTTCCTTCTTTGATCTGCTCATTGGCTACAGCTCGTGACAAGGGAGTCAAATCCGCCAAAGCCTTATCCAGTCGCGCACCGGCTACTTCGATTTTAATTTCCATGCGTTTCCTCTTTCAACATCAGGATCAGGAGCAAGAAAACTCCAACTGTCAAATAACTATCTGCTACATTAAAAATGGCAAAATTCATAAAATCCAGGTGGAACATATCGACCACAAAGCCCTGACGCAGGCGATCGATAAAATTCCCCAAGCCACCTGCAATCACCAAGGTCAAGCCCGTCACCATCCAAAGCGACCCCTTGAGGTGCTTATAAAGATAGTAAAAGGCCCCCACCATCACGACTAGAGTGATGAGGGTAAAGAACCATTGCTGATTTTCAAGAAGCGAAAAAGCTGCACCTGTGTTTTGAAGATAGGTCAGGCTGACCACATGGGGAATAAAAGACTTAACGACACCCAGTGGAATGTTCTTGACTACATACCATTTGACCAACTGATCCAGTAGGACCAATAGCACGATTGCTACCGGAACCATTGTTTTTCTCTTCATTTCTTACCTCTTTTGATCAAAATACTCTACCATGACCTCGACAAACTTCTCTGCTACAGGGGAGAGATCCATCTCTTCGCGTTTGACATAGACCATTTTATTGTCTAAATTATCTTCTAAAGGAATCACGGTAATGCCATTCACTGACTGGCTATCCAAAAAGCCTGATCCCGTCGCATAAGCATCTGTCCGCTCCAAGATTCCATTCAAGGTTGCCCGGTCAGTCACATTGAACATTTGTGAGCTCGAGCTGGTATCGACAAAGTTCTCTGAATAATAGAGGTACTCATCTTTTTCTTGGGTAAAACGAACAGTTGGCAACTGAGCTAGATCTTCCATGACCAGTTTTTTCTTCTTAGCCAGAGGGTGTCCCTTGCGAAGGTAAATATGAGTCTGAAAAGGAATTAAATCCACCACTTCAAGCCCTAATTTATCAACCCGTTGCATAATCCCCTTGGTATTTTGACGGTTGAGATAAATAATTCCCAACTCACTATGCCCTTGAGCCACTTCGTCCAAAATTTGAACCGTCGTTGATTCAAAGATGCGGAAGTTTTTATTTTCCGGATAGCGGATTGAGAATTCCGTCATCAAAGGTGGCAAAAAGTCATAGTGCTGACTAGAAATGGAGAATTCTTTCTTCTCTTCTTCAGGACTGGCATATTGATTTTGAAAAATATCAAACCCTTTGACCACGTCCTGCGCTTTTTCATAAAATTCCATTCCCCGACGGGTCAAAAAAGTCCCAGAACTAGTCCGACGAAAAATCTTAAACCCCAGTTCTTTTTCCAGATCTCTGACAGAGATGGACAAGCTAGGCTGACTCACATACATTTTTTCAGCAGCCTCACGAAAAGTACCACTGTTGGCAATCGCCACTACATATCGTAATTGTTGTATATTCATTCTATTTTCCTTATTACAGTATCGATCTATTATACCATAAATTAGGGGCTGAAAGAAGAGATCCGTTTAAGAGACCTTCATCAAGTGAAAATAAAAAACTGGAACTAAAACAGTTCCAGTTGATACTTATTCAATCACTTGGCTTTCGGCTACTTTCTTGTACCAATGAGCCGATTTCTTTGGATAGCGCTCCTGGGTTTCAAAGTCCACATAAAAGAGACCATAGCGTTTTTCATAACCATTAGACCAAGAGAAGACGTCCATGAGAGACCAGATGAAGTAACCTTTGACATTAGCACCATCTGCAATCGCATCAGACAAGACCTCTAAGTGTTGTTTCACATAATCAATCCGTCCATCGTCATAAACCGTATTATCCACAAACTCATCTTTGTAGCCCAGTCCGTTTTCAGTGATGTAGATTTTCTTATAGTTTGGATAATCTGCTTTCACGCGCATAATTTGGTCATACAAACCTTGCGGATAGATAATCCAGTCCCAATCCGTCCGAGGCACATAGTCAGGAGCTACACGACGACCAACACCTTTAATTTGGTACTTAGAGCTTCCTTTTTCCCCTTTACCGTTGTGGATGATTTCAGTTTCACCATCAAATGCTTCCATCCAATCACTCATGTAGTAGTTAATTCCAAGGAAGTCGTTCAAATCTTTAGCTGCTTCAAGCGCTGCAAAGTCTTCGTCACGAAGATCCAAGCTACCACCATTAACTGAAAGAATGTGGTTTACACCTTCTATGGTTGCATCTGAATAGTGTCCAAGGTAGGTTGCATCTAGAATAAACTTGTTATGGATGATATCTTCCAATTCAGCCGCCCGAACGTCTGCTGGATTTTCTGGATCCAACGGATACTTAGTTGGAAGAGCGTGCACAACTCCAATTTCACCTTCATACCCTTTGTCTTTATACAATTTCACAGCACGTGCATGAGAAACCATCATATTGTGGTGTGATTGGAAGACTTTGGCAAGGTCATATTGAATACCTGGTGGGAATTTACCAACCAAGTATTGACCATCACCGATTGGGCCAATTTCATTGAAGGTTGTCCAGTAGTTGACTTCTGGGAATTCTTCAAAACAGAAAGCAGCATAATCTACAAAGTGTTCGATATTTTCACGATTCAAGAAGTCTCCATTTGAGTGAAGAGCTTCAGGAGTATCAAAGTGGTGAAGAGTTACGAATGGTTCTACATGACGTTTATGACATTCTGCAAATAACTTATGATAGAATTCTACCCCTTTAGGATTGACTTCACCATAGCCAGTTGGGAAAATACGTGACCAAGCAATAGAAATACGAATTCCGTTTACGCCATATTCTTCTGCCAACTGTAAGTCTACTGGATATTTATGGTAGAAATCACTAGCAGGTTCTGCTGTGTACCAATAGTTATCTGCTAGATATTTGTCCCAAGCAACAGGACCTTTTCCGTCAGTATGAGTCGCACCTTCTGCCTGGTAGGCAGCTGTCGCTCCACCAAAAATAAAATCTTTAGGAAGTGTTTTTGTCATTTTTTCACCTATTTCTTAATTGAACCAAATGAAAAGTGAGCGGAGAGGAGTTAGTGAGCCATCCATCTCCATCTCACTTCTTGTACCAAGCCACCGAATTGTGACATGAGGAGGTAAAAACGATATATTTTTACCGACGAATTAACAAGTCGATTAGGAAAATCGCCATAGCGATTTCCGTTACGATAGGAGACTGTTTCACAGTCCCTATCGTTAATCGAATTGAGCTTGAACGAATGCAAGAGCACCTTTACCATCACGAGTCAACTTGATGTATTGAGCTCCTTCAGTCTTAGCCAATTTGATTCCAAGTTTATCTGTTTCAGCCTTCATATCTTCATAGTTTGAAGCTACTTGAGGAGCAAGAATAACAAGGTCAAATTCTGGCAACATTTCACGGTGAGCACCGTAGCCACCAGCAGCAGCCTTCACAGGAACATTGTATTCTGCAGCAGCTTTATTCAAAGCGTTGGCAAGAAGTCCACTAGTTCCACCACCGGCACAAAGAACCAATACGTTAGTTTCTTTTGTGATATTGTTTTGAACTCGTTCACCTTCAACACCAGCTTTTTCAAGAATAGCATCTGCTTTTGCAGTGTTAAAGTTTGCAGCAACTTTTTCTTTCAAGCTATCGTTTGATTTACCTGAACGTTCTTCTTCAAGAATTTGTTCATCATAAACCTTGAGGAATGGATAGTAGATAACAATATCTACTACAATTAACAATGCTGCAAGAGCGAATGATAAGAACTGGAAGTTTGTACCAAGAACAATACCAAGAGGTCCTGGTGTAGTCCATGGAAGGTTGGCAGTAAATGAGTTCATGCCAAGTGTTTCAATAAAGAACTTAAAGATCCATACGTTTGCAATTGGTGCAAAGATGAATGGGATAAAGAAGATTGGGTTCAAAACAAGTGGTGCACCAAACAAGATTGGTTCGTTTACACCAAAGAATGTAGGAACTACTGAAGCGCGTCCAATAGCACGATTTCGTTTCGATTTACATAACCACATAAACATGAACGGAACAACAAGAGTTGCACCAGTACCACCCATAGTGACGATGAACATTTGTGTACCAGATGTAAGGATCTTATCAGCGTGCATACCTTGTTGAAGGAGGTTCAAGTTGACTTCGGCATTTGCATAAGTGATCGCTGCAATCGCAGGCTCAACGATAGATGGGCCGTGAATACCAATAAACCAGAAGAATGCAAAGGCACCGAAAATAATCGTAATACCAACATAACCGTCTGCTGCTGAGAATAGTGGAGCAAGAAGGGTACCGATTGATTCAGCAACCGTTACATGAAGGCTTGCTTTCACAACTAATTCAAGTGCATACAAGAGTACAACTGACAATGTAAATGGAATCAGGTCTTTAAATACTTGTGAAATATTTGGTGGAACCTCGTCTGGCATGCGAATCGTCACATTATTTTTCACACAGACCTTATAAACATTAACGGTAACAAAGGCTGCAATGAAGGCTGTCAACAGACCTTTTGTACCCATGAAGGCTGTTAAGAATCCACCTTCTTTAGCAGGTTCGGCAGCCATGAGCAAGAAGCCAACCATAGAAGCCAACATTGTAGAAATGAAGTTGATTTGGTTAGTTGCTGGAAGGTCGCGGTTCATTGAATCAGTCAAAGCCTTAGCCGTTGTACCACCAACGAAGAAGGCCAAGATGCCCATAGAATAGCTATATGGAGTCATCAAGAAAGTTTCAATATCTTTAGACCAATGGAATCCCCAAGCGTTTGGTACATACGCAATTAGGATGAAGATAGATGAGAAAAGGATAACAGGCATCCCTGCAATAAAGCCATCCCGAATCGCTCGCAAATATTTGTTTCGAGAAATCTTTTCAAAGAAAGGTTTCCCTTTTTCAATCAGTTCAATCAGTTTATTCATTATTTCGCTCCTCTTTTATATAGTTCAATCAGATGGTGAATCACGTCTTTTAATAGGATTGTTGTCATGAGATGGTCTTGACCATGCATCATGGTAATGCTATAGGGGATTTCTTCTCCTGCTGCTTCATGCGCTAGCATGGTCGTTTGAGATTTGTGAGCCTCAGCGATACAAGACCCCGCTTCTTCTACTAAGGATTCTGCTTTAGCAAAATCACCATTTTCAGCAGCTTTTAAGGCTTCCACTAATTTTGATCGAGCGTCACCGGCATAAGCGACAATTTCAAAGCCAAGTAATTGGACTTCTTCTTTATTCATGTTGGTTCCTCCTTATGATACCTTTTGAAAATTTTTATAATAGACGTTGAATATGAAGGGCTAAATAGACTTTTTCATTAGGAGATATCTTGGCTCCTGTCTGTTCAGCGATGGTTTGGTAGATTTGATGACTAATCTCATAAGCCTTTGGATAACTTAGCTGAATCAGTTGTTCCATCTCGCTCAAACCTTCTGGATCTTCTCTTCCCTTATCTAGCGAATCTAGGAAATAATTGAGATGGATCATAAAGCGATCATAGAAATGACTGTTTTCTTCTTTCCGTTTCAATCCATTTTGAGCTAGTTTTTCTTCTACAGCTTTCAAAATAACTTGTCGGTCCTGAACATCTGGATCTTGCTCATGAATCATTTCCCCTTGTGCATTAATGAAATGATAAGCGATGCGATTCACTTCATCGTCAGGAAATTGATCCAAGAGCCGCTTTCGAAAGATCTCAATCGCTTCTTTTGCGATTTTATAGGGAATCGGATGCATAGCAGACACATCAGGAAGGTCACTGTATTTATATCTTCCCTGTTGAACTGCCTGGTAAGAACAAAAGATGTGATCTGTTAATGTCACATAGATATATTCTTGAACAGGATAGGCATATTTCTTAGACAAGGTATCAATCACTTCATAAGTGGTTGTAATGAAATCAAGAGGAACATTCTTTAGAAGGGCCATAAAGTTTTCTCTTGACTCATCCGTGTTTAAACGAAATACTTTTTCGACCTTATCATCAGCTACTAGATCATTTTTCTTTTTCCCAAATGCAATCCCACTCCCAATAACAATCAACTCTTGTTGTAGTTCATTTTGAACCAAAGCAACATTATTGTTCATTGGATGGATAATACGATACATGAGGCTCTCCTTTGTAAAATTTGTTAAAAGCAAATAAAAATGACCACGAAGCAACTGAAAAAACTAGCATACACTAATTGTTCAGTCTACTTGTGGTCACGCCTAATCTAACTTAGTAACGCTCACTGCTATTCAACTTATGAACTTATTCTATCATATGTTTTTTATTTTGTAAACCCTTACAGCGAAAATTTTTAAACATTTTTTTATAAAAAATAAACAAAGCCTAAAAATAATGAAGAACATTGGAAGGAATTTCTTCCTTCCAATGTTCTAAATGTTGCTTTAGGAGGCAATAACGATTTGTTTCTTACACGCGTTCTGTCCAAGGTGTTGCCACTTTAGCCAAGACCGCATTCAATTCTTCAATATTTTGACGACCTTCTGTACGAAGCCATTCACGAGCAGCTGCTTCTCCATCTTTGATGTAAGCTTCTACTGAACCTGCCCATGTCGCACGTCCACAAAGAACACCGTTGAAGTTTGCACCAGATGCATGAGCAAATTCCAAGGTTTCTTGGAAGAGTTTTGCAGATACACCTGCACTGAGGTAGATGTATGGAAGGTTGGTTGCTTCTTCTTGTTCTTTGAAGAAAGCAGCTGCTTCTTCACGACTATAGACAACTTCTCCTTCTCCAAATCCTTCCACGAAGTTCACATTAACTGGAACTTCCACTTTCAAGACATCGATATTGAAACGAGGATCTGAGAAGACTTTCATAGCTTCAATGACTTTACGAGGTTTCACTTTCGCATATTCAGCAGAGGTTGCATCTGCAATTCCTTCGTCATAAGCCAAGATTTCAAGGAAGAATGGAATGTCCTCTGCCACACATTCTGAACCAATGCGTTCGATGTAAGCTTGTTTTTCTTGGTTGAGTTCTTCTGCACTATCTACATCATAGTAGAGCAAGAATTTCACAGCATCAGCACCTTGTTCTTTAATGCGTTTTGCTGACCAAAGGTTCAAGCAGTCAGGCAAGCGTTTGGTGCTGGATGTATCGTAGCCTGTCTTTTCGTATGCAAGCAAGAGACCAGCATCTTTGTCCAAGGCTTTCGTAGCAGGCAAACCATATTCTGGGTCCAACAACATTGATGAAGCATATTTTGTCAATTCATCTGCTACGAGAACTTTCAATTCTTCCATTTGTGCTACAGTTGGCTCAGTGTCTTGGTATTTGGCCATCAAGCGTTTCAAAGCCCCACGTTGGTCGAAGGCCAAAGCTGAAATAACACCGTCTTTTGTACTAAGACGTTCCAAATAGTTGCGTTTTTGTTCTGTTAATACCATTTTATACCTCTTTTACGATTAATTGTTGATACAAGGCATCATAGTGCCCCATGTTGACATGTCCTGTTTTTGCTTCTTGCGCATTTAACATTCCAAGAACATTTGCTTTCTTGAGCAAGTCTGCGTCACTCTCATGATGATAGAGACCAGATGCAATCCCTGCAACAGTCGAATCACCAGATCCGACTGGATTGACGACAGCAATCTTAGGAATATCTACCTTATAGAAGACATCCCCATGCTTAGCGAAAGCGCCATTTGCACCAAGGGAGACAATCACCCATTCGATGCCATCAAAGAGAGAATCCTGAAGAACTTCTTTTAAGTCTTCCACATTCTTACTCACTTCTTTTCCTAACAACTGTGATAATTCTTCATTGTTTGGTTTAATGACCGTAGGCTTAACAGCTGCTTGAATGGCAGCTTCTAAAGAAGCTCCCGAGCAATCGAGTACGACTGGTTTCCCAGCTTCCCTTGCAACCTTGACAAGGCTAGCATAGTAGTCCACTGGTAAACCAGCAGGAAGACTTCCAGAGATGGCTACAACCTCTACTTGTTCAACCAAGTGACGATAATGGTCGACAAAGTCTTGCCCTTCTTTCTCAGAAATGGTTGGACCTTTTTCTAAGATTTCTGTTTGCTTGCCTTCGTGAAGGATGGCGATACAATTACGTGTATCTCCAGCAATTTCAAAGAAACGTTCCTCTATTCCTTCTCCTAAATGATCGAGAATGAATTGCCCCGTTCGACCACCAAGTAGGCCAGTCGCTGCCACTGGATCCTTAATCTCAGAAAGTACACGGGTAACATTGAGACCTTTCCCACCAGCTGTCTTACTCACCTCAGCCACACGATTGACTGTATCCAACTGGAGTACATCCAAAGGATAAGAAATATCAATCGAAGGGTTCAGCGTGACCGTTAATATCATACGTCACCTCTTAGTCGTGGTATTCACCACGGTCCCATTTTTCAAGGAATTCTGTAAAGAAATCAGCATCCGCTTGATGAGCATTATGGGTTTCCACATGTTGGATCTTAGCGATCAATTTTTTATTTTCTTCAGTTGGTTTGTATTCAGCGTGAATGAATGCTTCAATGATATCGCACATGAGCAATTCACCCGTAATTTTACCACCAAACCCGATGACATTTGCGTTCAATTCTTCTTTTGCATAAAGAGCAGTTGTCATATCGCGTACCAAGGCAGAACGGATACCTGGTACTTTGTTAACCGCATTGTTAATCCCAACACCAGTACCACAGATACAAACTCCAAGATCTGCTTGGCCACTTGCTACGGCTTCACCGACTTTCTTACCAAAGATTGGATAGTGGGTACGTGTATGGTCATAAGTCCCAAAGTCGAGCACTTCGTATCCTTTTGATTTCAAAAAATCAGAAACAGCCATTTTTTCATTTGTCACAATGTGATCACAACCAATTGCAATTCTCATTTGAATTCTCCTCTCATTAGCACATCTTATTCAACATATCAACACGGATTTGGTGACGGCCACCGTCGTATTTACCATTGACGAAGCCTTTGGCAATGTTTTTCGCCAATTCATCTCCAACAATTTCAGCTCCCATGGTAATCATTCGAGAATTGTTGTGTCCACGTGTCATATAAGCAGAACGTTCATCTGAAACTTCTGCTGCCACCATTCCTTTGATTTTAGTCGCAACCATAAATGGACCAGCTCCATAAGCATCAATCACGATTCCAAGATTTTGATCGTTTTTGTTCACTTCGCTCGCAACTGCAAGTGTCACATCTACAAAATCTTGACCTTCAGCGGTTACATCTACAACATCGAAGTTTTCTTTTACAAGAAACTCTTTCACGAGATCTTTTAATCTTAATCCTGCAACATCTGCACCAATTACAATAGACATGTCCTGTCCTCCTTTTGTTTGTTTCAGCAAATATTCCTGTTGTTAATTTTTCACAAAGAAACATTTTCTTACTTTTGATATTATATTACACCTATTTCGAACGAAAGTCAACATTTAATTGTTTATTTTCGAACATTTTTTAAAATAAAAACACCATATCTAGAAAAGATATGGTGTCAGTTTTCAAACTACATGTGATGATTATTTTGCATTTGCAGCATATTCTTCGTTACGTTTGATCATTTGTTTTCTGTACCAAGCGAAGATTCCGATATAGAATGCCAAGAAGACAACTACACCAAGGATAGCTTTGATATCACCAGTTGTTGCGTTACCGATTGTCCAACCGAGCAATTTTTCAACTGGTCCTTCAAGAGTTGAGTGAGTGATCAATTGAGTAGAAGCTACCCCTTTAGGGAAGGCATCAACACTCTTAGCCAATTGAGTTGCAAATGGTGCAATCAATGTTCCTGAAAGAAGGAAGAGTGGCAAGAGAAGGCTTCCGAAGATGATCATACGGATCAATTTACCGCGTGTTACAACCAACAAGGCTGGAGTCACACCCATAGCGATGATACCTGCAAGTGGCAAGATACCATTTCCGACTTTAGAAAGAAGCACTGCTTCGATCAACATGATTGGTGCAAGTACGTTGGCACAAGCCCAAATTTCAGCACGACCAGCGATAAATGGCCAGTCCAAACCGATGTTGAATTTACGTCCTTGAAGACGTTTAGTAGCAACGTTTGTAATACCTTGTGACAATGGTTCTACCGCTGCGATGAACCAAGAACCGATCAATGAGAACAATTCCAAGCAGACACCGGCAGTCAAACCAAGGCTCAACCAACCTTTAATAACCAATTCCCATTTGGCAGCATCTGGGACACCAGCTACTGGATGTGGAGTACCCATGATACCGATGACGATACCAAGAAGGAAACCGATAAAGAATTTAGATCCCCAGAAACCGATCTTCTTGTTCAACTTAGCAGCGTCGAAGTCGTATTTATCAAGACCTGGGAAGAATTTGTCAAAGATTTTATCCAAGACCATGATGATTGGGTTCATCATGTAGTTCATGTGAGTTGAAGTCATAGGTGATGAACTTGGTGCATTCAACAAATCATCAAATGTTGGTTTCATCAAGTCTGAGTTGATGATTTTCATAATCCCTACAAGGACAACTGCAAGAGTTGCCAAGAAGAGTGATAAACCTTGGCTGACACCGTTGTTGTCCGCATACCATTTGATCAAAAGACCAGTGATAGACAAGTGCCAGATATCGAAGATATCGACGTCAAGTGTATCAGTCTTCTTGATCGCAAGCATGATAACGTTGACGATCAACATAATCAACAAGAAGTAAAGTGTCCAGGCAGACCCCCAAGTGATGGTCGCAAGAGGTGCCCAACCAACGTCAGTGATATTCAATTGAATACCTGTGTTCTCAACGAATTTTGCAAGAGACGCTGAGAAAGCTCCATTCAACATACCGATGATAGCACCGATACCAGTAAGGGCGATGGCAAGTTTAATACCACCTTCAAGGGCTTTAGAGAATTTCACTCCAAACAAGAGAGCCAATAAAGTCAAGACGATCAACATGATGATCGGAGCACCCATGTCTAGGATGGGTTTGAAAAACTTATTGGCAAAATCAATAATGCCATTCATAATAAATCCTCCCGATTTATAATTTGTTATATTAGGCTTTAATCGTTCCCAATTTTATCATTGGATAACGCTTACAAACTGTTTTAAAAAAATATTAACTTAATCCATGTTCTTTAATGGCAGCTTCGATATTATCAAAGACTGGCGCACTCATTGCTGGAATACGGAATAAAATTGGTCCTGCTTCTACCACTGGAATACCAGGATCGAATCCCAAATCAGTTGCAGCAATTGGAGTAAAGATATCATAACCTGAAATCAAGTCTTCATTGACGTCTTTGACCATGACAGCGTCACAACGCACATCATAACCGCGGTTTGACAACTCTTCTTCTACCGCACTCTTAATTTGGTGGCTAGAGTTAACGCCTGCCCCACAGGCAGCTAAAATTTTAATCATTTGGATGTCCTCCATTATAAATATTTACGAATGTTTTAGGAAATAGTTTCCGTTATGTATTGATAAAGCTTATCTTCACTATCTAATTTTGATAGAGCTTCGAGATTTCCATTGGAAGTAAAGAAATCCATCAGCTGGGCCAAAATATTCGTTTGGCTTGAGCTCGTATTATTGATAATAAAGAATAAGAGTGAAACTTGAACTTCCTTATCTGGAGCAATCATATTATGGAAAGTTACCGGTTGATCCAAACGAACCACAACCACATTCTCAGTGAGATTATGGACAATGTCTGTGTGCGGGATCGCCACATTTGGTAAGTCCTTACCAAGAAATTCCATGTCTAATCCAGTCGGGAAAGACTTTTCACGCTCAATCAAAGCGGAACGATAGGTTGGTGTCACAATCTGTCGCTCTTCCAATAAGCTTGCTACCTGCTCAAAGAGATCTGTTTGATCCTTGGCATGTAGGCAAAATACAAGATCTTTGTTAAAGAGTTGATTTAATCCCATTGTTGCCACCTCCTTATCTAACTATTTATTTTATGGCTTCAGTATATCACTATATTGATTGAATGTCAATCATTTTTTGTCGTATTTTGTTTATTTTTGTTTACATCCCTTCTTTAAAGCGCTTCCTAACCGTCATTTTCCAACATCATTAAAAAAGTAAAAAGAGAGTGGGACAGAAATCGGTAATTCGTTAGAATTCGATTTCGTCGTCCCTCCTTCGCACAGTTGAGTAGGGCTGTAAAAGCTGATGAAATCAGCGTAGTAGAGCCCATCAACCACTGCGTCTTGCTCGACAATCCAAAAATAATCGAGAGGCTAGGACTTTTGTCCCAGCCACTTGATCTTAAATGATTTTCGTATACAAGCCATATTTGTCTTTGATCTTTTTAGGAATGCTATCATCGGTAATAATGGCATTTAGATCTTCCACTCGATAGAAACTGTAGAAGGAATAACTATCAAACTTGCTGTTATCAGCTACCACATATTTTTCTATCGCATTGTTCAGAATAATGGCATTGCCATTTCCTTCTTCTTCATTAGCTGTAGAGACACTATGGCCATCGATTCCATTCACCCCGATAAAGGCTTTAGAAACCTTGATTTCTTTCAAGAGTTTATTGGCAAATTGACCGACAAAGGTTTGTGTCTTTACCCGGTAGCGACCACCAACTAAGATCAAGTCATAATTTGGGAAATCCTTGAGTTTCTCAAAAATAGGTAGGGAATTAGTGACGATGCTAATTTCTTTTCCTTCCAAATAATCTCCGATAAAGTCTGTTGTTGTACCAGAGCCAATAAAGACGGTATCCCCATTTTCGATCAAGTCTGCACATTTTTTGGCAATGGATCGTTTCTCATCAATATTGATCAGATTTTTCTCACTGTGAGAAGCTTCTAATAAACTATCTTTGACTTTTTTGTGGGCCCCACCATGTACACGAACTAAAAGACCTTGTTTTTCAAGATCGATCAGATCGCGACGAATGGTCATGTCTGTCACCCCAAAGAGTTCCTTGAGCTCTTTGACCGATACCACACTTTTTCGATCCAGCTCCTGAAGAATTTCAACATGTCTGCTATCTTTCATGGTACTACTTCCATTCCTACTATATTTGTCTCTATTATACTACATTTTTCAAAAAACACAAATTCAAACATTATATTAACAAGAGTAAACATGATATTTTTATAATAGATAAAAGAAAAAAGCCTTCCGTCAATCCGGAAAGCTTTGATTTATGCTATTTCTAGCTTCCTCACCTTTGGATCAAGGCTCGGGATAAAAAGGTTAAGGAAACCTTTTTATTTTGCGATTGGGTAAACAGAAACTTGTTTTTTATCGCGACCTTTACGTTCGAAGCGTACTACGCCTTCAACTTTTGCGAACAAAGTATCGTCTCCACCACGTCCAACGTTCACACCTGGGTAGATGTGAGTACCGCGTTGACGGTAAAGGATAGATCCACCTGTTACAGTTTGTCCATCAGCTGCTTTAGCTCCAAGACGTTTTGCTTGTGAATCACGTCCGTTTGATGTAGAACCTCCACCTTTTTTGTGGGCGAAAAGTTGCAAGTTAGCAAGATTCAATTTCAACATAATTGTTTTCCTCCATGTTAGTTTTCTGTGATAACTCTTGTTTGGACGAACTCTGATGAGTTCTCCGATAAGTTTGCCATCCCTAAGAAAAATGATTCAAAGAATAGTTGGGTCATTTCTCTCTGATGAGGTGGAATATCTGTCGGGATCGTCACCCGAAGGAAACCACCTTCTTCTTCGTTTAATTCTAGATCCGGTTCGTAGCCTGCAAATTTCTCAACAGAGTTGACAAAGTTAATGGCTAGAGTCGAAACCGATGCACACACGACATCAAAGCCGTATTCACCGCTTCCAGCGTGCCCAGTGATTTCTGCACTCCTCAGCTCGCCATCTTCGGCTCGTTCAAAGACTGCTTGTATCATGTGTTCTCCTAAAATTAAGCGTTGATAGCGTTGATGACAACTTTAGTGTAAGGTTGACGGTGACCTTGTTTACGGTGGCTACCTTTTTTAGGTTTGTACTTGTAAGTAACAACTTTCTTTTGTTTTCCTTGTTTTTCAACAGTTCCAACAACAGTAGCTCCTGAAACAAGTGGAGTTCCGACAACAGTGTTTTCACCACCAACAAGAACAACTTCGTTAAATGTAACTTCTTGACCAGCTTCAACGTTCAATTTTTCAACGTAGACTGCTTGACCAACTTCAACTTTAACTTGTTTTCCGCCAGTTTTAATGATTGCGTATGTGCTCATTATGCACCTCCTATGTATTTTTGGGTTTCCCCGTATTTTTGTGAAGACTCGCCTAGCATCGTGGGACGAACCACTTACTCTCATGGAAATGAGCGACGATGTTCGAGCGGTTGCACAGGCATGTGCATAGTCAACTCTCTTAGTATATCACTTCTATCAGACAAAGACAAGTATTTTTGCGCTTTGAAAACGAATTTCTTTTATAAAATCGATTATTTTATATCTTTTATTTTAAGATCGCTTGTCAGTCCGACTTCTTCATCTACTTATCCTTAAATTTAAAGTCATTGAAGCTCATTTTTGCTTTTGAAGAATCGTTCATGCTCTTCATCTTTTCTTCTTGTTCCTT
The DNA here is from genome assembly GCF_001815045.1 of Streptococcus sp. HMSC065E03. Lineage (NCBI taxonomy): Bacteria > Bacillati > Bacillota > Bacilli > Lactobacillales > Streptococcaceae > Streptococcus > Streptococcus sp. HMSC065E03. The sequence goes on along the minus strand of NZ_KV818847.1, from coordinate 119,043 downwards.
GGTGATTTTGATAGGAATGGCTGCAGCCGTATTAGGTTTCAACACCCCTGATTCGCTCACTTCATAGTCCACTGTGACATCTTTAAAAAGTGGCTCTCCATCATATTCCAAATTTAGAACAAAGGATCCATCACGATCAATGGTTGTGGTGGTACGATTCACGATAAAGAACAAGGCGAAGCGGTTTTCCTCATTTCCAAAGGTATAGCCTGGGAAAAAGACAAATAATTTTCCAGGTTCTCCAAGCGTTGGATGTTCCTTGATAAATTTCTCAGAGGCTTCCAAGACTTCGTTGTCCTGATCTTTGTACTGGTCGGCTCTGACAAATGTGAGGGGTTCTTTTTTACTGCTGGTTGACTGGCTGGTCTTTTCTTCTTTTTTCGGACCAGTAAATGATACTTTGACACAGCCTGTCAACAGAAGCAAACTTGTCATTAATACGATAATTTTTTTCATTTTGTCTCCTTTAGATTTGAGTAGAAAAAGAGGCTGGATACTCCCAGTCTCCCCTATAGCAAATCCTCGATCAGGTCATCGACCTCATCTTTTTCTGCTTTTGGTGTGATTTCCGTTACGACGATGCCTGACACAGCACGCTCGACCAAAGCTTCCACATCCAACCGTTGCTCATACTGCTCCGCATTTTTGAGTTTCGGATTCGTCTTTGGACGATCTGGTGCAAAGATGGTACAACAGTCTTCAAACGGTTGGATGGAGATTTCAAAGGTATCAATCTCTTGGGCAATATCGATGATTTCCAACTTGTCCATGGTTACCACTGGACGGATAACTGGCGTATTGGTTACCGCATTTATGGCCTGCATACTCTCTAAGGTTTGGCTAGCCACTTGTCCCAAGCTTTCACCATTGATAATGACCAAACCACCACGAACCTCGCGAATGCGGTCTGTAATGCGCATCATAAAGCGGCGGGTCAGGGTCATGAGGTAAGCTTCTGGCGCTTTTGCCTTGATTTCCTCTTGGATCTCTGTGAAGGGCACCTCGATAAATTGGATATTGCCGCCAAACTTAGTCAACTTCCGTGTTAAATCATGGGCCTTTTTCAAGGCACCTGGGCTGGTATAAGGTGGGCTAGCAAAGTGGACTGCCTCGATATCCACTCCCCGCTTCAAGGCTAGGTAACCAGCTACTGGAGAGTCGATCCCACCAGAAAGCATGAGCATTCCCTTGCCAGACGTACCAACAGGAAGGCCGCCTGCTCCTTTAATGGTTTCATAAAAGATATAGGCTGCTTCTTCTCGAATTTCAACTTGCAAGTTGATATCTGGTTTTTTCATCTGAGCTTGGATGGTTGGGATCGCTTCAAAGACAGCACCTCCCAAGGTTTGGTTGAGCTCGCGACTATCGAGTTCAAAGGTATGGTCACTGCGCTTACTTGAGATTTTAAAGGTCAAGCCGTCCTTGTAAATCTCCTTCATGATCTCTTGTACTGCCGCTTTTAAGGCCGGAACAGATTTTTCAATCTTGTAAACGGGTGAAAAATTTTGAATTCCAAAAACCTGCTTGAGGGATTCTGCTACTGGCTCATAATCCGTCCCATGCAGATAAGCATGCGCCCGATCGCGGTCGGCTGTCACTTTGACAGCTGGATAGATAGATAAAACATCTTGGATATTATTGCGAAGTTTATTGATGAAACGCATACGGTTCTTTCCTTTAGTAGAAAGCTCTCCATAGCGAATCATAATTTCTGAATAGGTTAAGGTCATGTTGATTTCCTTCTAAAATTAACGTACTTTTCGTGTTTGCTCGTAAATCAGTTTGAACTTAGTCAAGAATTGCTCGACTTGGCTCATGTCATTTTCAAGATCGAGGCTTAAGCGAACAGCTGTCTGTGCGATACTCTTGTCCACTCCCATGGCAATCAAGGTTCCAGCTGGCTTACCTGCTTTGGACGAACAGGCACTAGTGGTCGAGATGTAAATATCAAACTCTTCAAAGGCATGGACCACTACTTCTCCACGAACTCCCTTGATCCCGAAAGTCAAGATGTGAGGCGCAAAGTGATCCTCACCAGAAAAGACAGTGACATCTGGATAGTTGGCCAATTCTTTGCGGATGACTTCTTTCATCTGCTGGGTCTTACTGGCAAAAGCTTCTTGGTTTTCCATGGATAAGCGTAGAGCTTTTGTTGTTGCTGCGATTCCTGCCACATTCTCAGTTGTCGAGCGCATTTCTTTTTCTTGACCACCTCCGGTTAAGAGAGGGGTGATCTTTTTGCCTTCTTTGATGTAGACAAAGCCGACTCCGCGAAGTCCATGGAATTTGTGACTAGAGAAGGTCGCAAAGTCCACGCGCTCTGGTAGATAAACTTCTGTTGCTACCTTTGCCAAAGCTTGAACAGCATCGACATGGAAACTAACCGTTGGGCGATCTTCCAGGAGAGCCGCGATGTCATGGATGGGCTGAATGGAGCCAATCTCATTGTTGACGGCCATGACAGAGACCAAGGTCGTATCCGGACGGAGTAGGTTAGCCAAGGCATCCACCTTGACAAAGCCACGCGCATCCACTGGAGCGTAATCCACTTCGAATCCCTGCGTCTTTAGCCAAGCAGCGGACTCCTTGATAGCGGGATGCTCGATGTCAGAGACAATGATATGCTTGCCATAAGGAGCTTTCTCAAAGGCGACACCCTTTAGGATCCAGTTGTCCCCTTCTGTCCCACCAGACGTGAAGTAAATTTCCTCAGCTTTCTTGCCAATTAGCTCCGCAATTTGTTTCCGAGAAGCTTCCAAAATACGAGTAGCTTGACTACCTAGATTGTGCAAACTAGAAGGGTTGCCCCAGATCCGAGTCGCTACTTCTGTATAAGTCGCAAGGGCTTCTGGATAGGGTTTAGTCGTTGCTGAATTGTCAAAATAGATCATGTCCTACGCATCCATCACTTTCTTTTTACGTAACTTCTATTTTATCATTTCTAACCGCTTGGGACAAGGATTTGATAAAGAGAGATCCGGCAAAATCACTCTATAAAAATCAGTTCTTTTTAGACATTTTTCAGAAAATGACTTATAATAGGAAAGTGTTAAAAAACAATTTTTGATAGAAAGAGAATGAACATGTCACAATATTCAAGAAGTAACAAAAACCAAAAACCTGAGGAAAAAGTTGATACAAGACCATCTCGCGGTGAGAAAGTCAAACAAGGTTTGTCCGTATTTCAAACGGTTGTAGCTACGATTGCCAGTCTCCTAGGGATTATCGTCACTTCCTTTACCATCATGAGTCTGCTCAATAAAGACAATCAAAAAACAGAAGACAAACCATCTAGTAGCACCAGCGTCGTCGTGGTCCACGATAAGGGATCTGACTCAAGCGCTACTAATACAGATGCTAACACCAATACACAAACCAATTCAAGCAATACAGAAACAAGTTCACAAAAAGAAACCGATAGCTCATCTGCTACTGAATCTAGCTCGTCTGCCGCACAAGACCAAGGCTCCACAGCAACAGACAGTGGCGCAGATACAGCATCATCTGGAACCAACTAAAAAATCAGTAAGGACAACCTTACTGATTTTTTTTATCTTTCGATTCCAGCTTTTTCTGATTTTTATAGAAAGCATCTATCTCGTTGTCATACTCCCATTTGAGCTTTGAACGCTCTTCCTGGAATTGATCCAATCATTCATATGGAAACTTTTTGGGTCTATATCTGTAAGCTGATTCTGCTAATGAAGCATATAGATTATCAAAACTTTTTAAATTCCAATTAGTCAAATAATCTCCCCCCAATTCTAATGTCGGATCCTATATACATCTCATCTAAATTTAATGTATTGTCCTCATTAATTGGGATATCTACTCCCCAACCCGATTCTTCAATATGATTTATACGTCCATAAACATTCATATAATATTCAGGAGTTGTCAGTCCACCATCACCCCATTGTGTCTGATCCCAATCAATCTGAACGGATTCAACTTTTGAATTTTGTGCTTTGACTAAATCAATTACCTTCTGTTCGTGTTCTTTTAGGTAGTCCAGTTGTTTTTTCTTTATAGTTTCTTCATCTTCCTTGATGTCTTTAGTAGATGAAGCAGCAATCGTTTTTCCTTGTTTTGTATCATCTTTCTGTTTCACAGTACATCCACCTACAATAAGTAGTGCTGCAATTGATGAAACTATTATCATGATTTTTCGACTTTTCATGAGTCCTCCTATCATTCTGTACAGATTATTCTTTAAAATTGGAAACTGGATAAATGTTATTCCGATTATGATAGCATTTATCATTTGAAGATCAAGCTATCACACTACATAGAGCTTTTTAAAATATGAGTTCATGATTTCTTTACTTTCAATCATCAACATTTTAAATTAAAAAGTATAACGTTAGTGACAATTTAGACTATTGGTCTATTACTTACACATAGCACGTTTTTTTCCTATCATTTTAAGTTCCAATTACTCAAATAATCTCCCCCCTATTCTAATGTCGGATCCTAGATACATCTCATCTAAATTTAATGTATTGTCCTCA
>NZ_KV818847.1:98255-114432 GCF_001815045.1 Streptococcus sp. HMSC065E03 | reverse complement strand
TTGTCCTCATTAATTGGGATATCTACTCCCCAACTCGATTCTTCAATATTATTTATACCTCCATAAACATTCATATAATATTCAGGAGTTGTAAGCCCACCATCACTCCATTGTGTATGATCCCAATCAATCTGAACGGATTCGACTTTTGAATTTTGTGCTTTGACTAAATCAATAACCTTCTGTTCGTGTTCTTTTAGGTAGTCCAGTTGTTCTTTTTTTATGTCTTCATCTGGTTTTTGTACGACTTTCTTTGAAGATGAGGTCGTTATCTTCTGTTCGGGGCTTTTGGTCAGGGTCATGATTTTTCCTCCAAGAAAAACCAGTCCTAGTATCGGTAACAAAATAATCAAAAATAGTTCCATTTGTCTCTTCATTCAATTCCCTCCAATCTACACACTTTTAATTGATCTCTCAACTGAGTCACTCGAAAATTTCTTAATCTATGCTTAAGTTTTGTCCCAGAGACATCGTCTTTAAATTAATCTTTCCATCTTCCACAACCAAATCAACTCGCCAACTCGATTCAGGATTTTGATTAAATCCGCCAAAAATGAGAATCATCTCGTCACCACCTTGAGGTGTTCCATTTCCTGCCACGCCCCACTCAGTTTCATCCCAATATATTTGAACGGATTCAACTTTCGGATTTTGGGCTTTAACAAAATCGACGATTTCTTGCTCATGTTCCTTGAGAATAGCGAGCTGTTTTTGTTTAATGGCTTTTTTGTCTTCTTTGATTGATGAAGAAACATTTGTTTTATCTTGCTTGGTATCTTCCTTCTGTTTCACGGCACATCCAACTATACATAGCACCACCGCAATTGATACACCTATCATCATGATTTTTCGACTTTTCATAAGTCCTCCTACCATTTTGTACAGATTTTTATTTAAAATGTCCACCTATCATTTCTGGATCTATTATGAACTCATAGCTCAAGTATTTTTGGAATTCTTTCCTCTTAATAGGTAGAATGATCTGTTGATTTTATTAAGGAAAATTCGAACCAGAGATTGAATCAATTGAACTTGGATTCTCAACATTTGGTTTTGGGACAATAAAAAATGAATAACCATTGAATTCCTTATCATTTGCCCCATAGACCTTTAAACGAATGTCAAACCCAGATTCCGTAAAAGAACCACTATCTCCTACTTTCACGCTATCCCAATCATACTTGACTCGAACAACTTCTGGATCATTCAACTTTATGTAGTTCGTAATTTCGGACTCGTGTTTTTTTAAAAAGTCGACTTGCCTTTGAGTAACAGTTGCTGTATCTTCTTTGGTGGAGGAAGAAACATTCGTTTTTTCTTGCTTCATCTCTTCCTTAGATTTTACAGTGCAACCTGTGATGATGAGCAACGCGACACATAAAGCAAGTAAATTGAAAATCATTTTTTCTTGTCTCTTCATAAATCCTCCTTACAGGCTCTGAATCTTCCGGTTCTTACTCAATATAATCACCCTTAATACTAATATGATGGCCCATACTGAATGTCATCTTTTGATCAGAATCAAATACGACATCCACCCTCCATCCTGAATCTTCAAGTTGATTGACGGTTCCAAAAATTTCTATGACCTCATCTCCACTTTGCGGTGTCCCATTTCCACCATCAATCCATTGCGTTTCGTCCCAATAAATCTGGACGGATTCGATTTTCGGACTTTGAGCTTTCACAAAATCGACGATTTCTTTTTCATGTTCTTTCAAATAGGCTAGCTGCTTTGGTTTAATGGTTTCTTTGTCCTCTTTTGTGGTTGAAGAGGTGACAGTTTGCGCTTGTCTGCTTTTTTCACGTTCTTGCTTCACACATCCTAAAAGACATCCAATTGTTAAAATGAAAGCAAGTGCGATCATCAGATTGTTTATTTGTTTTCTCATAATTTTATTTCGTTTAAAAGTGTTTCCTCTATTGATCTCTCATCGTCTAACTGACGGATCATTTCTTTTCTACCCGATATAAACTATCAGAACCAATTGAATCTATTTTAGGCATTTTATTTTCGTCTAACGTAAAATTCAGACTAAAATTTGTTAGATCACTTCCATTGGCATAACCATAAACTAATAGTATTTCGTCACCTCCCTGAGGTGTTCCATTACCTCCTACAACTGTTCGAACACTATCCCAGTCATAAGACACCTGATGAATGTTGGCATTATGTTCTTTCACATAGGTCGTCATTTCTTGCTCGTGTTCTTTCAGATAGGCGAGCTGTTTTTGTTTAATGACTTTTTTGTCTTCTTTGGTTGATGAAGAAGCGATGTGATTTATTGGTTTCGTCTGTTCTTTTGGATTTTCAAGACAGCCTCCAAGACTTAAAAATCCAGCAATGGCAACAACCGTTACCATGATTTGTCTTGTTTTTAATTTCATAGCTTTTCCTTGTCCCAATTACTTAAATACTTCTCCTCCAACACCAAAACCATTGCTTAACATCATAGTTTTTAGATCAGGCATTTCATTAACAATCCCAATCGTGACATTCCAACCAGAATTTTTAATATGATTAAAACCACCATACAACTCGATGATTTCGCCACCTCCTTGAGGTGTTCCGTTGCCTGCTTCGCCCCATCGAATATCACTCCAATTAACCTGAACGGATTCTATTTTAGAATTTTTTGACTTTACAAAATCAACAATTTCTTTTTCATGTTCTTTCAAATAGGCAATTTGTTTTTGCTTCGTCGCTTCTTTATCTTCCTTGCTTGTCGAAGGGGTTGCAATGGGTGCTTGTTTCGTTTGCTCTTTTGATTTTATGGTACATCCTCCTATACTTGCAAGGAGAGCTAAGGTAGTGATTAATTTAAACGCCGTTTGTTTTATCATGTGCTATCTTTCTCTAAACCAATTTTTTTTCAAAATGCATTGTACTTACTTAGGAAATAGGCTTTCCGTCAATCGTAGGTTCATGAAGCATAAACATTTCTCGCATGTTAATTGATTGATCATCATTAATTGGAATATCCACTCCCCATCCTGAGTTCTCGATATGATTAATGCGACCAAAAACATTCATATAATATTCGGGAGTTGTAAGTCCACCATCACTCCATTGTGTCTGATCCCAATCGATCTGTACGGATTCAACTTTCGGATTTTGAGCTTTCACAAAATCGCCGATTTCTTTTTCATGTTTTTTCAAATAGGCTACTTGTTCTTTTTTTATCTCTTCTTCTGATTTTTGAATGACTTTCTTTGAAGAAGTGGTTGTTATCTTCTGCTCCGGTCTTTTGGTCAGGGTCATGATTTTTCCTCCTAGAAAAACAATTCCTAGGATCGGTAACAGAATAATCAAAAATAGTTCCGGTCGTCTCTTCATCTCTTCTTCTCCAATCCTTCCTTTCATGACTGAATGGGCCAGTCACTTTCCTTACTATTATAGCATCTTTCATTTGAATCTCAATCTAACTCACTAGTTAGAGCTTTTCTAAGGTAATCAAAAAGGAACCCGAAGGTTCCTTTTGTGTTATTTTCGATACATCTTGACCTGAAGGTAAAGATCGTTATAGACTCCAAGCAATTTCTTGCCTAATTGTTGATAGACTTCCAAATGGTCCAGCGTTTCATCGCTTGGATAGAAGGATTGGTCATCTTGGATTTCTTTTGGCAACATGGCTTTGGCTTTTTTATTTGGCGTTGAGTAGCCGACATAAAGAGCATTTTTCAAAGCATTTTTAGGACGAAGCATGAAGTTAATAAAGGCATATGCTGCTTCTTTATTTTTCACGGTTTTTGGAATGACAATGTTATCAAACCAAAGGTTGCTGGCTTCAGTTGGGACGACATAGCGAAGATCCTTATTGGCTTCGAGCATTTGGCTGGCTTCTCCTGAGAAGGTAACCCCAATAGCCGCATTGTTTTGGATCATATAGCCTTTCATCTCATCAGCAACCAAAGCTTTGATGTTTGGCGTCAAGGTGTAGAGTTTATCTACTGCCTCTTGCAATTTCTTTGGATCCTTTTCATTGAGGCTATAGCCCAAGGTATTGAGACCAATTCCCATGACCTCACGCGCACCATCGTACATCATGATGTCATTTCTGTACTCTTCACGCCAGAGATCAGACCAATGTTCCGGAGCTTCTTTGACCATCTTGGTATTGTAGACGATCCCCAAGGTACCCCAGAAGTAAGGAACGGAATATTGGTTGCCCGGATCAAACGATTGGTTCAACAGTTTTGGATCAATATTTTCCATCCCTTTGATCTTGGATTGATCCAATTTTTCAATCAAATGCTCATCCATCATCTTGGCAATCATGTATTCACTCGGAATGGCAATATCGTAGGTCGTGCCCCCCTGCTTGATCTTGGTGTACATGGCTTCGTTGGAATCAAAGGTATCATATTGCACCTGAATTCCTGTCTCTTTTGTGAATTCCGTTAGCAATTCTGGATCGATATAATCTCCCCAGTTGTAGATGACCAACTTGTCACTATTCTTGGTATTCATGCTCGCTTCGATCTGGTGGCTAATTCCCCAGAGGACCAGAATGACAAGGACAATCCCAGTTAGGAATGAATAAAGTTTTTTCATGCTGCTTCCTCCTTTTCACGGGTAATAAAGTAATAACCGATGACCAAGAGCACACTAAAGAGAAAGACAAGGGCGGACAAGGCATTGATACTGAGAGAAATCCCTTGACGCGCACGTGAGTAGATCTCTACAGACAAGGTTGTAAAGCCATTTCCGGTTACAAAGAAGGTCACGGCAAAGTCATCAAGCGAATAGGTAAAGGCCATAAAGTAGCCAGCAATAATGGCTGGTGTCAGATAAGGCAACATGATCTCTTTGAGCATTTGCACTTGGGTAGCTCCCAAGTCATAGGCCGCATTGACCATATCCCGGTTCATTTCCTTGAGTCGTGGCAAGACCATCAAGACCACAATGGGAATCGAGAAGGCCACGTGACTAGCCAGAACAGATAAGAAACCTAGCTGGTACTTCACCGTCGTAAAGAGAATCAAGAAGCTGGCCCCGATCATAACATCTGGCGCTACCATGAGAATATTATTAATGGAGAGCAAAGGACCTTCTAACTTCTTCTTCGATTGGTAGATATAAATGGCTCCAAAGGTTCCAATCACTGTCGCAATCAAGGCTGACAAGAAGGCCAAGAGGAAGGTCTCTGATAAGATCAGCATCAGGCGACTATCTGCGAACAATTCATTGAAATGCTCAAGCGTGAAGCCTGTGAAGGCATTCATATCTCCCCCTTTATTGAAGGCATAAAAGATCAAATAGAAGATGGGAAGATAGAGAATCAGAAAGACGAAACCTAGATAGAAATGAGATACTTTTTTCATCGTTCTCTCCTTTCTCTAGTTGCCCACATGGTAAAGAGCATAGCAAGGATCAGAACAACTCCGATGGTAGAACCCATTCCCCAGTTTTGTGTTGTCAAGAAGTGCTGTTCAATCGCAGTCCCTAAGGTAATGACGCGGTTTCCACCGATCATCCGTGTCAACATGAAGAGGCTCAGAGTAGGAATAAAGACAGACTGCACACCTGAGCGGACTCCATTCATGGACAAGGGGAAGACCACATGACGGAAGGTATCCCAACGATTGGCTCCTAAATCATAGCTGGCATTGATCAAGTTTGGATCTAAATCATCTAAGACATTAAAGATCGGCAAAATCATAAAAGGCAACTCGATGTAGCTGGCTACAAAGATAAAGGAGAAATCTGTAAAGAGGATCTGCTGGGGAGCGACTCCGAGAAAGCTTAAAAAGCTATTAATGGAGCCGTTTTGACCAAAGATTCCGATAAAGGCATAGGCCTTGAGCAAGAGATTGACCCAGGTTGGCAAGACGATCAACATCAACCACAACTGCCGGTGTTTGAGCAGCGTCAAAAAGTAAGCAGTCGGGTAGGAGATCAAGAGCGTCACCAGGGTGACGATTCCGGCATAAAGGACCGAATTAAAGCTCATCTTTAAATAGGTCAGATTTTGCGAAGTAAAGAACTCTTTGTAGTTTTCAAGTGAAAACTGCCCTTCAACGTTGAAAAATGATTGAAAGATAATCATGACTACAGGAGCCAAGACAAAGAGAAAAATCCACAAGAAATAGGGGAGGATAAATAGATTAGAGGTTGTTTTCTTCATCTCTTTCCTCCTCAATGGCATTAATCAAACCAGCTTCTTGCTCTTCCACTTCAACGTACTCTTCGATCCGCGCATCGAATTCTTCTTCGGTTTCATTGAGACGCATGACGTGGATGTCTTCTGGTTCAAAGTCTAGCCCAATGACTTCTCCCACGATAGCCTTACGAGTTGAGTGAATCATCCACTCATTTCCCAAATCATCATAGGCGATGATCTCGTAATGCACTCCACGGAAGAGCTGGGTGTCCACCTTTACTTGGAGCTTGCCTTCTTCAGGAAGAGTGATGCGCAAGTCTTCTGGACGAATGACGACTTCAACTGGTTCATTTGGACGCATTCCCCCGTCGACCGCTTCAAAGCGTTTACCATTGAACTCAACCAAGTAGTCCTCGATCATGCGACCATCTAGGATGTTGGACTCCCCGATAAAAGTCGCTACAAAGTGGTTGATCGGTTCATCATAGATATCCACGGGAGTACCAGATTGGACGATCTCTCCCTCATTCATGACAAAGATCCAGTCACTCATGGCAAGGGCTTCTTCTTGGTCGTGGGTAACAAAGACAAAGGTAATGCCCAAGCGTTGTTGCAATTCCCGCAACTCATACTGCATGTCTGTTCGAAGTTTCAAGTCAAGGGCTGACAAAGGCTCATCTAAAAGGACCACTCGTGGTTCATTGATAATAGCCCGTGCAATAGCTACCCGCTGACGTTGACCACCCGATAATTTTTGGATCGAACGTTTTTCAAATCCTGCTAACTGGACCATTTTCAATACTTCTGAAACCCGACGTTCGATCTCAGCCTTGTCCAGCTTTTTCAAACGAAGGGGGAAAGCCACATTTTCAAAGACCGTCATATGCGGAAACAGGGCATAGGACTGAAAGACGGTGTGGACATCCCGCTTGTTGGTAGGGACATCATTGATCCGTTCCCCATCAAGGTAGACATCTCCAGAGCTAGCATCTAAAAGACCGGCAATAATATTCAGGATAGTTGATTTTCCTGATCCAGATGCACCGAGCAGGGTATAGAACTTCCCTTCTTCCAATTCAAAATTGATATCCTTTAGGACAACGGTTCCGCTATCTTCAAAGACCTTTGTTACATTTTTAAACTCAATAATTGGTTTTTTCAATTCACATAAATTCCTTCTTTACTACGATTACCAAACTGCTTTTCAAACGAAAACGCAGCGGCTGACAGGAAGGCCTGTCAGGCCACCAATACCTCTCGGGGACTTACTAGACTGCCCCACCTATTTACGGTATCGATAGGCACTCACCCCCTTTCCAACTGATGCTATCGATGTTTACACTATCAATTGTTCTTCAATACTAACGTTCTTAGGCTTGGCCGATAATGCGAACTTCCGGTTCTAAACGGACACCTGAATGAGCCTCGACTGCTTCAATGACATGGGCGATCAGGTCTTCGTAGTCCTTGGCTGTTCCATTGTCCACATTGACCATAAAGCCAGCATGCTTTTCAGAAACTTCCACACCACCAATTCGATAGCCTTTCAGACCTGCTTCGCTGATCAATTGACCTGCAAAATGACCGACAGGACGCTTAAAGACTGAGCCACAAGAAGGGTATTCAAGGGGTTGTTTCAACTGACGAAGATGGGTCAAACGCTCCATCTCCTGTTTGATTTGCTCGTGATTGCCTGGAGACAAAGCAAATTTGGCAGAGATGACGACAGCACCTGTCTCTTGAATCTTAGAATGACGGTAACCGAAAGCTAGTTCACTCGCTGACAGAGTTTCGATTTCCCCGTCTTTGGTCAAGACCTTACAGGATACAAGGACATGAGCAATCTCTCCTCCATAGGCTCCTGCATTCATAAAGACAGCACCACCAACACTGCCTGGAATGCCACTAGCAAACTCAAGACCTTTCAAACTATGATACAGGGCTACATGAGTCGTTTCGATGAGTTTTGCCCCTGCTTCTGCTTCGACCACATAACCATCCACACTGATATCTCGCAAGCGATCAAACATAATGACAAATCCCGGTATGCCCCCATCTCGGACAATAATATTCGAAGAATTCCCCAGGACCATCCATGGAATTTGTTCTTGGTTTGCAAATTGGACGATGCGTTTTAATTCGTATTGGTTGCGAGGAAAGGCTAAAAACTCAGCATTCCCCCCTACCTTTGTATAGGTATAATGTTTTAATGGTTCTTGAAAACGGATATCAATCCCTTCAAGAATTTGATTCATTTCTTCAATCATCTTTCTGTCTGTTCTCTCTCTATATAAAATACAAACTATTATACCAAATTTTCGACTATTTTTCGACCCTAAAAAACAAAAGAAGGCCCATAGTATTCAGGCCTTCCTTTTACCATTTATTATGCAATTTTACGAGCGATAGCACGATTCTTTTGTCCATCCAGAGCTGATTTGACCGAAATCCAAGCACCACCAAGAGTAAAGACAGCTAAGAGTGCTAGATTCAAGTAAAATTTATCAGGGACATCCCCTGAGAATGTCGCTTCATTGAGAAGCGTCCAGGACATATCAAATGGCAAATCCAGTTCACTCATAAGCGCCAAAGTATAATCTAATTGGTTGACCAAAAAGACGGTCAAGACCATCAAAATAGCTGAAACTACCACACCTTTTTTAGTCAATTTCTTACCAAGGATCTCATAACCTTTGATAGTACAATAACCGAGGGCAGCACCTGCCAAAACAGATACATAGCCAAGCCGTGCTACCAAGAGGGCAACGGCTCCACCGATGATCACACCGATCACAGCCCCTACAATCCCTAAAAGGAAGTTTTCTTCCCGCGCTTCATAAGCCTCCACCGTGTCTTGCACTTCGGATTGGTAAGCTCTAAAGGTTGCATCGTCGATTAAGAAGATCGCATCTCCAATTTGATACAGACCGATTGGTCCTTCCTCACCCGTTTCCGCATTCACTTGCACGAATTGGTGGTTGAGTAAGAAATCAACAATATCTTGTATAGCTGTCCATAAGGTTTCGACAGCCTTCCCTTTGGTCATTCCGCCTTTGACGACGATAGAGGTCAAGTAACCATCAAAAGAGATGGCATTAATGGCTTTTGATTGTTCTTTTAATTCGTTCCAAAGAATCTCACCGTCTTCGATCAAGTCTCCTTCGGAACCTTGTTTCACACTGAGTGAAATGGTAAATACATTCTTGGTTTGAGCACCTTCGATGACTAACAAGAAGCCTTCACGCTCCCCGTACATCACACGAGCTTCGCCATCAAATTGCAGCCCAAGATCGGTAGCAATACTATATAAATATTCTGGTTTCATGTTTCCCCCTAGATTTTCGGGAAAGCTTGAGCTTTTCCCCGTACAGTTCCCATTCTACCATAGAAGAAGCAAAAAGGACATATACATTCGTATACATCCTTCTTTCATTTGTGTTACATTGAGGTTTATTTCTCAACACGAACGCCAAATGTGTCAATTTTAAGTTGGAAAATCTGGCCTTCTAGCCCGAGTTTTTCGAGAGCTGCGACAAAGGCTGCTGTATGCTCTGGCGCTAAGAGGTTCATGATCGTTGGGCCTGCTCCTGACAGATAGGTGGCGTATGCCCCATGCGCATGCGCTACTTCTTTGACCTGAGGGAACTCTTTGACAAGAGATTGACGGTAGCGTTCGTGGAAATGATCTGACTCGATGGAGCGACCAGCCGTCAGCAAATCTCCCTTGAGGAGAGCTGCGATAGCGACATTGGCTACACTACTAGCTGCAACAGCTTCCTTATAAGACCATTCTTTCGGTAGGACATTGCGACTATCACTGGTCTTCAATTGGTAGCTCGGTACAAAGGCCACAAGGTCACAGCTTGGGAAGTCAGCCGTGACATATTGGACATCTTCACCGATGTAGCTCGCAATGACCATATTTCCAAAGATAGCTGGAGCTACATTATCCGGATGACCTTCGATCTCGGTCGCGATGCGTAATTTCTCAGCGTCTGATAGCTTGAGGTTGGCTAATTGGTTGGCTAATTCAATCCCTGCGACAATGACCGAGCTAGAAGATCCAAGACCACGCGCCAAAGGCACTTGACTGGTCATCTTGATTCGATGGGGCTGCATATCAGTTGAGATAGAAAGAGCTGTTGAGAGCAAGAGGTTTTTCTCATCTGTCGGAATCCCTGCTCCTAGATCATGCTCAATCAACCAAGCATCTGCTGGTTCAAGGACTTCAATGGTCAAATAGCGAGTCACGGCAATCCCAACAGAATCAAATCCTGGCCCTACATTGGCACTGGTTGCTGGAACAATAATTCTCATGCTTATTCTCCCAAGACTTTAAAGGTATTCAAAAGTTCGAAATTCGCCTCTGAATCCAATTTTTCAACCAAGTTCTTGAATTGTGTTTGGTTGACTTGGTGGGTAATGATGACGACACTTGCAAATTGACCATCTGAGTCTTCTTGGAGGATTTGCTTGAAGGAAGCTCCTTCTGCATTAAAGATTTCCGCAAGACGCAAGATTTGACCAGTCGCATCTGGTGCCTTGATTGAGAAATAATAGTTATTTTTCACATCTTCAGGCTTAGCCAATTGAAGAGGACGGCTGTATTCATTGAAGGCTTTGCCGATCGTTCCTTCTTTTAGACGACGGACAATGCGAACGAGGTCGGCTACAACACTGGTCGCAGTTGGTTTTTGACCAGCACCTGGTCCGTAGTACATAGACTCACCAATCCCGATGGATTCCACATAGACCGCATTCATGACATCGTTCACACCAGCGAGTGGGTGTTGTTTTGGAAGGAAGGTTGGTGTCACCTCTGCTGCAATCCCTGATTGCGTTTCAACGATCGAGCCGACCAGTTTGATCACATAACCAAGGCTTTGAGCAACAGAGACATCTTGTGGAGTGATCTGGCTGATCCCTTTGTGACCTACTTGGTCAAATTGGATGTTCATCCCAAAGGCAAATTGACTCAAAATCACCATCTTGTAGGCTGCATCGATCCCTTCGACGTCATTGGTTGGGTCACTTTCAGCGTAACCAAGGCGTTGCGCTTCTGCTAAAGCATCTTCATAAGTCCAGCCTTCTTCCACCATTTTGGTCATCATGAAGTTGGAGGTTCCATTGACCACACCGAGTACTTTGGTCACCTTGTCAGAAGCCAAGGAATTCACCAAGGTTCGAAGGATTGGGATCCCACCCGCTACAGCAGCTTCATAATAAAGAGCTACTTGGTGTTCTTTTGCAACCTCTAGCAATTCACTTCCATGAACGGCAAGAAGGTCTTTGTTAGCAGAGACCACATGCTTGCCTGCTTCCAGCGCACGGGTGATAAAGGTTTTCGCTGGCTCGATACGACCCATCAATTCGACCACGATGGCAATGTCCTTGTCTTCAATGATCTCATCAACATTGGTCACAAAGTTGTAGTCATGACCAGCCGCTTGCAATTTTCCCTTTTCCGCATCATCTCGAACCAAGACCTTAGCGATCTCGATTTCATCTTGAGCTGCCTGGGTGATTTTTTCATGGTTTTCTTTTAATAAAAATGGTACGCCACTTGCAACAGTACCAAATCCTAGTAAGGCAATCTTAACAGACATCCTATTGACTCCTTGAATTTTCTATAGTAGCTCCATTATAACAAAAACTTGAGCGTTTGACAGCCAATTGCCTTAAAAATTCTGAATTTTCATGACAGGATCTGCCTGTAGCAAGTTCTGGAAAAAAACATAGAATTTGTGGTACAATAAAGAAAACAATGAAAGCGGTGACACTATGAGTAAACGAAGAGTACCTAAAAAAATCAAAGCCCTACTTGGAATCAATGCCCTCCTACTGGTCTGTATCTTTATTTGTAGCTTTCTTCTGATCAAGCGGATCACTCAGCCGAATGAGGGGAATACCAGTGGCACTGCCATGACGCGTTCTCTCGAAGAAGGTAGCTCCTCTATCGAGTGGACTCGGGTGAAAAAGCCGGTCAAACTGCCCATCCTCATGTACCACTCCGTGCACAATATGGCCGAGTCTGAAGCTGCCAATGCTAATTTGATCGTTGATCCAGAAACCTTTGAAAGCCAACTAAAGGCCCTGAAAAAAGCGGGTTACTACACCCTGACACCTGGGGAAGCCTATCGCATCCTCGTCAAGAACGAAGTACCCAAAGGAAAGAAATTTGTCTGGCTGACCTTTGATGATGGCGTCGAAGATTTCTATACTATCGTCTATCCGCTTCTTAAGAAGTACAAGATGACCGCCACCAATAATATCATCACGGACTTTACCCAAAAGGAAAAAGAAAATGTCCTGACCTTTGACCAAATCAAAGAGATGAAAAGTGCTGGCTTGACCTTTGAAAGCCATACGGTCAATCATCCAGACCTAGCCAATTCCAGTCTTGAGACCCAAAAGAATGAGCTAGTTGCTTCTAAACGCCTGCTAGATAAGGTGCTGGATCAAAATACCAGCGTTATCGTCTACCCATCCGGTCGCTACAGCCAGGTCACGATCGACCAAGCCAAGAAAGCTGACTACAAACTAGGCCTCACCACTAAAAATGGACTAGCCAGCTCCGCTGATGGACTCTATTCCCTCAAACGAGTCCGGATCCTTCCAACCACTACAGGAGAGGATCTCCTAGCCATGATCCAAGAATAAAGAAAGAGAGTGGGACAGAAATCGGTAATTCGTTAGAATTCGATTTCGTCGTCCCTCCTTCGCACAGTTGAGTAGGGCTGTAAAAGCTGATGAAATCAGCGTAGTAGAGCCCATCAACCACTGCGTCTTGCTCGACAATCCAAAAATAATTGAGAGGCTAGGACTTTTGTCCCAGCCTCTTTTGTTAGAGTTACTTATAAAAAATTTTTTATCGTTGATTCATAAACTGTAATAGGATTCAAAAATTTTTAAAAGAGCTTCAACATTGATTTGCTATAGTCTTTGACTTTCTTTTATAAATGCTCAAAACAATTGCAAATGACAACAACTGCCAAAGAATAATTCTTACTATCTGCAAGCTATCTGATTCAGAATTTGAGACAACATGGACCAGATTTGAAGCAAGATTGTTGAAAAGATGATCTCCTAGTCCTAGCCACAAGGAACCTGTCATTTTGTAAAGTAAGGACCATTTGATGCTCATCATTCCCGCTAGGATAACATAGCCAATCCCCATGGTAATAAGATTTAAGAGTGACGATTCTCCTTGAAGATAATCTCTGAACGGCATTGCCAAGTGCCATATTCCAAATAGGAAGGCTATAAAGAATAGACTCTTACGGTAAGAAATCCCTTCAAGAATTTTGGTGAAAAGGCCACGAAAAACTCCTTCTTCCATCCACACGTTTATCAGGTTAAATAAGATACTTAACATGATAAACAAGATACCTGCTTGTGATCCTTTTTCGTTTGTTAAGGAAAAACCACTGGCATAAAACGATAAGTGAACATTGCCATGAAGAAACAAGAGAACAATACACTCAACTGTATATGCAAAGATGGAGCACACTAAACCAAAGAGCAGGCCATTTCCTATACCTCTTATAATTCCATTAGGTGTAAAACCAATATCTATCCATCTTAATTTGCTAATTGAAAGAATTCCCCACAATAAAAGTATTCCAAAAAGTTTGTGTAGAAAATTCTCCGATAAAAAAGTATCATCTGTCCTCATATACAAGTATTCGAATAGCCTTGCTACTGAGCAGATAACAAATATAATTGAACAACTTAAAATAGGTTTCTTTATTAGTTGATTTAGCATATCTTTCTTTCAAATAAGTCTTTTATAAAAGTTAATTTCAATATTTCACTCAGTCCAATTCCTTCTCTAGTTCTTTTAGAAAGGTGATTAAAAATTGATGGCGACTTTCTGCCATTTGTTTGGCAGTCTCCGTGTTCATTTCATCTTTTAAGAGGAGCAACTTGTCGTGGAAATGTTGGACGGTATCAGTAAGGGGTCTCCCTTTGTGGCCACCATAGGAAAAAGTTCGCGCAATTCCTACAGCTCCTATCGCATCGAGCCGGTCTGCATCCTGGACAATCTTGCCTTCTAAGGTTTCTGGATGTTTACCGCGATTTTTGCTGAAAGAAACAGCATTGATTACCCGACAAATCTGCTCGATTTGGTTTTTAGGAGTACCGATCTCTTCTAGAAACTTACGAGCATTCGCATGATTCTCTGTTTGAAACAATTTATCATCATCAGCATCGTGAAGAAGAGCTGACAAGCCCACTATCTCCAGATCACATGGCCCTTCTGCTTGTGCGATTCTCATAGCATTAGTATAGACGCGGAGGGTATGCTCTACATCATGGCCATCCGCTCGATCAGCAAATAAGGTTTTCACATACTGCTTAGCAGCAAGAATTCGTTCTTCCATCATCGTTCTTGTCCTTTGAATAATCTATGTATAGTTCTATCTATTCATTTGGGCTAGTTATGGAGAGGGGCAGTTTACTTTAAAACCACCTATCGGTGGTTCTTACTTCTTCTTTTGTGGGAAGAGGGGTAAGCCAAGGGTCGCGATCTTTTCGGCGGGGATCTTCATGCCATCCTTGATCCATTTGGAGATGACAGAGACAATAGCTGAGCTCCAGAAAGAATTGAGGTAGCTGCCAGCGCCATTTGATGAGCTGCCATTTCGTTTTTCTAAAAAGTCATAGACTGCCTTGGTCAAGAGCCGTTCAAAATTGTAATCAATGGCCAGGCTGATAATCTTCGCTTCTTTCTTAACTTCTTTAAAAAGATAGACCCAGACTTGGTAGAGATCTGTCTTGAGGTTGTAGCCATCTAAAGACTTGGTAATCTTTGCGATACTAGATTGAAAGATAGACTCTAGAATCTCTTCTTTTGATCCATAATTGCGGTAAAAGGCCGCGCGAGAAACCCCAGCACGCTGAACCAGCTCAGAGATGGTAATCTTTTTCAGATCTTTTTTCTCCAATAGTTGCAGGAGAGAGATTTCGATGGATTCTCGTGTAATCGCATTGTTTTCTTGGTTAAATCGTTTGAGATTTTCCAAGGACTTCTCGGATATTTTTCTTTCTGCCATAACATTTACTTTCTATCTGTCTCACCTGATGATATCTGCTTGGATAGCATTGCACTTCATGATATAATTGTAAAAGAAGACAAACTACTTGTCAATGTACATTTTTATACAATTATGAGGTATGAACTGATGAAATGGAAAATTATTGCGGATTCAGGCTGTGACTACCGCTCTTTGGACAACCTGGCACCAGATACGGAGTTTGTCAGTGTCCCACTGACCATCCAAGTGGGTGATACCATCTATACAGATGATGCCCAACTCAATATCGATCAGATGATGGGGGAGATGTATGCGACTGCGACTGCATCTAAGTCTGCCTGCCCAAGTCCGGATGATTATATGAAGTCTTTTGAAGGGGCGGATAATATCTTCGTTGTTACCATCACAGGGACACTTTCTGGTAGTTATAATAGTGCCGAGGTGGCCAAGAAAATTTATCTGGAAGAGCATCCGAATACCAATATTCACGTCATTAATAGCTTGTCAGCTGGGGGCGAGGTGGACCTAATCGTTCGCAAGCTTAATCAGTTGGTCACTGAAGGACTCGATTTTGATCAAGTGGTTGATGTGATCACTACTTATCAGTCTAAAACCAAATTGCTCTTTGTTTTGGCTAAGGTCGATAATCTGGTCAAAAATGGGCGTCTCAGCAAATTGATCGGAACGGTTGTCGGGCTTCTCAATATCCGTATGGTTGGGGAAGCTAGTAAGACGGGTACCCTCGAGTTGCTTCAAAAAGCACGGGGCCAAAAGAAAGCGATCAAGGCTGCTTTTGATGAATTAATCAAGGCAGGCTATAATGGCGGGCATATTACCATCGCCCACCGCAACAATGAAAAATTTATCGAGCAATTCTCTGAATTGGTCCGTGAAAAATTTGCCCGTGCAAACATCGAAGTCCTTCCTACTTCTGGACTTTGTAGTTTCTACGCCGAAGAAGGCGGCCTCCTCATGGGCTATGAAATTTAAGTTTCCACTAAAAAAGAGGCTGGGACAAAAGTCCTAGCCTCTTTA
>NZ_KV818847.1:35297-98155 GCF_001815045.1 Streptococcus sp. HMSC065E03 | reverse complement strand
AACGAATGACCGATTTCTGTCCCACTCTCTCTTTTTATTCTCCGATCTCTTGGTAGAGAGTGCGGATTTTTTTGCGGTAGATGGTAGAACTGATCCCTGCTCCGATTAACAGGATGATACTATAAAGGATCACAGCCAGTAGGGTGCTGACGGAATGATAGGTCCAAATAAAGCTGACAATAATCAAAAGAAACATCACAAAGAGAAAGACAATCAAGAGAATAGACTGAAGAACTGCATTCCCACGATGACGGGTCATCAACTCTGTGATATTGGTCCAATTGGTGCTAAAGTTCTGAAAATCTTTGACATAGTCTCGAATGCAGATCGGAATGGTTGTTACGACCCAGATCAGCAACATGGCTAGGATAGCTAAGGGATGGACGCCAAAATAGAGACAAACGCCAACTAGAAGAATGACAGGAAGGATGGATTGCACCAAATAAAGCAACCAAAACTTCATGAAGAGATAGCGTTTGAAATCAATAGGGAGGGATCTCAAGTACTCAAAGTTTTCGCGCTCCAGAGAAATACCGATACTAGTCAAGCCACCAAAACTATTGAAAACACCAATCAAGATGGCAACAAGGGTCAGTGGTACCAGATACTGGGGCGTCAAGTAAGAACTGAGTCCTCCTATATTTTTCGATGCTCCTGCTGCTCCACTGAGGAGGAAAATATATGGCAGAATACTCATCATCAAGAGGACTTGCACCAAAAGAGTTCCATCGCTCAAGAGTCTGCGATGATACTGAATGACAAACTGTCTAAAGGAGTCTTTCTGGCCCACATGGATGGCTTTCACACGCTCTTTAACGGTTTGGTTGGTCGCAACTGCAAGGGCTGCATCATAGAACTGCGGGATCACGATTTTGCGAACCAGGCCAATCAAGACCAGAAGGACCAGGATCCATCCTAAGAGGCCTAGGATCGCTTCTCCATCAAAAGGATGGAGGATAAACTGATGAAAGGCCGTAAAAGGTGGAAATAGAATGGGAATATCTGCGCCCCCCGTCACTTCTACCCGATGGGTCTGGACTAGATTAAGATAGAGATAAGCTCCTAGACTCAGAAGGGAACCAATTCCGACCATGATGTTGGAGACCAGGGTCGTGTGTTTTTTGAAAAAGAGGGTCTTGGTGATCAAATGAGCTAGTAAAATCGTCGCTAAAAATAGAACGCCTAAGAGAATTAAGGCACAAAAGAGGCCTAGCAGGATGCCTAACGGATTGAAGCCGCCTGCTTGGACAGGCAGGATCAGAAAATAGCTGACCAAGGGAAGGATAGCCATGAGAAGAGTCAGGATGACCGAGATGCTCTTTCCTGCTATGACTTCTGCATCTGAGAAGGCATAGGGGCGGTAAAACTGCAGGTCCTTGCTTTCATAAAAGACATTGTAAAAACTCATAAAACCTTGGGAAATGGTCATCAAGGAAAAGAGGGCGACCATATTGACAAAGAAGGCTGGTTGGTTCACAAAATCATAGATACTAAAGAGCAAGCCAAATATGAGGAAATAGACCAATCCTAAAAAGAGGTAGTTGAGCACCGATTTGCGGGCGACATTGAGTTTGACGTCCGGTTTTTTTGCCTGTTTGGCACGTAATTTTGCGATCTGAGCGGGCTGACTGGCATAGATGATATTGACATTGACCAGTTGCTGGATCATCTTAAGACGCATGATCGCCACCTTCTTCCTTACGACCCGCTAGGCTGAGATAGATACTTTCCAGACTTTGTTCGGGGTGCTGGCCCTTCAATTCCTCGATCGTCCCATAGAAAATGAGATTTCCCTTTTTGAGAATGGCGATTTTATCACAGAGTTGTTCGGCCACTTCTAAGACGTGGGTAGAGAAAATAACCGTCTTGCCACGATCCGCATGCTGGCGCATCATTTGTTTTAAATCGTAAGAAGCCTGTGGGTCCAAACCGGTCATCGGTTCGTCCAAGACCCAGATATCTGGATCTGACAAGAGGGCTGCAATAACGAAGACCTTCTGGCGCATCCCATGTGAAAAGGATTCAATCACTTCATAGCGGTGGCTCTGAAAATCAAAGATCCTAAGAAGCTCCTCTAATCGTTGATCACAGTCTTTCTGACTCATATCATAAGAGGTCGCAACCAACTCCCAGAATTCATTGGCTGTGAGACGCAAGAAAAGATCTGGCGAATCTGCCACATAACCGATCTTCTTTTTGATCGCCAGTCGATGGCTATAGAGGTCCTGACCATCTACTTCAATGGATCCAGTGGTTGGGGTGATGACACTGACCAGGCTCTTAATCGTCGTTGACTTTCCAGCTCCGTTATGGCCAATCAGGCCGACAATTTGCCCATCTTCGATGGTCAGATCCAAGTGGTTAAGGGCAATGTGCCCATCGTAATCTTTGGTAACTCCGTGAAATGTAATCATGTTAACTCCCTAATCGATCCTCATTGGGACCGTTTTTTCTTATTCTGTTGATAAGCGATCATCGAAATGGTAGAGCAATTCTAGCAGATAGTTTGGAATGGTCTCCAAGAAGTCTTCTTTGTAGACCCGCTCTCCTCGCTTATGCAATTCTTTACCCCATGGTCCTAGATTAACTGCTGGGACCTGAATTTGGGCAATTTTTTCCAGATCCAGATCATAGACTTGAGCTGGTGTGGCTAGGCTATCTAGGACGACTTGATAAGAAGTCACATCCTTTTCCAAGGCACAATAACTGGTGTCGTTAATCCCCATAAAGTATTCTTCCACTTTTAAGAGGTAACCTCTTGTGTCCAGATACTCGCGGTAATCAGTGATGAGGGACACGATATTGAAATCGGTATTGTCTAAAAAGCGGCAATTCATGGAAGGATAATATGGGGGCGCAAAACCGATGACCACCATAGGATCCTTATCTCCGAGAAACTCAAGGAGTCGCTGGATTTGCTGAATCGCAAGGCTCTGGTAGCTGGTCCCATTACGAAAATCTTGCTCCGCTTTTTTATTAGAAGCTTCTCTAAAGGCTTGGTAGCCCTCTAAGGCTTGGCAACGTTCCTCTAGTTCTTGATAGGTGATGACTCTTGGCTTTGCAATCATATGGTCTTGGCCAGCCTGATCCTGCAAGTGCTCATACTTCTTGTAAAAGGCATCCAAGGCCTCCTGACTAAGCTCATAGATTCGTTGCAAGAGCTCTTGGGGTGTTTTCTTCAAATGCAGCACACTGAAATAACCAGCCGCATAGAGTACTGTCGATACATCGTACTGCTCCTTCAAATCTCTGAGATAGGACCAAGAAGGAAGGGGAGACGTTTCTCCCAAGGCCTGATCAGCCAGATCGGGATGAAGATCTAACTGACTTGCGATAGCCACTAAGAGGGACAAGGCATTGATCCCTTTAAGAGGCTCCTTCATATGGGATAAGACGCCTTGCGCCACAACGACTGGCATGAGTTTACCCACTGTGCCAATGTGAAGGACTTTTTCTTTTTCTAGATCTGATTCAAAGGGCTCCGAATCCACTGCTAATACATAATTCAGATCAAACTTTTCCTGCAAATCTGTCAGGAGCCCCAAAGCTCCCCGCATCCCACGTGAATAGGATTCCTCGTCTCCAACAGAGAGATAGAGCAGATTGACCTGACCTCCTGAGGGATCCGCCGCATAGGCTTCCAGAACCCCTAATTGAAGGGCCAAGGCTGCTTTCATATCGCAAGAACCTCTGCCAAATTTCCATTGACCAGAAGCTAAATCAGCCTGGATATCTGGTCGCATATCTAGTGTTTTCAAGGCTGCTGCTACTTTTTCAGAATCGAGCGCGATCTCCGACAAATGTCCATAGTCTTCAAGATCGACTGTATCATGGTGGTGAAACAAGATAAGAGTTTTTTTCTTGCCTTTATCGACCAAGGCCCAATTGACCGACCGATGCAAGTGATCCTGTGGTACCTGATAGCGCCCAAAGTGGTCCGGATGTTCCTTAAAATAGGGGATTTGGGCAATCCGTTGATCCAGGAAGGCTTCGATTCCTTGCTCTGTCTCCGTGTTGGTGAAGCTTGGAATCGCCAAGGCTTCGGTAAAAATCGTTTCGATGCTCTCTCTATTGGTGGTTTTCACTTTCAAACCAATCCTCCTTTGATATGATCAAACTATAAAATAAATAGAAATATATGTATCAGACTGATATTTCTACGTAAATAAAATGCTACTTTTTATATTCTCACTTTATTTCTTTCATGTATGCGATTTCTTTTCCAGAAAGGGCTTGCTTCCAGCGCAAACGTTTGTCGCATCCAACTATTTTTGGTAAAATAGGGACATTCACATGAAAGAAGAAATAACGATGGAAAATCAAACCTTAATGCAATATTTTGAGTGGTATTTGCCCGCTGATGGGAACCACTGGACGCGTCTTGCTGAAGATGCGCAACACTTAGCAGACTTGGGTATTCGCAAGGTCTGGATGCCACCTGCCTTTAAAGCTACTTCTAACAATGACGTTGGGTACGGAGTCTATGACCTCTTTGATTTGGGCGAGTTCGATCAAAAAGGAACGGTTCGTACCAAATACGGTTTCAAAGACGATTATCTTCAAGCCATCCAAGCCCTCAAAGATGCAGGGATTCAACCAATGGCCGATGTCGTTCTCAACCACAAAGCTGCTGCAGATGGCTTAGAAGAATTCGAGGTCGTTGAGGTCGATCCGATGGATCGAAACAAGATCCTTACCGAACCTTTCACCATTCAAGGATGGACCAAATTCACCTTTGATGGCCGAAATGGCGCCTATAATGACTTCCACTGGCATTGGTACCATTTCACCGGTACGGACTACGATGCTTCACGTAATAAAAGTGGGATCTACCAAATCCAAGGGGACAACAAAGGTTGGGCCCATGGAGATCTGGTTGACAAGGAAAACGGAAACTACGATTACCTCATGTACGCCGATATCGATTTCAAACATCCCGAGGTTGTAGAAAATCTCGACCAATGGGCTGAATGGTTTATTGAAACAACAGGGGTTGAGGGCTTCCGTCTGGATGCGGTCAAACACATCGACTCCTTCTTTATGAAGAATTTCATCCACAATATTACCCAAAAGTATGGTGAAGATTTCTACGTCTTTGGTGAATTTTGGAATGGGGACACAGAAACCAACGATGAGTACTTGGAAAGCATTGACTACTTATACGACTTGATCGATGTGGCTCTCCACCAAAATCTCTTCCGAGCTAGTCAAGAAGGTGAAAATTTCGACCTTCGAACTATTTTTGACGGAACACTAGCGCTCAATCATCCTGAACAGGCCGTAACCTTTGTGGACAACCATGATACCCAACGAGGGCAAGCCTTGGAATCTACCATCCAAGAATGGTTTAAGCCTGCAGCCTATGCCTTGATCTTACTTCGTGAAGCTGGTTTGCCTTGTGTCTTCTATGGAGACTACTACGGTATCGAGGGCCAATTTGCGCAAGAAAGTTTCCAAGGGGTCCTCGATCGACTCTTATGGGTTCGTAAAGATCTGGCTTATGGGGAACAAACGGACTATTTCGATGATCCTAATTGCATCGGTTGGACACGTTCAGGTACAGAAGAATCAGCACCAATCGCCTGCTTGATTTCCAATAACCAAGCTGCTACAAAAGTCATGGAGATCGGCTCATCCTACGCAGGCCTCACCTACTATGATGTCCTTGAAAATTGTAGCGAAACTGTCCAAGTTCGAGAAGATGGTACTGCCGAATTCCCAGTGGCAGAACGCTCTGTCAGCGTCTGGGTAGCCCAAGATACAGAGGGCCAATAACCAATAAATGTGATTTTCTCCTAGGATCTACCTGTTCCTAGGAGAATTTTTTCCTGTAAAATTTTTATAGGAAATACAGCTTCATTTTAGCATTATAAGAAAGCGCTGTCAACGGGTATCGCGTCTATTTGAAAGAAATAAAGAGCATCAAAAAAAGCTGGAAAAATTATCCAGCCTTCGATATTTGATAGAAATAACTGCATGATGCAGTGGTTGAGTGGGCTCTAATACGCTGATTTCATCAGCTTTTACAGCCCTACTCAACTGTGCGGATGTGGGACGATGAAATCGAATTCTAACGAATTACCGATTTCTGTCCCACTCTCTCTTTTTAGCTCAATTCTGCAATGATTTCTTTTAATTGGGCTTTCGTATGAACTCCAGCCACTTGTTTCACGACTTGGCCATCTTTTTTAAAGAGAAGAGTTGGGATCGACATGATACCGAATTGACGCGCTGTATTTGGATTTTCATCGACATCCATCTTACAGATTTTCAAATCATCTTCATGTACTTCTTCTGCCAACTGATCCAAGATCGGTGCTTGCATGCGACATGGACCACACCAAGTTGCCCAAAAGTCAATCAAGACAAGGCCTTGGCTGGTTTCTTGTTCAAAAGTTGCATCTGTGATTACGTGTGCCATATTTCCTCCTTTTTCAGTAGGCATCTACTGATTCTGCATTTCTACTTTTATTTTACACTAAATAATGCCATTTTAGAAATATTTGCTACGGGGACTCCTTAGGCATCTTCTTTCTTCTTGCGCCAAAAGACGAGGCTAGAAGCTGTCAGGGTAAACAGACCTAAGAGACCCAGAGCATGTTCTTTGCTCCCTGTTTGAGGAAGCGTATGATCTGCTTGTTCTCCTCCTACTGCAGAAGTCGCAACTTGAGGATCTTCTGCCAATCCTTGTGAAACAAATTGAGGGCCATAGGATACAGCTAGTGTAAGACGAGATTGCTCTTGTCTTGCTGATTCTCTTTGCATCTGCTCTTCTTTTTCAGGAAGAGTTTGGCTTGGTTGGACAAAGTATTCTGGGCTTGGAAGCCTATATTCTTCCTTGTAGTGGACTTCTGGAGCGACTAGAGCAGCACCTTCAACTTCTGGTAAATTCGCATAGTCTGTATCTGTTGCACTTGGTACATAGGCTACCTTTTGGGCGCGGGTCTTTTCGACAATTGGAATCGCCACCTGGATAGAATCTGTCTTGAAGGTCACTTCATAGGGATGCTCCACCGTTAAATCAGATGGGTCATAGGTGTTAAAGACTAGGGCTAACTTGTGACCTTTCTTAACCGTATAGAGATTTGGTTGGAGATAAACCGTGTAATCGTGGTATTCTCCCACCTTTGGCTCAATGCTAGCGCGTGAGCTTGCTGAATCGTAGCCAGACTCAGGGTTCGCAAGGTTGATCCACCCTTTTGCAATCACCTTGTACTTGGTCTTGATGGTTTCGTATTCGGCAACAGATAGGTTGCTTAGATTGCTTCCCATCCAGAAACCGTCTGCTGTTTTATCTTGCTTGACGCTACCATTTCCTACCACGTCAAAGTCCTCATCTGCCACATCTACCAAGAGGGCATTGATTTGGAAATTCTTTCCTTGACCCTTGGCAAGAGCCGCCTTGAAATGAACGGGGATGTGGCCCTTGATCGTAGTGTCCTCAGTAACATCAGAAACGAAGGTCAGATTGGCCTTAGAAGAGGCTTTGCTGACGGTTTCATTACGGTTAGCGATCTCCACACCAGCAGCCGCATAATCACTAGAAATGGTTTCTTCTAGCCGTTTCGAGCTTGCATTCAAGAAGAGGCGTTGACTGCTCTTCCAGTTATCATAGCTGGTCCACTTGCTTGGATCATAGTTGTTTTGAGCTAGAACCGCTGGCAAGCTTTCGACGTGATTATCCACTCCGTAAAGGTAATGGGTCAGCCATGTATTGAGCAGGTCATAAAAGTCCTGACCATTGGCGGTGATGCCGTATCCCCTTGACATTGCCGCCGGATAGACGTGATCTCCTTGGTGGAGATAGAGCTTAACATCTTGTCCTGCTTTCTTGAGGGCATCGTACATAAGTTCAAAGTGTTTGGTCTTGACATTGTCATCATTCAGGCCATGGACGATCAGGGCGCTGGTCTTGAGATTTTCCGGATGAAGGGTATAATCCCGCTCTTTCCAGACATCACTGTAATTGCGATCATGAGCGTACTGGTCCTTGTTTAATTGGTTAATGTAGTTGGAATAGTTTTGCCAAATCCCTGCCCAATCGTCTTGGTCCAGCATCCGTGTGCTAACGTAGAGGGAGAGCCATGAAAGGTCACTATAAGGCGCATTGCCAAATTGGGTTCCTTGGCTATTGAAATAATCATACCAAGAGGCAATCCCTGCTGCTGGAACGATGGTCTTTAGGCCTTCTACGCCAGTCGCTGCCACACCAAAGGTTGTGGTGCCAGCCCAGGATAAACCGGTCATTGCGACATTGCCACTTGCCCAGTCTGCCTTGATTTCGATATTGCTAGTCTTATCGGTGTAGGCTTTGCGTTTGCCATTGACCCATTCGATGATATTCTTGAAGGCATTGATTTCGAGATCAGACCCTGTCGTGTTAAAGCCTTCGGATCCCTTGGTCCCAAGTCCAGCACTTGAGATAAAGGCATAGCCCCTGACCAAAAAATAGTCATACCAGTTGAGATCTTCGTAGTCATAGATATACTCGTAGGGACTGTAGTAGTACCAATCCGATGCTTTGGCTTTTTTCGCTGCTTTTACTGTCGTCTCACTGCCAACTGGCTGTCTCTTTGCAGGTTGGCTGTGCAGTTTCTTCATGTCGTAGCTGCCGTCTGTCGGAAGCCCCAGACTTTCAAGGGTCACGTAGTTTTCATCGAGTGTTCCTGCTACGTAAGGACGCGCTTCCAGAATAGTGGCTGCCTTAAAATCACCTTGCGCTACGGCTTTTGGTAGTTGAACAATGGCTTTGACCAAGTCAGGCTTGCCATCTGCATCGGTATCGTAGTCTGTTTCGACATAGACTGGGAAGCGTACAATTTGGCTATCTTCATATTTGTAGTCTTGGTCTGCTTTTTCTCCTGTCGTATAAGGGAAAATAGGCTGGGCACGACCATTTAAAAAGAGCGGGCTTTTCTTTTCAGCACGATAGGCATCGTAGAGTTTTTTAGCTGTTTCATACATCTTGGCCAATTCTGGCTGACTGACCTTACGAGTCAGATCTTCTGATTTTTCAATCAAGCCTAAACTCTTGGCAAAGCGTTCGCGATCTGCTTGGCTTTGGCCCAGTTGGCTAGGATCTGTTGCTGCCCATTGAAGCAAGCCATTAACAGCATCTTGGACCGTCAACTCTTTAGAGGTCTGATCCTCTGCAAGGGTGCTACCTGTGACCTTTGCCAAATCCTGGGCTGTTACCGAAGCTTCTGAAGTAGAAGCAGCTTGAGGCGCAACTTCCCTGTTTGTTGCTGCTGGAGTTGCTACTGGGACCGTAGGCTCACTTTGTCTTGTGTGTTCTTCTGTAGCAGGGTTTGCTTGATTGGCAACTGCTGTCCGATCCAGCGATGCCTCATTCAAGTTTGCTGCTTCTTCACTAGTGACAGTACTTGCGTCACTTGTTGTCGGTCTTGCTTCAGTAGATGGAGCATGGACCACTTCTGTCGATGGGGCTAACTCTTCCGTTTGCTCGTCTGCTGCTACTACTTGATGCAAGACCATCGGCGCGATCAGTAAGCTCGATGCGACAATGGAAACCATTGTTTTCTTTTTCATGTCAATCTCCTCACTTTTTGTAATCAACACTCCTATTATACTATGTAAGCGTTTTTATATCAAACAGATGTTCATCTGATCCAAAAAAAACCGAGGCATCAGCCTCGGTTATCGATCCTTATTTGACGTGTTTCTTAAGATCTTCTTGTGCTTTCTTGTTTGACTCTGCTTGTTCTTTTTGCCATTTTTCAAGGGCTTTGTTGTAGTCAGCAGTTGTCACAGCTTTATCTTGGAGTTTCATTCCTTTGTAGATCACGTTGTCTTTTCCTTTACCACCAGTCCATGCAAATGGAGCTGAGAATGGTTCGATACGTGTCAAGAATGGACGTCCAGTTGATGAAGAAGTTGGCATAACAAGGGCGCTATCAGTCAACCAAGCTTGCGCTGCCGCATATTTTTCATAGCGTTTGTTGACGTCTTGTGTTTCTGCACCAGCATCTTTGATCATCTTTTCAAAGTCGTACAGACCAACTTTTTTAGCTGCTTCATTGTTTTCACTTGGGTCAAATCCAAGGAAAGTCTTAGTATTTTCACCAGATGAAGCTTTCAAGATATCCATGTAAGTTGATGGGTCTTGGTAGTCAGGGCTCCATCCAACATTATCAGAGAGATCCCAGTCTTCGCCAGCCGCATTTGGCGCAAAGAGGGTCACATTTTGAAGGTCTTCTTTCGAAAGCATTTGGATATCGATGACGATATTTTCTTTACCAAGTGCTTCTTCAACTGATTGTTTGAAGGATTGTACCCGTTGAACTCTTGATGGTGTGGTTTGGTCTACAGGCATATCGATGTGAATTGGGAATTTCACACCTTCTGCTTCCAAGGCAGTCTTCGCTTTTGCAAACTCTTCCTTCGCTTTCTTAGCATCGAAGAGACCATTTTGACCATCGTCTAGTTTAGTAGATTTCCACTCATCTCCGTAGGTATCCAATTGAGTTTTCACCATTTCACCAAAGGTCTTGCCATTAGCTTGGACAAATGTTGGTGGAATGTAGAGGTTACGGATGATCTTGCTTGCTCCGTCTTTTCCGTTCAATTGAGCAGCATACGCTTCACGGTTGAAGGCAAAGCTGATCGCTTGACGGAAGTCCTTGTTCAAGAGAGCTTTCTTAGTAGATTGTTTTTCTTCATCGGTCTTCTTAGCAGTGTGTTTGTAAGATTGACGGTCGATGTTGGTACCAATAACATAAGAAGCGGCATCTTGAGGAGTGTAGGTGATTTCGTCTTTGAATTCTTTGGCTTGCTCTGAATAACCAGATCCAGTTGGGAAGAGTTTGGCCAAGCTAAGAGCATTTTCACCGAATGATTTGGCCAATTTACTTTGGTCTTGTCCATCGTAGAATTCCAATTTCACATCTGAGATGTAGACCTTGTCTTTATCCCAGTAGTTTTCATTCTTGGTCATTTCGATAGAAGATTTAGAAGTAAAGCTCTTCAAGATGTAAGGACCATTGTAAAGAAGGGAGCTGGTGTCACTTGCTTGGGCGAATTTATCCCCTTTTGATTTCACAAATTTTTCGTTGACAGGGAAAGTGATCCCAAGAGTCAATTTAGAGTTCCAGTAAGATTCTGGTTGGTTCAAAGTGATTTGAAGGGTATGATCATCAACTGCTTTTACTCCTACAGCTGAGAAATCTTTATTTTTACCGCTGACGTAGTCATTTAAGCCTTTGATAGAATCTTGGATGATGTAGAGCATTTCTGATTTGTTATCAGCCGCATATTTGATACCTGTGACGAAATCTTTAGCTGTTACATCCGCATACTCTTCGCCTTCTGAATCATACCATTTAGCATCGTCACGAAGTTTATAAGTATAAGTCAAGCCATCTTGCGAAACTGTCCAATCTTTTGCAAGAGATGGAATCAAGTTCCCGTATTTATCATTTTCAAACAAACCATCAATCAAGTTTCCAGTGATATCGTGGGTTGCTGCTTTACCAGATGTGATATAGTTTAGGTTTTCTGGCTCAGTCTCATAAACATATGAGAATTTTTGACCGTTGCTTGAGCTAGATGATTTAGAACCACCCGAACAAGCTGCTAGGATACCTGCTGAAAGGAGGGCAACTCCCGCAAGTGCAATGACATTTCTTTTTTTCATGTAAAACTCCTTAAGAAATTTTAAGTTTATTTTAAGATTATACCACAAAGATTTTCAGAAGAAAAGGAATTTTCAGAAAATTTTAGTTCTTTAAAAAAACTACTCCTGAGAGTAGTTTTTCCTTATTAATCTACTAAGTCGCTCTTGAGGTAGGCATCGACCATGCGCTCTGTTGCGACTACAGAATCCAAGTGGGTCCGCTCATATGAGTGGCTAGATTCGATCCCTGCCCCGAGAAGAGCGTGTTTCACTTCTGCTCCTGCGCTCATGGCTGCAGAGGCATCTGATCCATAGAAAGGATAGATATCCAACTTATAAGGGATTTCTTGGGCTTTTGCCAAGGCTACCAAATGCTGACGGAATTCGTAGTGATACGGTCCAGAAGCGTCTTTGACACAGATGGATACCGTGTATTCATCCGTCGCTTGGTCATCTCCCATAGCTCCCATGTCCACTGCCAAGTATTCGACCACTTCAGCTGGAATACTAGAATTAGCCCCGTGCCCCACTTCTTCAAAGACTGAAAAGGCAAAGGTGGTCGTTACTGGCAATTGGATCTGCTCTTCCTTGTACACGCGCAGAAGATTCAAGAGAATCGCCGCACTTACCTTGTCATCTAAGTGACGAGATTTAATAAAGCCAGTATCTGTCACAATGGTCCGGGGATCAAAGCTGACAAAATCACCCACTTCAATGCCAAGGGCACGGGTTTCTTTTTCATTGGTCACTTTTTCATCTAGACGGACTTCCATATTGTCCTGGGTCCGCTCTACAGTTCCCGCATCCTTGTAGACATGGCAAGAAGTCTGATGGACCAAAATAGTCCCAGAATGGGTCTTTCCTGTATTGGCTACATGGACTGTACAATTTTCCCCTTCAATCATATTCCAAGGGAAACCACCGATACGGTCTAACTTGAGGCGGCCATCTGCTTTCACAGCGCGGACAATAGCCCCCAAGGTATCCACATGGGCTGTGACATAGCGTTGCTTGTCTGTGATCACACCAGGAACGGTCACATTCACGCCACCCTTAGCAGTCCGAGTTACTTCGTACCCAAAGCTTTCAATGGTTTTGACCAAGTATTCTGCGATCTCACGTGTAAAACCGGTCGGGGAAGGAATAGCTGTCAATTCCTGCAAATAAGTCACTGTCTGATTCATAATGCCTCCAAATGTGTTTTTCTTTATTCTAGCATGAAATAGGTGGAATAGCTAGAGGAGAGAGCTTACAGGGTAGAGTTTTTCAACTCTTCCCGTACTTGCATTAGGAGAAAGCCAGAGTTCTATTTATATTTTCAACACATTTTGGGAGAGATTCATCTAGTGCACCTAAAATAAAAAAAGAAACTTGTCCACAACTAACGGTGTCTAAACAAGTTCCACGCAGGCTATTTCAATGGTGATACATAATTATCAGGATAAAATATGATGTAATTTTTGACAATATCTGTTAGACTATCTTCAGTTATGTTTCTCCACTTATGGAGATAGAAGGTTTCAGACTTGAGAACAGAGTGAAACCATTCGATACAGCCATTATCTGCTATTTCGCCTCTTTTCTGAGAATTCTTACACTCCTGTTTCCAGCGATAAAGGTGGAGCGTTTGACGCCGAAACATTCTAAAATAATCGATACAGGGCACGTTTTCTTATACTCTTCTACTAGCTTGATAAGACTTACTTTGTCGATTCTCTTATCAAGTTCTGATACTTTTTTAGTAATTCTACCTGCAAACGTAACTGTTCCACTTCAGATAACTGTTTCATCCCATTACCATAAGTATATTGTTTCCCCACGGGTTGTTGGAAACGGTACAATTCATCATTCTGATACCATCGCTACCAGGTCTTGGCCTGACTAGCATTTTTGATGCTGAGGGTATCCATGATAACTTTATTTGATTTGCCTGCCTTCTTCATTTCGATACAGGCTAGTTTAGTTTCTACCGAATATGCTTTTTGACCATAACAAAACACCCCTGTTTCTAGTTTACCAGATTTCAACAGGAGTGTTTTCTTGTGTCTCATTTTATGGGTGCAGTGCCGACCCTAGGGATTCTTTCGTTCTCATATATACGTCATTAGTATAGGCTAATTTGATTTAAATTCCAAGAGAAATAACATTTTACATAAAAATCAGTGGGTATTTTACAATTTTTGCATATAATAGAGCTAAAAAACAACTGGTTTTAAGAATTCTTATCTGAAACATTCGGAAATTCCCCTTAACCGTAGCGGAAAGTTGTTTTCTTCTCCTATTTATAATAGACTATCACTAACATTAGATGAAAAGGTGACTCTATGACTATAAATCAACTGCTTCAAAAGCTGGAGCCTACTAGCCCTATCCTTCAAGCTAACTTTGGAATTGAACGCGAAAGTCTTCGTGTCGATAGACAGGGAAAATTAGCACATACGCCTCACCCTTCCTGCCTAGGAGCTCGAAGTTTCCACCCTTATATTCAAACAGATTTTTGTGAGTTTCAGATGGAACTCATCACACCAGTTGCTAAATCTACCACTGAGGCTCGTCGATTTCTTGGAGCCATTACCGATGTAGCTGGACGTTCCATCAGTAAAGATGAACTTCTCTGGCCCTTGTCCATGCCTCCTCGTATCAACGCCCAAGAAATCCAAGTTGCCCAACTGGAAAATGAATTTGAACGCCATTATCGTAACTACCTGGCCGAAAAATACGGAACTAAACTACAAGCTATCTCAGGTATCCACTATAATATGGAACTAGGGAAAGATTTGGTTGAAGCCCTATTCCAAGAAAGTGACCAGATTGATATAATTGCTTTCAAAAACGCCCTCTATCTTAAGCTGGCTCAAAACTACTTGCGCTACCGTTGGGTTATTACCTATCTCTTTGGGGCTGCACCTATTGCTGAGCAAGGCTTCTTCGACCAAGAAGTGCCAGAACTCGTGCGTTCCTTCCGAAACAGCGACCATGGTTATGTCAATAAGGAAGAAATACAAGTATCTTTTGCAAGCCTAGAAGACTATGTCTCTGCCATCGAAAATTATATCGAACAAGGTGATTTGATTGCGGAAAAGGAATTTTACTCGGCTGTTCGTTTCCGTGGACAAAAGGTTAATCGCTCCTTCCTTGACAAGGGAATCACCTACCTGGAATTCCGTAACTTCGACCTCAACCCCTTTGAGCGTATCGGTATTAGCCAAACTACCATGGATACCGTACACCTACTCCTTCTAGCCTTCCTCTGGCTGGATGCCCCTGAAAATGTTGATCAGGCTCTGGCTCAAGGTCACGCGCTGAATGAAAAAATTGCCCTCTCTCATCCTTTAGAACCTCTACCTTCTGAAGCTGAAACTCAGAACATTACGACAGCTCTAGACCAACTGGTGCAACATTTTGGGCTTGGTGACTATCATCAAGGGCTGGTCAAACAAGTTAAAGATGCCTTTGCAGATTCCAGTCAGACACTAGCTGCTCAACTTCTTCCTCATATCAAAGACAAGTCCCTTTCTGACTTTGCCCTTGACAAGGCGCTTGCCTATCATGATTACGACTGGACTGCCCACTATGCCCTTAAGGGTTATGAGGAGATGGAACTTTCTACCCAGATGCTGCTCTTTGATGCCATTCAAAAAGGGCTTCATTTTGAAATCCTAGATGAGCAGGATCAATTCCTTAAACTCTGGCATAAAGATCATGTTGAGTACGTCAAAAATGGTAACATGACCTCAAAAGACAACTATGTAGTTCCTCTTGCCATGGCTAATAAAACCGTGACCAAAAAAATCCTGGCTGATGCTGGCTTCCCTGTCCCTGCCGGCGACGAATTTACCAGTCTAGAACAAGGTCTAGCCTACTATCCTCTTATCAAGGGCAAGCAAATTGTGGTTAAACCAAAATCAACCAACTTCGGGCTGGGCATTTCCATTTTCCAAGAGCCTGCCAGCCTTGATAACTATAAGAAAGCTCTCGAGATTGCCTTTGCAGAAGATACAGCTGTTCTTGTTGAAGAATTTATCCCAGGAACCGAATACCGTTTCTTCATTCTGGACGGGCGTTGTGAGTCTGTCCTCCTTCGTGTTGCTGCTAATGTTGTCGGTGATGGCAAACACACCATTCGTGAATTAGTCGCTCAGAAAAATGCCAATCCATTGCGAGGCCGTGACCACCGCTCACCTCTGGAAATCATTAAGCTAGGAGACATCGAACAATTGATGTTGACTCAGCAAGGTTATGCACCTGATGATATTCTCCCAGAAGGGAAAAAGGTCAATCTCCGCCGTAACTCCAACATCTCTACGGGTGGTGACTCTATTGATATCACTGAGACAATAGATTCCTCTTACCAAGAATTGGCAGCAGCTATGGCAACTAGCATGGGGGCCTGGGCTTGCGGGGTTGACCTCATCATTCCAGATAAAACTCAGCCTGCTAGCAAGGAAAAACCTCATTTCACTTGTATCGAGCTCAACTTCAATCCCGCTATGTATATTCACACCTATTGTGCTGAAGGTCCTGGACAAGCTATCACTCCAAAAATCCTAGACAAGCTTTTTCCAGAAGTTGCCACAAGTCAAACCTAAAACCTAATTCTTAGGAACAAACAAATCACCTTTATCTCGATGATATGATACCTCTTAAGTAGACAAGGTAAATACCTAAAATCTACGGCTCTTTGTCAACTTTAGTGGGTTGAAGAAAAGCTAAGCTCGAGAAAGGACAAATTTCGTCCTTTCTTTTTTGATATTCAGAGCGATGAAAATTCGCTTCTTGAAGTTTTCAAAGTTCCGAAAACCAAAGGCATTGCGTTTGATAAGTTTGATGAGATTATTAGTCGCTTCCAATTTTGCGTTGGAATAGGATAACTGAAGGTCATTGATGATTTTCCCTTTGTCCTTTAGAAATGTTTTAAAGACAGTCTGAAAAAGAGAATGAACCTTCTTTATATTGTCTTCAATGAGTCCAAAAAATTTCTCTGGTTCCTTATTCTGAAGGTGAAAAAGCAAGAGCTGATAGAGATTATAGTGGTATTTCAAGTCTTCTGAATAGCTCAAAAGCTTGTCTAGGATTTCTTTATTGCCTAAATTGTCAAATTAAGTTAGACTTTTCAAGTAACTCAGAAAAACTTGGTAGGGTGATTGAAATAGTTCTAATGGGAATTCATAGACTACCCTCTGTTCAGCTATTCCCCCTTCATCTGTAACAAAAAAATATTTCTCATGATGTCGCCAAATATGTTGTCCATAACCTTTTATTTCCTCAAACTTACTAACTTCTTCCCAGCCTAGTTTACTATATTTCATGAACATTATCCGCTCTTTGTATTAATATTTGGTGATCATCAATACTGATAGGGCACAAAAATTTTGTCTGTAATAATTCTTTAAATAATTGTATCTCTATACTTTTATCATAACATATTCTTAGGTTCATTATCTAATCAATTAATCTATTGTCCATCAATTTTCTTTTTTTAACTCTTTCTCTAATTGTTTTAAGACTACTAAAATTTCGCTTTTATAATCCATAGTTTCATCTATAAATCTTCTTGCTAAACTAAAAAAATTAATGTCACCGATATTTTCTCCTCTTCTTATACACTTAGTTAAGTTATATATATCCTGTATAATTCCCGGGTATAACTTTTGACTTGGATATTCTAAGTCAATTAAATCTTGTAATTTGTCTGTATATTTCATATATTTATTTTTCATAATTCAAAACATTAACTTGGTACAATTCCTATATTCACTATCCAGTCTAATGGCCATTGATTTGGTAATAATGGAATTCTGTCATTATTTTGGACACATTTTCGGAGCGATTCATTTAGTCCACTTAAAGTACAAACAGGAACTTGCTTACAACTAATAGTGTATAAACAAATTCCTTACAAGCTATTTCAATGGTGATACATAATCATCTGGAAGTTTACCTCTCCAGTCAATCCACATTTGCTCAGCAATCGGAATTAATCTTTTTAGCTCTTCCTGAGTAAATAATTCTCTAGTTTCAGGTATATCAATTAATGATGTGGGACTCTCTTCTATGAAACGTTTCTCACTAGCCCTCTTTTCTTCTTCCGTCGGTGGCCAAGAATCATGCTTAATCTTCCAAGATATTTCGAGTAGTGATCTCTCTCCACTATCTAATAGAGAGAATAATTCTTGGGGTAAATCATAGACTGCTAACCAAGAAGCCACAGTTCCCTCTTCTAAAACTAAATAATATTTGTCCTCATTTTTCCAGATTGACTTCCCGTATCCTTCTACTTCTTCAAACTGGATAACATCTTCCCATTCTAGTTTTGTTGGTTTCATTTATATCTTCCTTACTTAAGTGGTGATACATAATCATTTGGAAGTTCTTCTCCAGATTCAATCCACTGCTTCTCAGCAATCGGAATCAACTCTTCAAGTTCTTCCTTAGAAAAAAGTTTCCTATTTTTAGGGACATCTATCAAAGAAGCTGGATGTTTGCTTATAAATTTTCTTCTAGATTCTCTTCTCTCTTCTTCCGTCGGTGGCCAAGAGTCATTCTGAACTTTCCAGGAAACTTCTTGGAGCGTTCTATCTCCACTCTCTAATAGAGCAAATAATTCTTGTGGGAGTTCATAGATTACTAACCAAGAAGCTACGGTGCCTTCTTCTAAAACTAAATAATATTTGTCCTCATTTTTCCAGATTGACTTCCCGTATCCTTCTACTTCTTCAAACTGGATAACATCTTCCCATTCTAATTTACTATGTTCCATGTATGCTCTCCGCTCTTTGTACTAATATCTTTCATTACACATTCAGGAATATCTCCTGTTGATCATTGTAACTATCTAGTTGACTGTTATACCAAACCCAGACTGTTAAATGGAATAGCTAGAGGAGAGATCTTACAGGATAGAGTTTTTCAACTCTTCCCGTACTTGCATTAAGAGAAGGCCTAGCTTGTTCTTCCCAGAGCCATCTCCCCCATCAGCCCAGTAGTCGTCATTTCGTGTATGTTCGATGAGGATGACATCTCCTGTCGCGAGCAATTCTTTCGCGATTTCTGGATTTTGGCTAAATTTCATCCGAAGGGCTTGATGCATCACCTCATCTTTGACCTCTTCCCAATCTGATCTCAAGGGATTCTGACGATTGCGTCCCTCCAAAGCAGCATCCATTGGAGAGGCTATCTGACTAATTTTCTCTTGAATTTCGGGTACTAATACAGTATCTGATGACAAAATGCTGGCTTTATCTTCTGCTTGTTTATCCTCTACAAGTTTAGCTGCAGCCAATTCGATTTCTTTGCGACTTTGTTTAACAGTCGAGTGTTGACCAGCAGTATATCCCATCATGAGAATAAAGCTAGTTGCAGCTACTGTTCCAACACTAATTAAGGCTTTAGTTTTGACTTTATTTAACATCTTAGACCTTCTTTCTATAAAAACTAAGTCAAGAATACTAGATAAAGCTAGAAAAGAGTATCACAGAAGTAAAAATGCCACCCGAAGGTGGCCAATATAACTTACAAAATTAGTAATCCGTCTGATAAATTTTTTTATACAAACCATTTTTCAGATACCCTAGACATAATGATTTCCTCCTTAATTACTAATAGATTATCAAATTTACTGTTTATTAGAATGAGTAATATGTGCAATTTTTGTAAATAAATTAAAAAAGCTGCATCTTCTGCAACTTTTTAATCTGGTGGAAAATAGCCCAACTGCTCAGCGATGTGAATCGCCTCCTGCCTGTTAATCACTCCCAATTTTGAAAAGATATTGGCCAAGTGATTGGAAACTGTACGTTTACTCACATAGACCTTGTCACAGACATCATCAATGGTCAAGCCATTTCTAACCAGTTCTAGTATCTCGATTTCTCGTGGTGTTAACACCTCTACCATTACTTCATCTGAAAAGACCTTACCACCTAGATAAATCTTTTCCAGTTTTTTCACCAACTCATCTGGGTCCATACTTTTGTCCAGAAAGCCATAAGCCCCCATAACTTTAGCTCGGTGTTCATACATTTTTTTACTGTAACCTGTCAAAATCACAACCTTACTAGAATAACCATTGTCGATAATCTCTTGTGCCAAGGTCAGCCCATCATCTTGATACAGACTCGTCAGGTTGATATCAATCAAAATAATGTCGTAGTCATTAAAAGTAATCTCCGAAATAGTCGAAAAATCATCTACTAACTGGACCTTTTTAATGTTTTCCGATAACTCTAAAATCATCTTGATACTTTGGCTAAATAATTTATGATCATCAATTAATAAAATTTTCATAACACAACTCCTTATCAATCGGGAGAGTAATTTCTACACGAAATCTCTTATTATTTTCAAAAATCTGCATTTGACCACCTAAAACACTAATTTTATTAGACATATTTTTCAATCCATAACCTAAGGATTTTTCTGTTTGAAGGCAGTCATTTTCAGAAATGATAAAAATAGCGTCATCATGCACATCAATCTTCAAAGAAATCCTTCCACCACTAGCGTACTTAACGGCATTGGTCGCCAACTCCTCAACCAGACGATAGGCAATTTTATCGTAAGGAGATAAAAGCCTAAAGTGGGCAGGAAACTGTGTGACTACTTCATTTTCTGCGTGATAGCGTTTGACAATCCGATTAATCAGCCCTTGATACTGGATGTCTAACTGTTCGTCTGTTTCTACCATTGGCTGATAATAATCCATCCGCTCACGAATCCGCTGAACCAACTCCTCTGTTACCAGATTGATCTGTTCACCAAAAGCTTGATTGCTACTATATTTATTGAAATTTTTTATTGCCATAACATTTTGCAGGATTTCATTGTGAAGAAATTCGGAGAACTGTTGTTCTGTATCTTCATTTGCCAGCAGATTTTTCACCATACGGTTACGCTTTAAAAAGAGAACTTTTACATAATCCCCAGAATCTAGCATTTCAGCAGAACGAAAGAGGCGAATCAATTCTTCCGAACAAATCCCGAACAATAGTAACATGATATTCAAGACCAAAAAGCTCGTGTTTAAATCTAGACGAAAGATGATGAAAATGCCTACTAACAAAAACATAACCAGTAAAAACAAGCGTGAAAAAGCTTTTATATAGGACAATTTTAACTCTGATACCTTTTTTTGAAGAGAGCTGATAATTGTTTTGAAGTGTAAAAAAGCTAAAATGCCAACAATTTCCAGATACCAGACTAGGTTCATCACTCCTGAGCCCCTCGTATTGATATACAAAAAGAAATAAGAAAGAGGCAATATCAAAGCTAATATCCACAAATTTCGTCTCTGATACTTGAGTTTACTTTTCAACTCTTTATGATATAAAATCAGTAAAATCAAGGGAACAAGGTTTAAAAAGAAAGACGCAAACAAGGACAGAAATAGAAAAATTGAAGGACTTAACAGATATGAACTAATGGTGATTAGTGTCAACACAAAGGACACACTCAACAGTTCTTCTCCTATTTTCTCTCCCAGAAAGATAATATACAGAGAACTATACACCAATAAAAAAGAGTTGAGCGGATGAAGAATATCAAAAAAGTGCAACAGGGTGCTCGCAGCTCCTTGATTAAATATGGATTGCCAGCTAATGAGAAACATCATCAGGAGCAACCAAAGTTTCAACTCACTATACCGAAAGGTCACAATATTACAAATATAGCTAAATACAATTAAAGCAATAATCAGCAATAAAACCATCTGCAAGGAAAAATCTGTCGAAAAGTCCAGAGTGATCCTATGATAAATATAAATCATTAAAGCTAGATGATTCAAAATCGTCAACCACCACAATAAAAGTGAGTTTTTCGAGAGCGATTTGACAAACTGTTTCATATATATCCACTTCCTGAACTACTTTAATATCATTATAACACAATACCAGAATTGTCGGATAGGCAACTCTGGTATTTGACTTAATTTTCAATAATTTGCCAACTTACTCTGTAAGTCACTAGCAGGTAAAGGACAAATAGTAAGACCGCTACTCCCAGATAGGTGATATCTATAGAAATGCTGGTATTAGCGAAATTTTCAAAATAGCC
Source organism: Streptococcus sp. HMSC065E03 (assembly GCF_001815045.1). Taxonomy (NCBI): domain Bacteria; kingdom Bacillati; phylum Bacillota; class Bacilli; order Lactobacillales; family Streptococcaceae; genus Streptococcus; species Streptococcus sp. HMSC065E03. The sequence goes on along the minus strand of NZ_KV818847.1, from coordinate 76,473 downwards.
TAGAAGTGCGGTACTTAAGGCAAGCGCTAGCGGACCTGCGATGACCAGCGGAACCAAGAAATAACTTAGAATCTGTTGCAAAAGAATAGAGCGATTTTGCTTCCTCTTATTCCCAAGAAGATATAAGATTTGATAATCATTGACACTATCCAAAGCACTTGTAGAAGTTTGAAGGGACAAGATACTGAGGGAAATAATGATAAAAATAACACTGACAAAAATCATGACAAAGACAATGACGCCCATAAATCCAAGATAAATCTCAAAAATTCTTCCTTTGGTTTGATAGGTGAACGGATTCAACTCTGCTCCATCACGAGTGAAGTAGTATTTTTCTATCCACTGACTTAAGAATGTTTCTACTTTCCGTTTGTCGATATTTTCTTTGAAATTTGCAACATAGGTCGTGTGGTCTTCCGTCAATCCAACTACTACCTTATCTGGTACAATTAAGGTTCCTGTGTCATTTGTACCCACTGACGATAAAAAGTAAACTGTTTCAAGCGGCTTTGAAGACGCAAGATTAAGAGAATAACCGTTAATCATGAGAGTTTTTGTCGTTAATAGAAAGTCCTGAATCTGCTTGGCAGTTCCTTTATAGTTAGCATTGACCAGAAATTGGTTATCTGCCAAGTCAACCGCTTTTTCCCCTTGCAGTTTGCGGAGATGATTGTAGGCAGAAATTCCTAAAATCGGTACTTTTGATTCAGGAAGTTCCTTATCATGCGCCCAGAGATTGCTAGTATCAATCAAATCTTTATAGATTAAATCACTAGAATAGATAGGATAGCTGTACTCCTCTTTGATGAGGTTAAAGTCAAATCCATCTGCTTTTAATCTGTCTTTGACAGATTCCTGAGAAAACTGGAACTCCTGACCACGATAGAGATTGACAGTTACATCATAAGGTGAGTATTTGTTCAGCTCTCGGTTCATAGTCGTATAGGCACTACCACTAAAAACTAGTAAGCTGAGAGCCAGGGTCAAGGTTAAGGATAAGACAGCCAACGTGACCGAATTACTATCAGCTTGTTTTGAAAATTGACGAATTTTAAAACTGTTTAGTTTGTGATAGTAGGTTTGAGGCAGTTTTCTAAGGGAAACCAAGATAAAATGGCTCAAGGTATTGTAAAATAAAATCACAAAAATCACGAAGACAGATACCAGCAAGATACCCCAACTTTTCAAGAGTGATAGATGGTGATAGTCTGAAAAATAGAGAGCACCAAAACCGATAACAGCTGTCGAAAGAATAAAGAGAAGTGCTTGAAGAACTGGCTTGCCTTTTGCCAAGACAGATTTCTTGACCCCATTTTCTTGAATGAGTGCAATGATATTTTGCTTTCTAAAGGTAAGAATGTCCATGACACCAACAATAAAACTGGTTACCAAATAGGAATAAACTAGTAAGATGACAGACTTGCTATCAAAAAAAAGCAGACTACCAAAGTAATTGGCCATAAAAAACTCAGATGCAACCTTAGATAGAATGACCAGTAAAATCAAGCCAAGCAAGAAACCTAGAATCAAGGAAAAGATATTGACCAGCATGGTTTCAAAGAACAGGGTACGGATAATCTGCTTCTTCTTCATTCCCAGCGTTGCATAAAGTCCCAGCTCTTTCTTACGCCGTCCCAGGACAAAGTTTGTGGAATAAACGACGAGAAAGGCAATCGCCGATAGAATCAGATAGGAAAGCAAGCCCATGTACTGACCCATCACCGTCGTCAACATTTCCTTTGCCCCTGATAAACTTTGCATCACTGGATGGCTTGGTAAAGCATTAAAAGCATAGAGCAAGCTATAAATCAAGGTTAGACTGAAAAAGTAGATGGTGTAAGTCTGTAAATTTCGAAATACATTTCGTAAAATTAATTTTGGATACATACTCTCATCCTCCTATCTGGTACGGCTGTAAATCTCTTGCAAATACTGTTCATTAGATAAGCTGTTACGTTCCAAATCATCCATAATCTTTCCATCGCTAAGTAGCACCATCCGTGAGGAATACTTTGCTGCGGCAGGGTCGTGGGTAACCAATAAAATGGTAATACCAAAACTTTTATTGATTTCCTGCAAAAGCGCCATCAGTTTTTCAGAATTGGCAGAGTCCAAGGCTCCTGTCGGCTCATCTGCGATAATCAGTTTAGAATCATCAATCAAGGCTCTAGCAGTTGCCACACGTTGTCGCTGACCACCTGATAACTGATTAGGAAACTTATTTTTTAAGTTTTGGATGGACAACTTATCCAAAATTTCCAAAATCTTATCCTGATGTTTTTTGATATTTTTCCCCTGAATTTGAAGAGGTAGAACAATATTTTCATAAACTGTCAAGGTTTCCACCAAGTTGTAAGCTTGGAAAATATAGGAAATGTTTTTAGCACGATAGTCAGCTAGTTCATTTTCCTTGGCATGGATGATGTCGAAATCTTCAAATCGAATCTCACCTGATGTTGGTTTATCAATCGTTGAAATACAGTTGAGAAGTGTTGTTTTTCCACTACCACTAGCCCCCATAATTGCCAGGAATTCACCTTTTTCAACGGACAAGTTCACATCTAATAAAGCATGAACGATATTATCCCCTTGACCAAATGTTTTCGTTAATCCTGTCACAATAAGCTGTTTCATCATTTCATTCCTCCGTTTCTTTATTACTCTCTCATTATACGGTTTCTTTCAAGGTTTTCCATGAGTATTTTGTGCAATATATTCAAGTTATAAAAAACCGATGCCTTTTTCAGGTATCGGTCGATTTGATTATTTGCGATCGTTTCTTTTTTTCATAAAGTAAACAATCCCTATGACAACAACTCCTAAGACCAGTACAGGTGCATAGAATTCTAGTGTCCCAATAATTCCTTCCATTTTATCCTCCTGTCAAAAAATAGAGAGTTTTATCCACAGCGCATGTTTGGCGAAAAAGAATATGTAAACTACCAACCACAGCGCCCCTGTGCTGTTAATCTAACAGCCGTCCCCCACCCAGCAGCAGATTTTCCATCCAATTCTTGGATATTAATTTCCATAATCCAAAGAATCAATCTCAAAGTTATCTTGTTTTATTTGTATTTCTCCCGTCAATATAACACTAAATCAAAGTGTTGTCAAAGTTTTGTAATAAAATACTAGAATTTTCCTTTTGTTTTATCTAACAACGAACATTATTTATCGTACACTCATAGGAACAGGTGAAACACAATCCACAGCGACCTGCTAGTGTCATTTTAAAAGCTGTGTACCACCAGCTCCTGATTTCCCGGAAAGTTCTTGGTTTTCAACCTCGAAACTTAGAGAATCAATCTCTGGACGACTTGTATTTTTAGCCATAAGGTTGCCTCCTTCCTTCTTTTAGATGATCATCTTTACAGTAACTAGTATAAACTCTAGTATTGGCTAAGTAATGAGTAAATCGTGCAAGTTTCTTATTTTCGAGAAAAATTTTTATAGTGCCCAATTAAAAAGTAGCTGAACAATCTCTTGCTCAGCTACTTTTTAATCTTCTTGTCCAACTAATGATTTTCAAAACACCACATAAAAGTAAGGATAGATTAAATACCGCATAAAATCCTGTAAAACTGATCAGACCATTCTGGGATAAATCTTCCATATAAAGGGTCGGTTCAGTAAAGAACAAATATATTCCATAGCCCTCCACGAAAATAAGAAAACTGACAAAACCAATAAGGAAAAGTCCACTGGCAATAAGAAAGAGTCTCCATAAAAGAATAAGAATTCCTCCTATTGCTAAAAAAATTACTGGGATAAGGAGTAAATCATTCATGACTTTCTCCTTTCTAGTCAATCAACTGACGGAAATAGGTGGCAAGAGAGTAATCAAATTCCTCTAGCTTTTGAACTAAGTCCAAATACTCCTCTTTCTCATGATTTGTAGGAATGAAGCAAGGGTCTCCAAGACTTTCATCATCCATCTGATAATAGACTTCAGTTATTTCTTTTCCAACTTCGTTTCCCAATAAATTACCATCAAAAGCGGATTCTTCCATATTCCCAGAAATGACATTCTCCAAAGCTTCGCGAACATCCGGATAAAAGTATGAACTTCCGTCATCATAAAGGTTGTTAAAATTTTATAATTTTCTCTGTTATATAGGACGGTGAGTGCTATTTTGTCGTCGACACTCTTGAATAATTTATATTGTCTTTTTAACACTTGTTCTAGCCTATTTCTAATCCTCAAGAATTGAAAAATTATATTTGTTTTTGTATCTCTGATTGAAGCGGACAATTACATTCATAGGGTCTTTTTTTGTTAATCCATTATCAAAAGTTATACTTTTCGTTAACTCTTCCCGAAATTTTTGTATCCTAGATGCTATTTCAGCTACTAATCTTGAAGTATCAATTTTAAAAGTGGCAATACCCTTATCTTCCATAAAGAGTATTGAATCGAAAAATAATATTGAAATATACAAATCCGTAGCTGAACTCTTTGTCAATTTAATTAAAGAGTTCTCTAATAATAATTGAATGTTTTTGATATCACTTTGATTATAAAAATATTCAAACAGTATCTGATTTATATCTGTAGGAAAAACGTCTGGAACAAAAGTTGGAGGTTCAATTCGATACTTTTGTCTTCCGCGAAGTATATCTTCAACGTTTCCTTCTTTAATAGCTTCTATAATTTTTATTTTTTCCTTCAATTTAGTTTATTATTCTTCCTTCTTCTCTCCATATTTAGGATCAATTATATTAAATAAGCGAATTTGTTCCTCTTGAAAAAGGCTATTATAACGTTCAAAATCTCCATTTGCATTAGTCCATGCATTCTTTGATGCTATTCTAGTAACATATGATTGTAAAAGATAATAAAGAATATCTTCCTTATTATCAAATTTTTTCTCAGAATTTATTTTGCCACGTTCGACACCAACAATATAGTAATAATCGCCCTCTAAATAAATAGTACGTCCTTCTGGTAAAAATAGAGATGGTTTTTCTTCTGTAAATAAATCCGACTGATTCAGATTTGACTCCCCTATTTTTAATAGTAACTTCGCTAATTCTTGCTTTAACTGCATTATTTTTACCTCGTTCAATGTCGTTTAGATAACTACGCCCTCACCAGCCACTTTCGTGATAAAATTTATCAACTAATTCCCAATCGTAATCAGAAATAGCTGAACGACCATCAGCTCTCCGTACATCAATCCCTAATTTTCTTAACGCAGCGAAAGACATATGACCTAAGCAAATTGAACCTAAAACTGAATCATTGACAGACAGTTTGACAGAAATTTCTTTTAATTTATCAATAACGTTAATATCATTGATTTTACGGTTAACAATTTCTTTAATGATATGATAGGAGACTATAGGATTTAAATCTATATTATTTATTAAGTCCTCATTTTGATATGTTTTATCTTCAATTTTTTTAAGAATATTCACCCTATGCTCCTGCTAACATAATGACGTGTTCATCCATTTCACTATTTTCCTTAAATCCTATTCTACCAAAATAAACCCATGAATTCATGCTAAAACAAAAAGAGAGCAGCAAACTGAACTGCTCTCCATTTGGTTTATTTTTCGACCATACCGCCTTTGATAAGACTGTCTTTCGTTACTGAATAACTGACTGTTTTGTCATCTAGGGGATTGAAGCCTGGTACGATTTCTTTTAATTTATTAAAATCGATTTTTGTGTAATCAATGGTATTGCGGATATAAAAGATTCCGTCTTTGTATTCTGATGTCAGTTCAAATCCATGGCCCATCAGATCTTTGAATTTTTCTTGGCTTTTTGCGACGGCTTCTTTCATGGTTTCAAGAGGGTTCTCACCAGGAACTTTTGAGACGTCGTAATCATCAACTTTTTCTTGTAATAACAAGGTATCTCCCTTGTAATACAAGGTGATGGTTGACTTACCTGCTTCATCACTCGTTTCGAGAACGGTTTTTTGAGCACCTGCTAGTGCATCTTCTTTTTTGCTTTCATCAGTTGATGACTCTTTTGTCTTCTCTTTAGCGGATGATTTGCTTGTTGCTTTACTTGTCGCCTTAGTAGACGATGGACTAGTAGATTTTGTACTCTCTTTTTGTGTGCAACCAGCTAAAAGAAGACCCGCTGTCAAGAAGACGGCTAACATTTTTGTGGTTTTATTCATTTTGAATACCTCACTTTTTTATGATGGTTAGGGAAATGACTGACGTCTGAAACGAGTCATTTGGCAAGATCAACTGTCGTTTTAGATGTTATTAAAAAAGTCTCAAAAATGATGTCCGCAGCCCCTCCTTATCGATCATTGTAGCCATCTGGGTGGCTGGAATGCCAAGCCCAGGCTGTTTGGATAATGGTTTCGATATTGTCAAATTTGGGTTGCCAACCAAGGATGGCACGCGCTTTTTCAGATGAGGCAATCAAGGTATCTGGATCTCCTGGTCTGCGATCGGCCAGCTCAAGTGGGATCGGATGTCCTGTCACCTTGCGGGCTGCTTCAACGATTTGAAGATTGGAAAATCCGGTCGACGAGCCCAGGTTAAAGGCAGTCGATTCATTCCCATTACGCAGATACTCAACCGCTAAAAGATGGGCATCTGCCAAGTCAAATGGATGGACGTAGTCCCGAACATTGGTGCCATCTGGTGTCTTGTAGTCATCTCCAAAAATAGAGATCTTCTCGCGTTTGCCTTGGGCCACTTGCAAGACGATCGGCAAGAGATGAGTCTCTGGTCCATGGTCTTCTCCGATGGATCCATCTGGCTTGGCACCCGCTACATTAAAGTAACGAAGGGGCACATACTTGATCCCGTAGGCTTGATCGGCCCAACGCATGATGGTTTCCATCATGAGCTTGCTTTCACCATAAGGGTTGATTGGTTTTTGCGGAGTGGTTTCAAGAATCGGAATTTCTTCTGGAATGCCGTAGGTGGCAGCAGTTGAAGAAAAGACGATGTAGTGCACCCCACATTCATGCATGACTTCCAAGAGTTTGACCATGCCTGCTGTATTGTTATCAAAATATTTCAATGGATCTGCCATAGACTCAGCGACCAGTGAGTAGGCCGCAAAGTGGATGACCGCATCGATATCTTCGTGTTCTTTAAACACAGTGCGCATAAAGTCTTGGTCCGCCAGGTCTCCTTGGTAAAAGACGGCATCTGGATGCACCGCTGCACGGTGGCCTGTGACCAGACTATCAACCACGACGACTTTTTCCTGTCCTTCATTGACCAAGCGGTCCACCATGTGGGAACCGATATAGCCAGCTCCTCCGAGTACGAGTATTGCCATTTGTTTTCCTTTCGCTTCTTGTCTTCTCTCTTATTGTACCAAATTTCTGCCGCTTCTCCACACTTAAAGTGTCGCAACAAAGCGTCTAAAGGCAGCTTGTCCTTCTGCTGTTCGCTTGTAGACTCCGGCATCTTCGAGCACGCGCGCAAAGATCTGGCCAACTGATTCACGGACAAGGACTTCTGCCTCTGATTCGTCTGTGATGGCTGGGTGAGTGGCTTTCAAATCATCTGCCCAAGGCTGGTGGTAGGTCGCCACAGTACTCTCACGTCCAAGCAAATAGTCCTGAACCTGCTTGAGCTCTTCCTTGAGGCGAGGTGGCAAAATGGCCAAGCCCATGACTTCGATCAGGCCGATATTTTCTTTTTTGATGTGTTGCACATCTGCATGTGGGTGATAGATACCATCGGGATGCTCTGGTGAGGTTTGGTTGTCACGGAGCACCAAGTCCAGTTCATAATACCCATCACGAATCCGTGCAATGGGTGTAATGGTATGGTGGGGCTGACCGTCGGATACCGCTAAGACTTGAACAGCTGGATCCGAGTAGCCTCGCCAGGCTGTGAGGATATGGTCTGCCAGGGCAATCAATTGCGCCTTGTCGTCCGATTGCAAACGGAGAACCGACATGGGCCAATTGACAATTCCTACCGATACAGCCTCAAATCCCTCAACGCTAAAGCTTTCCTCAACAGGAGCTAGCTCCATAGGGAAGGTATGGCGTCCGCCTTGGTAATGGTCATGAGTCAGGATGGATCCCCCTACAATGGGCAGGTCTGCATTGGACCCTGCAAAATAGCCTGGGAAAGTCTCGACAATGGTCAAGAGTCGCTCAAAGGTCTTGCGGCTAATGGCCATAGGAACATGCTGGCTATCGAGGAAAATGCAGTGTTCATTGAAGTAGGCATAAGGGGAATACTGAAAGCCCCAGTCATGACCGTCCATGTCAAAACGGATAATCCGATGATTGGCCCGGGCTGGATGGTCTAGGCGACCTTGATAGCCTTCATTTTCAAAGCACAATTGGCAGGCTGGATAATGACTGGCTTTGGCAAGCTTGGTCGCTGCAATGTCTTTAGGATCTTTTTCAGGTTTTGACAGATTGATGGTGATTTCAAGAGAACCGTAGGGAGTTTGTGTCTCAAAGGCAATATTTTGCGCAATGGCTTTGACCTTGATGTAATCATTGCGCTTAGAGAGGGCATAGAAATCCGCAATCGCGTCTTCCTTGGACTGACGGTAGGTCTCCCAAAAGCGATGGTTGACTTGACTAGGACTAGGGGTGATCCAATCCATCAACTCCGCACCCAAACTGTCTTTTGCGGCCATACTATCCTGGATCTTGCTATTTGCAACAGCGATCTCTACCAGCTGATCTTTGAGTGCGATCAACTCTTCTTTTTGAGCTGGGGCGTCTAGCCCTTCTTCTCCAATGCGACTCATGATGCGATTTTTTAGATAAATCCGATCCATCTCTTCGTAGTCACTCGCCGCAATGACGGCTGTGACAAATGCATCTAATACCAGTTCTGTCATCCTATCTCCTTTTTAATCAAGTACCCGTGTCCCCGCCGCAACCTCTGCAATGTAGAAGCTTGGCGCATAGCCAACGACTTCCTCATAGCGTTTGCCGACAACTTCTTTAAATGCTTCAACCTTATCTTTGTTGACAAGGGCGATGGCGCAACCACCAAAGCCTGCTCCCGTCATACGAGCACCAAGCACTCCTTCTTGTTCCCAGGCTGTATGCACCAAGGTATCCAATTCTAGACCTGTCACTTCGTAGTCATGTTCCAAGGATACGTGGGAAGCATTCATGAGACGGCCAAAGCCTTCCAAATCCCCTGCTTCAAGGGCCTTACGAGCTTGGAGGGTCCGTTGGTTTTCAAGTACAGCATGACGAGCCCGTTTGATGCGATTTTCATCCTTGATCAAGTAGCTGTAGGCATCAAAAGACCAGAGATCCAATTCTCCTAAGGTTTGGATATCCAATTTTTCTTGGAGTTCAGAAACGGCGGTTTCGCATTCTGAACGACGTTCATTGTATTTTGAATCCGCTAATTCCCGGCGTTTGTTGGTATTCATGATGACTACGACATTGTCTTTGAGGTCCAGCGGTACCAAATCATACTCTAGGGTGTTGGTATCGAGATAAATAGCTCGTTGGTCAGCTCCCATACCGATGGCAAATTGGTCCATGATCCCAGAGTTGACTCCGATGAAGTGATTTTCAGTTTGTTTCCCGATCTTGACCAGATCTAGACGATCTAAGTGAAGATCATATAGTTTCTCAGCGATGACGCCAATCAAGAGCTCAAGCGATGCTGAAGAAGAAAGACCGGATCCATTTGGAATATTGCCGTAGACATAGACATCCATACCGCTATCAATGACATGACCAGCTTCTTGCAAGAAGTGGAGCACGCCTTTTGGATAGTTGGTCCAGTTGTGCTCTTTTTCAAAGTGGAGATTTTCAAGCGGAACTTCAATGATCCCCTTGTCTTCAAAGTTTCCTGAGAAGAAACGCAAGACCTTATCCTCACGCTTTCTTGCAGCCCCGTAGGTACCAAGTGTAATGGCTGCTGGGAAGACATGCCCACCATTATAGTCCGTGTGTTCACCGATCAGATTAATCCGTCCTGGTGAAAAGAAAGTGTGGTCAGCCTTTCCCCCAAAGACAGCCTGGAATTTTGCTTGTAAATCTTGAGATGTGATTGTTGTCGTCATGAGAAACTCCTTTAGTTTTGTAAACGTTTTTATACTTGTATTATATCTGATCGCAAGTAAAACTTCAAGTGTTTTTAGTAAAATTTTATTAATTTTTTATTTTATGCCCAGAAAGGCGATAACAAAGGGTTTTCCTCCGATTACAACTTCTATTCCATCATTGCCATCTCGAGTTAATTTTAGTAAACTTTTACCAAAAAATCTCAATTGGGAAATCACCCAATTGAGATTCTGAATCCTTTAGTGTTTCTTTCTTGGATAGACAAAAGATCCAAGGAAGGTTAAGAGGCTGACACCCATGAGGGCTAGGAGGTTTTCTGTTTGACCAGTCTTTGGCAATACCGATGAGGCAGGACTGGCTGACTCGCTGACAGGAGCCTGATCAGTGTCATGTGACACAGAGATCAGACGAACTTGTGGACGATCAAGAGGACGAACTGTTTCTTGAGTGCTAACAAGGACCTGAGTTCCTGTGTTACCAACCTCTACTGGTTGTGTCTGATGGGTTGGTTCTTGGACTGGTGAAGTTGGATCTTGGCCTGGTGAAGTTGGATCTTGGACTTCTGGTGTTGGCAATGGAGCAGGTGCTGGATAGAAAAGACCATGACCAATGCGGTAGGCATACTCTGTTTCCGACATTTTTCCGTCTACAATTTTTGGAATATCAACCGGTAAGGTACCTAGATGTTCCTTGCCATTGAAGATGACTTCCACTCCTGCAGGAATATTAGGACCAAATGCATTGTCTGGTTTGAGGGATTCCGTTGGATCCATTCCCTTATTTCCATAGACTGCTAAAATGGCTTTGGCTGCGGGATAGTTGGCTACATCATAAGGTTTAGAGATAGAAAGGACAGCTGCCTTCTTATGGTTGGTATTGGCATAATTGACGATTTCTGTTGGAATCTTGGTCCGCCAGAAATCTTTATCCAGTTGCCCTTCATAACCGATCTCTGAAATCACTACGATATGGGTGGCTTTTTCAAGGTCTTCTTTTAGACTATCAAGGGTGGATTCCTTAGTGAAGTTCTTGGCCACAAAGGAGGTATCTTTTGGAAGCACTCCATCCGCGATTAAGCGACGCATGCCCAAATTTAGTCCTGGGACTTCATTTTCAAAAGCTCCGAGTAGTAAGACATGGTCCCCTGTTTGCACCTTAAATGGCAAGGTATTGTCTTCATTTTTTACAACCGTCACCGCTGCTGCTGCAATCTTGCGTTCCAAGTCACGGTTGAGGCTAGATCCGACTGCTTCCTCTGCTTTTTCAGCTGTCCGAGCACTTGGATCAAAATTCAGGACCCCACGTTTTTCTTTGAGGGTCAGGATCCGACGAACCGACTCATTTAAGCGTTCTTCTGAGATGTCACCGGTTTGGACCGCATCTACCACTGCATTGACGATGGTATCAATCTTGGTCAAATCGGCTTTGCTGCGAAGGGTCGTTGGCATCAAAACCAGGTCAACTCCGGCTTTGATAGCCATCTTCACGGCTTCCACCTCACCGAAGTTCTTAGCGATAGCATCCATTCCCATGGCATCAGAGACAATCACGCCCTTATAGCCGTATTTCTTCCGTACCAAGCCCGTTAAAATATCATCAGAGAGAGTCGCTGGAACATAGATTTTCTCACCCGTTTCTTTTGACACGACCTGATCTTTTTCAATCTGCGGGTACTGGATATGAGCTGTCATCAAGAGGTCGACCCCTTCATCCATAGCTTTTTTGAATGGAAGGAGTTCTAATTTTTCAAGCTCAGCAAGAGATTTATCCACCAATGGGAGACCCGTATGGGAATCGACCGCTGTATCTCCGTGACCTGGGAAATGCTTGGCTGCTACAGCCACATTGTAGTCTTGAATCCCTTTCATCATCGGAATACCCAAGTAGGCAACCCGGTTTGGGTCAGATGAGAAGGAACGAAGCCCAATTACAGGGTTTTGAGGATTATTATTGGTATCTAGAACCGGAGCAAAGTCCACATTCAGGCCTAGTGCAGAAAGTTCACGTCCTATGATTTGACCGGCTTCTTTCGCTAGTTTGGGATCATTGGTAGCCCCAATGGCCATATTCCCAGGAAGGGCTGTACCCGTACCCAAGCGGTAGACGATCCCCCCTTCTTGGTCGATGGCTAACAATAGCGGAATTTTCCCGTTATTGGCCTTGTTTTCAATCGCTGCCTTTTGCATATCTTGCGTCAGAGCCAGGGTTTGCTTGGTCTCTTTGACGTTTTCAGCAAAAAGAATGACGCCTCCAAAATCATATTTATCAATCGCATCTGCTACTTCAGCATTGACCTTGGTGAGATCCTGTGGCGACTCCTGATTAGCCTCCTGCCACTTACGGAAGTCCGGCATGATCATTTGAGTCACCTTTTGTTTGAGTGGCATGTTTTCAATCAGTTTTTCCACTTCAGGAGATGCTGTCTCTGTCGATGTTACCGTTGGAGAGGCAGCAGGGACAGCTGCACGGTCTGTTGTCGTCGGCGTTTCGGCCACTTCTCCCTGATTTTCTGTGGCGGTTTCTGGAGTTGGAGAAGCCACCACCTCTTCTACTGTTGCTGCCGGTTCATTGGCTTGATCCGGTGCTTGAGCTGTGTCTGCTTTTGCTGTTTGAACGGATAATAGAGCAAAAGCCGTTAATAGGGCCGCAGATGGATAAATGATTTTTTTCATAAAGCGACCTCCTTTCTTTCAATAGATATTGTACCATTGTTTTATAGTTTTGTAAACGGTTGCAATGTATAAAACAGAAAAAGGATAAGCATTTTTTACTTATCCTTTAGTTCGTTCATATTTTTTTAAAACACAATGTCTTGACCGTTTTCTGTCACTTGGTAAGTCCCATCAGCAAGATTGATTCGGGCTACTGCTGTGGCGGTCTGGTCTTTGTTTTGGCGCGTGATGACAATGGTATGTTCATCTGGTGTTTCCACCTCAATGCTTCCTTCTAGGTCAAAAGCTTGCGAGTTGTTCCGGAAACTAAAGAGCTTGAGAAGGGATTGTACGACTGGACGCCCTACTTCTTGAGCAATTTCCTCATTGCTGTAGTAATGACGGTTGATATTGCGGCCTTCCTTGGTGTTTTCTAAGAGTTCCAAATCATTCTTCCCAGCTAGGAATCCAACATAATAAACTTGTGGAATGCCTGGCGCAAAGGCTTGAATCAAGCGGGCTAAGAAATACTTGCCATCGTCATCTCCAAGCGCTGAATAGTAGGTCGAATTGATTTGGTAGATGTCCAAGTTGTTGTATTCTGCTGTGGAATATTTGCGTTTCACATTCGCTCCTACCTTATAGAGCTCATTTGATGCATAGTCAATTTCTTCATCTGTCAAGATATCCTTGACATCGACTACCCCAATCCCATCATGGGTGTCGAGTGTCGTGAACTGCTTCATAGGACTCATCTTCAACCACTTGGCAAGGCGCTCCACTTTTGAACTATAGAGGCTATAGAGGGTTACCATGGGTAGCGCGAAATCATAGACATAATAGTCGTGATCGGCAATCTTAAATTGGATGGAATAGTGTTCATGAATCTCTGGCAAGAGCTCAGCACCATAGCTGGCCGCCATATCGCGCACCTTATCCAACAAATCCCAAATATCTGGCTCCACGAAGAAATCATTAGTATCCAATTTCTTGACTGCATAGGCAAAGGCGTCCAAACGAATGAGGTCACAGCCATTGCTTGCCAGATGTTCGATGGTCTTGCGAATAAAGTCCATGGTCACTTCCTTGGTCACGTCTAGGTCAATCTGCTCTTCCCCGAAGGTATTCCAGAGATGCTCGGTCGTCCCATCCGCAAAAGTGATGGCTTGTTTAGGAGCCCGGTCTTTGCGCTTATAAATCAAGTCCACATCTGCTTGAGTTGGGCGATTCTCTGGCCAGAACTTGTCCCAATTGAGAAAGAGATCCTTGTAGGCACTTTGGTCGTGCTTTTCTTGGTAGTCCTTGTAGTATTTAGATTGACGAGAAATGTGATTGATCATAAAGTCAAACATAAGATAGTACTTGTCGCCCAAGCGTTTGACATCTTCCCAATCTCCAAAGGCTGGATCCACTTGGTCATAGTCTACAGGCGCAAAGCCACGGTCACCAGTTGATGGGAAAAATGGCAAGAGGTGAACCCCACCTACTGCATCCCCAAAGTGCTTCTCCAGATTTTCATAGAGATCCTTGAGGTTATTTCCTAAGCTATCTGAGTAAGTAATTAACATGGTTTTGTTTTGAATTGGCATAATGGTCTCCTTTTCTTTATTTGAAAGCCAAGTCTGAAGAGACCTGGCTTTCTTGAATTTATATATTTTTAGAATTGCTTCTTAGGATACGATTTAAATCAGCAAGCTGAATCGTCCCTTTGTATCTGGAATTGAACACGGGACTAATTTCTTAGGAAAAAAGATAAATCTCCTTGTGTGCTAGCACACTACGTCGATTTCCTATTTTTCTACAGAAATTTTCAGCAAGCTGAATCGTCCCTTTGTATCTTATTTCACTGCGCCGTTGCTCATTCCTGCAATGATATGGCGTTGGAAGAAGAGATAGACAATGGTGATACTGATGATACCGACCACGTAAGAGGCAAAGCTTGGTCCGTAGTCGTTGAAATATTGGCCTGCGTAGTTGTATTGGAACAAAGGCAAGGTCCACATTTTTGAATCGCGGTTCAAGACAAGGAGTGGCAACATGAAGTCATTCCAGAACCAAAGGGCATTGATGATCATCGTTGTCGCATGCATCGGTTTCATCATTGGGAAGATGATACGGAAATAAGTTGTAAATTTATTAGCCCCATCGATCTCTGCTGCTTCATCCAGACTTTCTGGGATAGAGATTTTGATATACCCTACATAGAGGAAGAGCGTCTGTGGAATCGCATAGGTCAAGTAGAGCAAGATCAAACCAAAGGTGTTAGCCAAACCGAGTTTACTCATCATAACCGTTATCGGAATCATGATGACTTGGAAAGGTACGAAAATCCCAAGGATCAAGAGGGTGTACATGATAGTAAAGGCTTTTCTCTTACTCATATTACGTGCAATGGAGTAGGCTGCCATGGGTATAAAGATCATTACTGCAAGTAAAGACAAGACAGTGATGACGACAGAGTTCCAATAATAGCCTCCGATCCCATCAGCCAAGAGACGGCTAAAGTTGTCCCATGTGAAATTCGTCGGGAATCCAAAGAAATTGTCTACGATATCCTTGGTAGGTTTGAAGGAACTAAAGAGGGTGGCAAGGAGCGGCACTAAAATCAGAACCGATCCTAGAATCAATAGAATATATTTGCCAATCAAGGCTTTTCTTTCATCTTGTTTCATCGTGCTTCTCCTCTTAAATTTCAAATTTCTTAGATACTCTCAATTGGATGATCGAAATCACTACAATCAAGAAGAACAAGATTACGGCAATGGCATTGGCATAACCGAATTGGTTGTTTTTAAAGGCGTAATTATAAACCAAGAGCCCAAGTGAGGTTGTGGCATTGTTTGGACCCCCACCAGTCATGGCAAAGACTTGATCAAAGGCGGTAAGCCCACCTTTTAGGGCCAGGATAAAGACCATAGAGACACTTGGTAGCAAGTAAGGCAATTCAACATTCCAGAAGACTTGCTTGCTAGTCGCTCCATCGATTCTGGCTGCTTCTGTAATTTCAGTTGGGATGGATTGCAGACCTGCTAGGAAGATAATGATAGGCATGGCCACCCCTTGCCATAGAAGGACAAAGACAGCCGCAAAGATTGCTCCCCACTTAGTCCCTAAAAGACTGGTTTGGAGGAACTCAATATGAAGGGCATTCCCAATCGCTGGAAGACCGTAGTTGAAGACTTGCTTGAAGATCAAAGCTACTGTCAAACCAGACAAAACAGCTGGGAAGAAGAACCATGCACGGAAGAAGGTTTGACCTTTGATTTTAGAGTTCAAGACACGCGCAATGAAGATCCCAAGGGCAATCTCACCAACCACCATGGCAATGGTGATGATCGCGGTAAATCCAATCGCATTCATGAATTTTGGATCCATGAAGAGGAGTTTAAAGTTGTTTAAGCCGACAAACTTGTAGTTATACGTCAAACCTGTCCAGTTGGTAAAACTGTAAAAGGCTCCTTGGAACATCGGCACATAGAAGAAAATTGCTTGTAACAAGAGGGGAATGACCACAAAAGCCCATGCCCAATATTTTTGTAATACTTTTTTCATAGTCTCTCTACTCCTAATCCACATCCGCTTTCATCGGGTTAAAGAAGGCATTCAAATCATTGACCATTCCTTGTTTATCACCTGTCAAGACATAGTTCATCGTCAAGGTATGGAAGTCTGCTTCACTGGTCCAGTATTGTTGCAACCAGACCAAGTGACGATCCGTAAAGGCATATTTGGTCATCCCAGCAAGCGGTGAATCCTCTCCTGCTTGTTTGACCCCTTCGATCGCTGTTGGAGATCCGTCCACATCATAGTACTTTTGCATGACTTCTGGACGGGTCATGTATTCCACAAAGGCATTGGCTTCTTTTGGATGTTTGGTAGTAGCTGAGATAGACCATGCTAAGTCTCCCGCACCAACGGTTAAGCTTTGTCCTTTTTCTTTCCCTGGAATCATGAAGGTCCCAATCTTAAATTTCGGTTTTTGTTCATTGATCGCAGTAATGGCCCAAGACCCATTTGGTGTCATGAGGACATCCCCACGCGCGAAGGCTCCGATAACGTCTGTATAACCTGCACCTTCCCAGTTCTTTTGCTTCGAACCTTTAATGCGAAGAATATCCATGACCTTGATGTCATCCTTCATAATCGGATCAGACAATTTAATGGAATTTGGCTGTGAATAACGAAGGTATTGATTGGCTTCTTTACCCCCACCTGCTGCTGTCGCAAAGGCCAATTGATTATACCCATTGAGCGTCCAAGCATCTGCACCTGCAATTCCAAATGGTGTTTGTCCTTTGGCAACGATGTCTTTTACTAACTGTTCGAACTCATCCCAAGTTTCAGGAACCTTCAAGCCCAATTCTTCGAATTTATCTTTGTTGTAGTAGATTCCGTAAGCATTGGCTGTGAAAGGAACGTTGTAGACTTTTCCGTTCACGGCATATTTTTCAGCGTAGCCGTTTTTCACGCGTTTGAGATAGTCTTTATTGGACAAATCTTCGAAGACACCTGCTTTTGCCCATTCTTGTAGTTCGATGGACTGTGGGTATATATTAACCACATCTGGTACATCTCCTGCGAGGACACGTGTTTTCAATACTTCACCACCGTTCGGTACATTGACAACTTTGACCTTGACCTTTGGGTTTTCCTTTTCAAAATCACGCGCGATTTCTTCCAAAGTTTTAGTCATTTCTTTTTTCTGGTTGAAATACTCGATGGTCACTGTGCCATCCGCCGATTTACCATCGTTGGAGCAAGCACCGAGCCCAAACAAGGCTAAGCCTGTTGTCGCAAGAAGTCCGATTTTTTTATACCATTTCATTTGGCTGTCTCCTTTTATTTTTTGACAAAAACATATTGTTTAGTGAGGAAATCTCCCTGAGGAAGAACGACGGTTAAGCCGGCATACATGAGCTCAGCTCCTGAATAGACTTGGTTGGTCCCTTCTAAGCTATAGAGCGAATCTTCTTCCAAACCTTTGAGCTTCAGAGTCGGCTCGATCTCCTCAACCGTTGATAAGACCCGTACATAGGTTACAACCGTACGGTCTTGATAAGTGAACTGGACGGCTGCTTGATTGCTACCATGGCCTGGATGGATCAAGCGGTAGTGTTTTCCGAACTGAACAAGGGGTCGAATCGTTTTGTAATGAGCCACTTGAGCTGCGATGGCATCCAACTCTTCTTGAGAAAGACTGGTCAAATCCAATTCGTAGCCTAGATTTCCCATCATGGCTACATGGCCACGTGTTTCTAGTGGTGTGATCCGTCCTATCTGGTGATTTGGCACCGCTGATACGTGAGCTCCCATAGAAATAGTTGGATAGAGATAACTAGATCCATACTGGATCGGAAGTCTGGCAATGGCGTCCGTATTGTCACTCGCCCAGACCTGTGGGAAGTAACGCATCATACCGAGGTCATTACGGCCACCACCACCGGAGCAAGACTCAAAGAGGATGTGCTCGTATTTCTCCGTCAAGTACGAAACCACTTCATAGAGACCCAAGATATAAGCATGGGATTGCATCTTGGTTTCCAGGTAAGTTTTACCATTTCCAAGCTTGGTGATATTCCGATTCATATCCCATTTGATATAGTCGATCTCATGCTTTCCAAGTAAGTCATCCAAGACCTGCTTGATATAAGCAACCACTTCTCTATTTGAGAAATCAAGTACTAGTTGATTCCGTGAATAGGTGTGTTCGTAACCTGGGACTTGAATAGCCCAGTCTGGATGAGCACGGTAGAGGTCGCTATCAACAGAAATCATTTCTGGCTCCACCCAAAGGCCAAATTGAAGTCCCTTGTCATGGATGCCTTGGATCAATTCTGCTAGGCTTCCTCCTAATTTTTCTTCATTGACAGTCCAGTCACCAAGGGCCCGATTGTCATCATAACGATTGCCAAACCAGCCATCATCAAGAACAAAGAGTTCGATCCCCACTTTTTGAGCCTCATCCGCTAGCTCCAATAATTTGTCTTTCTTAAAATCAAAGTAGGTTGCTTCCCAGTTGTTGATCAGAATTGGACGTTCTTTATGAGCAAACTGGCTAGGAATGATATGATCTTGGACAAATGCTTGACTCTCTTGACTGAGACCAGTCAATCCCTTATGGGAGTAGCTAATCATGGCTACCGGTGTATCAAAGCTCTGATTCGGTGCCAACTCCCAGGCAAAGTTTTCTGGATTGATTCCCAATCCAACCCGAACTTCATTGAGTTGATTTTTTTGAACAAATCCTTCAAAATTTCCACTGTAGAGCAGTTGGAAGGCAAGGGCAGAGCCGGCATCTTCGGTCACTTCATGGTCAGCAAGGATGAGGGCTGGGGTCTGGGCGTGTCCAGAAGCACCACGGTTGGAGCTAATAGAGAAGATTCCTTGTTCCACTTGCTGACGGCGGACTGTTTTTTCTCTCGCATAGGCCCCTTGAAGGGTGATGACATCGTAGTCACCAGCTGGGACATCGGCCAACACACTAAGAGCCTTATGGATCACGACGGTTTCATCACTGCAGTTTTCAATCTTTGAAAAGCTAGTGATGGTTGCCCGATCCTCGTAAGCCGTGTAATAAAGGGTCAAACGAAGAGCCGCTTGATCATCTTCAAAGACCAGGGCTAAGGTTTCAGCACTATCTACTGTATGTGGATTGGGAAGACCAGTTGCCTCGACACTGCCAGAGTAGATATTGGCTCCGACATAGAGGAAATCCGTCACCTCTGTGGCACCATGCTGGATTTGAATAGACGGCTTTCGAAAATCTCCAAGCCCGTGCTGTCCTAAGATCTGACGCTGGGTATCCAAGCTGAAGGTTCGATGGTCAGGTGTTGGATTTCCTGAGAAAGCATGATCCTTCTCATGCACGGTATTGGAAAAATGATAAGACGGGATCGGATGCCCCAGATGCTTAAGCATCAGGTAGCCATCTCGATTTTCAAGGATGAGGCTCAGTCCCTTACTTTCTACATAGAACAAATTTTTTTCGATACGAATTGCCATATCTTCCTCCATTGGACCCTAAAAATATCACTATGTATTTTTATATTTAGTTCCAATATTTTTCTTTTTTTACATGTCTTTATTTTACTTGATGTAAACGCTTTCGGAAATAGAATTTTGTTGGGCTTATATGGTAAAATGTTAGGTAGGAGGTTTACCTATGTTAGTCTTTTCAGAATACCAAACCGACACTATTGATCTAGCCCTTGATTTTTACGGCTACGAAGATTGCCCCAAGAATTATGAATTTGGTCCTAGCTTTCGAGACAATTTTGTTCTGCATTTTATCACCAAGGGAAAAGGTGTCTTTCACATCAATAAAAACGAAATCCATTTAGAAGCCGGGGATCTCTTCCTTCTCCCTAAAAATATGGTGACCTACTACCAGGCAGACGCAGAAGATCCTTGGTCCTACTACTGGATTGGGATTAGTGGCACCAAGGTGAGTGATTTCATGCGCTTTTCAACCTTACATGCCAAAGGCTTTCTAAAGAAAAATGAGGTGGACACAGAGCGGATCGGGCTGTTTATGGAGCAACTCGTCCACAAGGCAGAGGACTCTAAGATGACCTCGCACTACCAACTCCACCTCCTCTCTCAGATCTATGAACTGCTATTTCTTATCAGTGAAGTGGCTCCCGACATCCATCGGAACCATCCATCTCCAACCTATCAACTCTATCTGACTTGCAAGCATGTGATTGAGACGCATTACGCAAAAGAGCATCTCAGTATTCAAGAGATCGCCGATGACCTCAATGTCCATCGGTCTTACCTGACAACTGTTTTTAAGGAGTTTCACCAGATCTCTCCCAAAGAATTCCTGCACTCGGTCCGCATGCAACGTGCCCAGCAGTTGCTGACCAATACAGACGAAAGCATCAAGATCGTAGCTTACTCAGTTGGCTTTTCAGATCCCCTCTATTTTTCAAAGGCCTTTAAGTCCTATAGCCACCTAACTCCTAGCCAATATCGCAGTAAACATAAAATTTAGTAAAAATTTATTTCTTTTTACTAGTATTTAGAGTATACTGGAACTAGTAAGCAATAAAGGATGAACTATGGCAACGATTAAAGACATTGCAGAAAAAGCAGGCGTTTCTCAGGCAACGGTCTCTCGCGTCCTCAACCAGGATGCGACCTTATCGGTTGGTGAAGACACGCGCAGTCGGATTCTTCGCATCGCTGAGGATCTGCATTACCAAAAGAAAAGCCGCAAAACAGCGCCTCAACCAATCGAAGATTCTCATAAAATCGTCATCTTTGAATGGTACACGCGCGAAGAAGAATTAGAGGACCTCTACTACTATGCCATTCGGATGGGCTTGGAGAAACAAGCCCAGGAATTAGGCTATGAGATCTTTCGTATCTTCAACAAGGACGATTGGTCTTTGATTCAGGAGGCAGAAGGTATTATTGCTCTTGGGAAATTCAGTCCCAAGACCATTCAAGATCTAGAAAGCTATGGCAAGCCCCTGATCTTTGTCGATAGCAATACCCTCTATCTGGGGCATTCTTGCGTGACGACAGATTTAGAAGATTCTGTTATCACCGCTCTCGAGCATTTCCTTGAGCATCATCACAAGGAGATCGGACTCTTGGTTGGGCAAGAAGAGACCGCAGATGCGACACCGCTTCAGATGGATCCTCGTCAACGAGCCTTTCAACAGTTTCTCACGGAAAAAGGGCTTTATGAGGAGCGCTTTGTCGCTGTCGGTCAGTTCACAACTGAGTCAGGCTATCAGATGATGGAGCAGCTGATTCAAGCACTGGGCGACGACTTACCAACTGCCTTTTTCATGGCCAGTGATGCCATAGCTGTTGGGGCCCTTCGGTCCCTTCAGGAGCACCAAATCGCAGTACCTGATCGCGTCAGTCTCATTTCCTTCAATGATACATCGATTGCTAAGTATGTCTTTCCTGCCCTCTCTACAGTGACCGTCTACACAGAGGAAATGGGCAAGCAAGCCATTCAGATGTTGCGGCAGACCTTTCAAGGGAGTCAACCAAGTGTTCCCTGCATGGTCAAATTAGCCACCAAACTGACGATTCGAGACAGCAGTCGCTAGGAGGTCTTAGTCTTATGAAAACACACGAAATCCTCTTTCAAACTCTTTCTCAGGCAGATGATTATGTTAACGGGGAGCAACTGGCGAAAGAACTAGGCGTTTCCCGCACCTCCATCTGGAAGGCCATTCAGCGCCTGGAAAAAGATGGGGTCGTCATCGAATCCCTAAAAAAGAAGGGCTATAGACTGGTCTCAGGCGATATTCTTCTTCCTGAAGTCATCGCAAGCAATACCCAGTTGACCGTTACTTTGAATGAAGAATGTCATTCTACCCAATTGGACGCAAAATTAGGCATGGAAGCCCATAAAGAGGGCAGGGCTCTCTACCTGGCCAAGTCCCAATCTGCCGGAAAGGGCCGCTTTGGTCGCGACTACTACTCTCCCGATCAAGGCGGCATCTATATGTCCCTTCATCTCAAACCCCAACTCCCACCTGCGGAGCTCCCCCCTTATACCCTCATGGTTGCAGGAGCCATCTACAAGGCTATTAAAAATCTGACCCTGATCGATGTCGATATCAAATGGGTCAATGATATTTACTATCGCCATAAAAAAATTGGGGGAATCCTAACCGAAGCTATCACATCCATCGAGACTGGCCTTGTCACGGATGTCATTATCGGAGTCGGTTTCAATTTGGCTATCTCTACTTTTCCAGATGAGCTAGAAAGCAAGGCTGGTTCCTTATTTGAAGGCCCTTGTCCCATCACCCGCAATGACCTCATCAGCGAGATTTGGAGGGAATTTCTTCATACGGATATCGATGAACTGGTCTACCTCTACAAAGAGCGCTCCCTGGTCTTAGGACGAACTGTCACCTTTGAGCAGAACCAGCAGACCTATCAGGGCCTTGCCAAAGGCATCTCCGATACCGGCCAACTCTTGGTCCAGTTAGAAAATCAAGAAGAAATCTGGCTCAATAGCGGCGAAATTTCCCTCAAGCAGTGGGATCTATAAAACAGAGCTCACAACTCAAAAAAGAGTCTGGGACAAAACGCTGTCTCAGACTCTTTTGTGTGAAGATATATCAAAACTTTTTAAACCAATTCTTGATATACTCTAAGCATATATTCAGTAAGAATTTGATAAATAATAATACAATTCCAATCTTCACAAACATGTAATATTTAAATGTGTCATCAAATTCATGCACACGGATCGGAAAGGTGAAGATATTAGACGGATTGATAAGAAAATATAGTGAGATACAAATAGATAAAACCAACGCCACTATAAAAATTTTTTTATGTATTTGCATTTTTTACCTTTTCCTTTCTTGGTTGACAACATTAATTACCAATTACCAATTTTATATAGCCTGATTAATTCTTTCATTCCCCTTTCTACCAGGCTATTTTATAGTTCTTACACCTTCATCATATACAAATTTCAAAATAATACAAGTCTGTTTTTCTAATTATTTTTATGATATAATAATAGAGTTTGAATGTTAAACAAAAAACTCAGTAACTATCCCAACAAACTCTATAAAATTAACTTTTTAGATAGCACCATGATATATTTAAGCTACTAAATAGTTCAATTCAGTAGGTTTTTTGCCCCATTTTTAAAACATGATATTGAAAATACCTAAAAGCGTCTTCCGAAAATCATCTATATTTCAATATTTTTGATTACCTTCAATATGAAAAGTTCTTACAAATTCATGCAGGGGGCATCAAAGACAACAGGAAAAAGCCTTGAAATCAAGGCTTTTTTGTATAAATAATTAATAATTGAGAAACAAATTGAACACAGTAAACAAATCCGATTCCTTCTCACTCTCTAAACACCATCCCCCTATTATTCCCCCACTTATGGTATGATGATAGAGTATGTTTAGGTGCCGAGCTACTCGAGCACCTCCGTGCTAAAAGGAGACGAATATGAAAATCGCATGGAATGAAATTAAATACCAACCCAAGAAGTTTATCCTGATTGAACTCCTCATTACCATTCTCATGTTTATGGTGGTGTTTTTGTCCGGACTGACAAATGGACTGGGCCGTTCGGTATCGGCCCAAATCGATAACTATGGGGCCCTGCACTACATCCTTTCGACGGATTCAGAAGGGATTATCCCCTTTTCAACCATTACGGCGAAGGATTTAGATGAGGTCAAAAAGATAGAAGGGATGGACTATTCTGGCTTGTCCATCCAGCGGGCAACCGTCTCAAAATCAGAGGATTCCAACACTCTGGATATCACCTACTTCGCGACAGATCACAATGAAGAAGAAATCCTCAATCCAATCATGGAGGATACAGACCTCAAGATCTCCGACTTAAAGAAAAACGAGATCATTCTGGACCATTCTTTCAAAGAAGATGAAGGAATCCAAGTCGGCGACCAAGTGATCGACAAAACTTCTAAGCAAAAACTCAAGGTCGTGGCCTTCGCGAAAAATGCCAAATACGGCTATAGCGAGATTGGCTTTATCAGCTCGGAGACCTACACAGGCATGAGGCAAAAAACAGATCCAAGCTATCAATGGCAAGCCCAAACCCTTGTGACCAAGAAGAGCATCACTTCTAGCGATCTATCCAGTAACTTAATGGTGGCGGATAAGAAGCAAGTGATCGATAAAATCCCTGGCTACAAGGCTCAAAACCTGACACTACGGATGATTACGTGGGTGCTCTTACTCGCTTCCTCTGCTATCCTTGGGGTTTTCTTCTATATCCTCACCCTGCAGAAGTTGAAACAGTTCGGCGTCTTAAAGGCCATTGGCATGTCCATGAGCCAGATTACCTATGTCCAACTATCCCAGCTCACCATCATCTCCCTCATCGGAGTACTGCTGGGTCTTGGCTTAGCAACCATGATGGCGCCGTTATTACCGAATAGCGTCCCTTCCTTTATGACCCTGAAAGACAACCTCACCATCTCGGTTAGCTTTATCCTGACCTCTATTTTGTGTGGAGCCTTGTCCCTTGTCAAAATCAAAAAAGTAGATCCAATCGAAGTCATTGGTGGAAATGGAGAATAAGATGGCCATTATCGAATTAGAAAATATCAGAAAATCATACGCCGATGGTAGCCAGATGCACCATGTCCTCAACCAGCTTAATTTAAGCGTCGAACCCAACGAATTCGTCGCCATCTTGGGCCCTTCAGGATCTGGTAAGTCCACGCTTTTAGCCATCGCTGGCTTGCTTTTATCAGCGGACGAGGGGCGGATTCGTATCGCCGGCCAAGACTTGACTGGACTCAACCAAGGCCAGTGGACGCAAAAACGGCTGGAATTACTCGGCTTTATCTTTCAGGATCACCAGCTCCTCTCCTATATGAAAATCGGTGACCAGTTAGAACTGGTGGCCAAATTAAAAGGGGAGAAGGACAAGAAAAAACGCCAAGAGGAAGTCAAAGCCTTGCTGGCAGATCTTGGCATCGAAGCCTGTTACCACCAATATCCGAATCAGATGTCTGGTGGACAAAAGCAACGGGCAGCCATTGCTCGAGCCTTCATCGGAAATCCACAGGTCATCTTAGCCGATGAACCAACGGCTAGCCTAGACCCAGATCGAGGGCAAGAAATCGCCCAGTTGATCCAGAAAGAAGTCAAATCCAAAAACAAGAGCGCCGTCATGGTGACCCATGACCGCTCCATCCTGACCTATGTGGATACCATTTATGAATTAAAACATGGCCAATTGCTTAAGGTAGAAAAGGTTGATTAAATACAAGAGAGTGGGACAGAAATCGGTAATTCGTTAGAATTCGATTTCGTCGTCCCTCCTTCGCACAGTTGAGTAGGGCTGTAAAAGCTGATGAAATCAGCGTAGTAGAGCCCATCAACCACTGCGTCTTGCTCGACAATCCAAAAATAATTGAGAGGCTAGGACTTTTGTCCCAGCCTCTTTTTATTCTTGAGGATCTTTAGGCAGTTCCATACGGAAGCGTAAGCCCATAGCCGTTTTGTCAAATTGGTAGGCCAGTTCTTCATGGTCTAGCAAGTGTTGGACCACGAAGAGTCCCAAGCCGCCTTCCTTCTTCTGACGGCTAGCGGTCATTGGCATTTCAGCGGTCTCTACCATTTCCTGACTGGTATTTTCAACCGCCAAGTGCGTCCCTTCTTCTTCGAGACGGAGCTGGATCTCTCCACCAGCATCCGAATGCTTAACGGCATTACTGATGACATTTGAGAGGACCAATTTCAAAATCGCTGGGTCCATATAGACTTGTTTGGCTGGGATCTGATTGTCAATCGTGAGTGCGCGGGATTGAGCCAAGACCTTGTACTGGTCGAGAATCTGCTCTACGACCTGGTCCAGCTGGATCCACTCCTTGTCTCCGGCCAATTCTTGGACAGAGGACAAGGAAAGGATTTCTAAGACGATCTGGTTCATCTCATCGACGATATCGAGGGAGACCGACAGATAGCGGTCCCGATCCTTGTAGCGGCCGATCTTATCCCGCATATTTTCTAGGATAATCTTCAAGCTGGCAAGAGGCGTCTTGAGCTCATGCGAAGCCCCACGTAGGAATTCCACCTTCATCTGCTCCAACTTCAGATTTTCCTGTTTCTGTTGCTCTAGATTGTCGATCACCTCTAAAAGATGGTGATAAAGGTCGTTGATCTGTTGCTTAAGGACACCGATCTCATCCTGCGAATGAATGGGAAGACTGGCTGTCCGATCCAGCCGTTTCATCCGCTTGGTCATCTGCTTGATCTCAAGGATCGGAGCAGAAATCATGCGGGCATAGAGATAGGAGGCAATTAACGACAGAACAAAGGAAGCAAGGAGACTATAGGGAAGAAAGCCCAGACTGATGTCCCGCGCTTCCTTTTGCGAATCGACGGTCGCTAAGAATTGCAGGGTTAAGTCTTTCCCCTCTTTGGTCTGAATCTTTCGCTCTTCAATGACCAGGGAATTGTTCTGGCTATCAGGGTTCAGGAGCAGGTCATCCTTTACCTCTAGGGCATTTTGTTTTTGCTTTCCTTTGATAGACACCTTGATATCATTGGTATTGGAATAAAGGTCGATGACCGACTCAATGGTCCCTTCTTCCTGACCCTGGAAACTCTTAGCCAGGGCTTGCGATTTCTTCAAAATCGTCTGGCGCTGGGACTCGATATAGGTCGATGGAAAAATAAAGTAAACCGAAGCATGGAGAAGGATGACTAAGCTACTAAAAAGGGCAAAGGTGATCAGAAAGATTTTTGCAAAGATACTCCGTTTGGTCATGGTCTCTCCAATTTATAGCCGACATTGCGTACCGTAACGATACAGTCCAGCTCTAGTTTTTTTCGTAGTTCCTTGATATAGACATCGATCACCCGGTCAAAAGGAATCTCCTCCGTCTCCTTCCAGACGGCATCGAGGATTTGGGAGCGGGTCCGGGCCTTGCCCTCATGCTGGAGCAAGTATTCCAAGATTTCCAACTCCTTGGCATTCATGGAAATAGCTTGCCCAGCTAGGCTGGCTGTGTAGCTCTCAAAATCCACCCGTGCCTCTCCATAGGTGAAGACCCGGGAAGGTTGAAGCTTTTTAAAAATAGCTTCGATACGGACCTTCAAGAGGGACAAGGAGAAGGGTTTTTCCAGATAGCCATCTGCCAACTCTCCAAAGGCCGTCAACTTATAGTCCTCGTCATGGAAGGCCGTCAGCATGAGGACAGGCACCGAGCTGGTCTTCCGGATGGTCTTGAGCACCTCCAAGCCATTGAGGATAGGGAGCTGGATATCCAGCAAGACCAGATCTGGCGCCTCTCTGTGAAAGAGGTCCAGGGCCTCCTGCCCATCACCTGCTTCAAAGACCTCATAGCCACATTCCATGAGATAGTCGCTCATCCCTTCGCGAATCAGGACTTCATCTTCTACGATTAGTATCTTCATACACTTTCCTTTTATCTAAGAAACTTCTTCTACCTCCTATTATACCCTATTTCTATTTTAGGAAACAATCTCTTATTCGACATCCACCAAGAGATCTTTTGGTTTCTTATGCAAGAGCCATTGAGAAGAAAGGATGGATACGAGAATCAAGAGGAGGCCGCCAACCAAAACAATCACCAACAATTGGCTCGGTTGGATGTCCATATGGAGTTCCGTCAGGGTCTTACTGAAGCTTTCTGCTTCAGCTCCTCCACCAAGGTTGGCTGCAGAGGATTCTTGAGCCATTTGTTTGGCAATGCCACTGGTTACGTTTTTAAGCACCGTATCTCCGACTCCTTTGGCAAGAAGACCTGCGACTCCATAGGAAAGGAGGAAGGCTGGAATGGAGATCATGACCAATTCTGCCACGAATTGTCCCGCAATCTGTACCTTAGAAAGTCCTAGAGCCAATAAGATTCCCACTTCTCTGCGACGGGCATTGAGCCACAAGACGAGGAGAAGAGTGAGAAGCAAGCTAGCAAAGACGAGACTTCCGATAAACAAGTAGTCTGCCACTTGGAACATGCTGCTGATGGATTTTTGCAAGGCTGGGTAGTTGGAAGAGCTCTTAACCAGGTCATAGAGGTTCCAGTCAATATCGAGTGCTTTGATTTTTTCGATCAAGGCATCCAGATCCTGATCCCCTTTGGCAAAGAAGGTCGCATCCTCATAGGTAGCTGTTTGGACAGTATTGCCATAGAGTCTGGCAGCTGTATCCAGGTCAGAGATGAGGGTATCTTCGTACAACTCTTGGGCGTAAGTTAGAGGAGCTTGGTTCTTCCCTGAGAACAAGCCCTTGATGGTCACTTCGACAGTTTCATTAGCCCCTTTTTCATTGTCAGCATCGTAGAGATTGGACTTGAGACGCACCTTATCGCCCACCTTAAGACCATTCTTTTTCGCCAAATCTTCGTGCATGAGGATTTGGTTTTTGTCCTTATCTGTCAGGTGCTCCCCTTGGACCAGTTTGTAGGCCCCAGAGACAAATTTATCTTCTTTTGAAGAGTCATTGACCCCCGTCACCATCAAGGTATTCTTGAAGTATTTGGCCCGCTCTGGAGACTGATTTTGCAGGGTTTCTTCGGTCTCAATGATCTCGTGGTCTAGGATATCCGCAATGGCATTGATCCGCCTGATGGAGGAGGTGATTCCCTCTACCTGGCTGATTTTCTCGATATCTTCTCCTCTGAGATTCCCAGCTCCCCGAGGGGTTCCCGGATTCGTCCGTCTGTTGATCTGCATGGAGAAGCTATTGGTGATGGAGCCCAGGCTTTCCGATGAAGCTTGTTGGGTCGCTCCCTTCATAGAGAGTCCGATCAAGCTCAAGGTCCCCATGAGGAGAATGATGGCAAAGAGCAAGAGAGACTTGGGCCATTTCCGTGTGATATAAGCAAAAGCATTGCGCAACATAGCATTCCCTCCTTACTTGCTCTTCTCAACGAGGCTACGGCGACTCAATTCCAAGACCACATCAGAGGCCTCTGCCACTTCCTTACTGTGGGTGACGACAATGACACATTTTTGGCGTTCCTTGGCCAACTTCTTCAAAATGGCAATAATGTCACCTGCTGTCTGTTCGTCAAGGTTTCCTGTCGGCTCATCTGCCAAGATGACAGGTGCTTCTGAAACGAGCGCACGCGCAATAGCCACCCGCTGTTGCTGCCCTCCGGATAGTTGCAGGACATTGCGTTTGATTTGCGTTTCGTCCAATCCCAATTCCAAGAGAATGTCTTTCCCAGCTTGTTTGTTGACCAGGCGGACATTTTCCAGTGGCGTCAAATAGTCAATCAGATTGTAA
The DNA here is from genome assembly GCF_001815045.1 of Streptococcus sp. HMSC065E03. Taxonomy (NCBI): domain Bacteria; kingdom Bacillati; phylum Bacillota; class Bacilli; order Lactobacillales; family Streptococcaceae; genus Streptococcus; species Streptococcus sp. HMSC065E03. Next base: position 47,083 of record NZ_KV818847.1, on the reverse strand, counting down.
TTCTGAAAGACCAGGGAGACATGGTGCTTGCGGTGATAGCTAGACCCTTTGGTCTGGATATCCTCCCCATCAAAGAGAACCTGCCCCTTCTTTGGATTGTCCAGACCAGCCAAGAGGGAGAGGAGTGTCGATTTCCCTGCTCCAGACTGACCGATAATGCTGTAAAATGTCCCATTTGCGAACTGATAGTTCACGTCTGAGAAGATCTCTTCTTGGTAGCTTTGGTAACTATAGGATACTTGTTTGAGTTCTAACATAGGTGTCATTTCTCCTTAACTCATTTTTGTTAATATTTCTTTTGGACTCTTGCGCCAGATCATGCTGGTCGTTACACCGAGTGACAGAAGGATCAAGCACAAGAGGCTAGCATAGGCGATTCCTAAGGAAAGGCCTTGAGGGATTTGGTTGAGTAATTCTAGGGTCTGCTGTTGACCGGTCTGTCCGACAAACTGCTCTAAGAAACGATGGCTGACCATCCGCCCGATGAGAAAGGCTGGGATCACTGCTAGTAAGGATACCAGCACCACTTCCAAGAGGAACTGTCTAAAGATCCGGCCCTTGCTCTTCCCAATGGATAAGAGGACCCCGATTTCGTGGATCCGCTCCCGTGTCCAGAGACTCAGTAAGAGCGATAGAGCTCCAGCTCCTGTCACCAGGAGGACGATCATCATGATCCGTACCAGGCCTTCCAGGGTCTGAGAGGATTCTTTCATCTGGTCAAAGGCCTTGCGATCTTCGACCACGCGTAGCGATTGCCAATCCAGATCCAAGCTTTTAACTTGCTTCAAGAGGGCATCGATTTTCTCAGGATCTTTGACGCCAAAGGTGACCTGGGTCACTTCTTGCTGACTGAGACCAAGGAGCTTGGTCGCATCCTCATAAGGGAGGTAGACTTGATTCTCACTCAGATCAGAGGTCATTCCTGTGAATTTTTCCTGTTTCTTACCTGAAAAGATCCCAACGATTTTAAAGGTTTGCTCTTTGGCAGGAGTCTCTCCCATCTGAAAGCTGGATAAGGTCAAGGAATCTCCGACCTTTAGCTTGTTCTTCTTAGCCAACTCTTCGTGGATCAAGATCTGGCCGCGAGCCTTGTCAGATAAGTGCTTGCCTTGCACCAGTTGGAAACTGCTACTCCGGAAATCTAGGTGCTGGTCTGTCTTCTGGGTGAAGACAGCGCCTAGCGCTTGCTTGGCTTCCTGACCCAGATCATCCCGTTCTACCGATTGCTGTCCCGTCACCGCTTCTTTACCAAGAATACGAACGGGACTTTCATATTGAGGAACCATAGATCCAACTCCAGCTAGCTGCTGCACCTTTTCAGCTTCTTTCAGAGAAAAGGGCTTATCCCCCTGCTTACTGGTCAGGGCAAAGCTGGTCCCAGCCGACTGCTTGATATGATCCTCCAGCCTTCCTCCTACTTGCATCAGTGAAAAACAGAAATACAAGCAAGAGAGGATTAAGAGCAGAATCAGAAAGAGGACCAGATTCCTCGTTCTTTTTCGAGAAATATAGGCGATTGCCTGTTGTAAGAGCATGATCTCACCCTCCATTTCAAGGTCCACGACAATACAATGTGGACGCTTTCATCATTTGTTATAGTTATTATAGAAAAGAAATGTGAAATGTTTATGAAATAGAAAAAGTTTCCTAGATTTTCTAGAAAACTTTATTCGATTTAAATAATATCAGTAACACATACGCCCCACTTGCTTGACTTTATTTTTCAAAGATTTCTCCTTCTTGGATCCTTGAAAAGATCTGATCGGTCAGTCGGACATTCAAGAAGCTCCAAAGAGCGAAACCACCAAAGGTGAAGAGATAAATAGCTGTCAGTAACCGTTCAGGACTACTAAGACTGATATAAACTACTGCCAGATTGAAGAAGATAAGAAAGATGGTTTGAATTGGATTTAAAAGAGCAATGAGGAAACTATTCAGACAGACCTTTCTTGTAGGGTCTTCAAAGAGGCCGATATAAGGGAAGATCAAGGTCATCCCTCCACATAGAAGAACGATAAAGGGAAGCAAAATCCAAATCCCATACTCACTTAAGAGCGCCGTATTTGAAAAAAGACAGTAATCCAAATAAAGAAGGGCTGATAGTCCTAGGCAAGTCAACCAAATCACCGTCGCTTGCTTGAAATTAGCTCGAAAGATTCGGAAAAAATGAAAGACGAGATCCGTATCTACCCCTTTCAACAAGCGGTGCCACATGGTTGCTAAAGCGGTAAGCGATGCACCGATCGTGAAAATCGGAAGGCAGCAAACGATAAACAAGGTGTTCAAGATAATGATGTCTGTCAACCGGGTCAAGGTCTTGACCAAGCGTCCATCCAATGAAAATAATTTTTGCATCTTCTTCTCCTTGTTCTTCATCTCTATTTTCTTCCACTTCCTCCAAGGAAGCACTCAGGGGCTTTAGGCCCCTGAGTTACTTACTTGAATCCATTTAGACTCCTGTTACTTCACTTCTTTTTGGTAACGATCATAGGCATCCTGTTGAATCTTCATAAAGTCATCAATGCCCATCTTCTTCAATGTTGCTTTGTAATCGTCCCAATCCTTTTCGACGCCCCCTTCGACTACCCATTTAGAAGCTTGTTGGGTAACATAGGAGTTGATATCGACATAAATAGAGGACAATTTGTTCAATTCTTCTTGAGAGTAGATGACATTTGGATATGCTGGCAAAGCGTATTGTTTCAATTCTTTGTCCATCTTCAATTTGAGGCCATCACCTTGCGTTTGGTCGATGTCGACATGACTATTGATATCATCTGACACATATTTTGGTCCAAAGTCACGAAGGGAATTAATCCAAGCCCATTCATCGGCAGATTTACCATCTTTTGGAGCCAAGACCTTGTACTTGTCACCATCTTTTTCAGTCGCAATGCCAAAGGATCCATAGAAGTTTTGGATGCTGGCATCATCCGTGTAGAATTTATCCAACCATTTGAGCAATTTTGCAGGGTCCTTGCACTTATTTGTGATCAGGATTTCATTGCGTCCATAGTTCAAATGATCTGGGTCAGAAATGACATATTGTTTGCCATCTGGGCCTTTCAATGCTGGGAGAGGAGCATATTCGCTGGCATGTTGGCCAAAGGTTGCATCTGCTGTCCAACCACTTGATACGCCGACACGCGCCACACCCTTGTCCATCCGTTTGGCAACAGACATAGAGGTATCTTCTGTAAAGAGTTCAGGGTCGATCAAGCCTTTCTTGTAGGCTTCATGCATCGCCGCTATCCCTTGTTTATAACTTTCTTCTGTTCGGAGGTAGACCGGTTTACCATCTTTGACTGACATTTCATAGGTATTATCTCCACCCAGACGGTTGTTGAATGGCAAAATATAAGAGAAGGTCGGATCAAAGTTACCAGAACCAAATGGAATTTCATCATTGACATCCCCATTGCCATTAGCATCCTTATCCTTAAAGGCTTGTAAAACAGTCACCAATTCATCATAGGTTTCGGGCATCTTCAAGCCAAGGTTATCCAACCATTTCTTATTAATAAAGAGCTGGTTGCCGACGATTGGCCGCATTGGCAATTTCTTAGGCAGACTGTAAATATGACCATCTGGGTTGGTCACCATGGCTTTTAATTTTGGTTCTTTTTCAAAGGCCTTGTTCAAGTTTGGCATATTATCCTTGATCAAGTCTTCCAATGGAATGAACATGTTTTGGTTCTGAGCGATTTCAGAATCCGTGAAGGCATTGGATCCCAAGAAAGCGTCTGGTAAATCTCCACTGGCAACAAGAACGGATTTCTTATCAGACCAGTCTGCAGCCACCATGGTATCCCATTTGATCTTGATACCTGATTCCTTGGCTGAATCATCTAGAAAACCTTTGTGATAGTCTTCCCCCCAATCCGACCAACGAACGGTCGTGATCTTGAAGGTATTTCCATCATTCTTGTCAGTGCTTGATTTATTTGTGGAAGCTCCACAAGCCGTCAAGCCAGCTAAAGCAGCTGCTCCAAGGAGCAGATAGGCAAATTTCCTGTTTTTCATGATCTTCTCCTATTCTTTCAAGGCTCCTATCATGACACCTTGATTAAAGTATTTTTGGACGAATGGATACAGCATCATAATCGGTGCTGTTGAGATAACGATGGCTGCATATTTCATCATATCAGCCTTAATACGGAGGTCAGAAGCTACCTCCCCTGTTGCTTGCGATTGCAACATTTGATTACTAATTAAGAGACGGCGCAGGATCAGTTGTAGGGGTTGGAGATTTTCATTGGTCAAATAAATCAAGGCATTGAACCAAGAATTCCAGATCCCTACTGCTGTCCAAAGTCCAATAACGGCAATAATAGCCTTGGACAAGGGGAGCACGATCTTTCTGAAGTAATGAATGGTTCCACACCCATCGATCTGGGCGGCTTCCCACATCCCTTCTGGAATACTATTGTTAAAGAAAGTTCGAGCTACAACGATATTGTAAGGAGATACTGCAAACGGTACGACCATTACCCAGAAGGTATCGAGCAAGCCCAATTGTTTCACTGTCAAATAAATGGGAATCAAGCCCCCAGAGACAAACATGGGAACGATAAAGAAGACACTGACCCATTTCTTAGCAAAGAGGTCCTTTCGCGACAAAGCGTAACCAGCCGGGATATTAATGACCAGGGCAACGATGGTCCCTACAACCGTGTAGAGGATGGTGTTGAGATAGCTCTTTAGAAACAAAGGTTGCTCAATCAAGCGTTGATAGCCGTCTAGTCGCCATTCTCTCGGGATAAACCAAACCTTACCAGTTGCCACATCAGACGGATTACTGAATGAAGCGATAATGACAAACCACAAAGGGTAGACAATCAAGAGAATCAAACAAATCGCTAGACCATAGATAAAAACATCAAAGAGGATTTCTGACTTGGTCTTTCTCGCATGTTGAAACAATTTCACAATTTCTCCTCCTTTCTAGAACAATCCTGTCTTGGTATAGCGTTTCGCAAACCAGTTGACCGACAGTAAGATGATCAAGTTAACCAAGGTATTAAAGAGACCGATCGCTGTCGAGTAACTATATTGAAAATTAATCATCCCCACTTTGTAGACATAAGTCGAAATGATTTCACTTCCAGCTAGATTGAGTGGATTTTGCAAGAGCAAGACCTTTTCAAAACCAACACTGAGTAGACTGCCTGCTCTGAGAATCAAGAGAATCATCGCCGTTGGTAACAGTAAGGGTAAGTCAATATGGCGGATTTTTTGCAATCGACTCGCCCCGTCCATGGTCGCTGCCTCATAAAAGGTCGGATCAATAGCCGATAGAGCGGCTAGATAGATGATACTATCCCAACCAATATGTTGCCAGACATCGCTCCAGACATAGACACCTGCAAAGCTACCCGGTTTGGATAAGAGAGCAGGCATCTTTAAGCCGACCAATTTGAGGACATTGGCTAACAGTCCACTACTTGGAGAGAGAAAAAGAATAATCATCCCACACATGACCATGGTCGAGATAAAATGAGGCAAATAAGTCGTTACTTGAAAGATTTTTTTGAACTTGCCCACACGAATCTGGTTGCAAATAATGGCTAGAACAATCGGCAAGGGAAAACCAACCAGAATACTGTAAATAGAAATTTTCAAGGTATTCTTCATGGTTGTTGCAAATTGGAAGGATGAGAAGAACTGGTTAAAATACTTGAGACCAGCCCAAGGACTTCCAAATATCCCAGTAGCGGGAGAGTAATCTTTAAAAGCGATGACTAGACCCGCCATAGGGATATAGGCAAATAAAATCAATAAAATAATCGATGGCAGGAGCAGCACATATAAAGGAATATTTTTCTTACATTTGCTCTGCTTCGCATTAACTTCGCTTTTCATAAGGCCCTCCTTTTCTTTCTCCTTTATTTTATAGGAATCTTTTCCATCTTTATAGAACTTTTTCGTGCATCTTCATTCACTTTTCCGTTTTCTCCACACAAAAACATGCACTTTCCCGATTTTTTTTACTTTAATATCGGTTTTATTCATGAATCTGTTTTCAAATAGTGCTATAATATATGTGAGGTGCTCATTATGAAAGCTATTCACAGAAGTACACGAGATCACTCGATTCAATTTTTTTCGCGCCTACTCTTTCTCCTCTTAGTCGTCAATACCTTGATCAACCTTTTGATTGGTGGGATTAGCCGAAATTTTATTAAACACCAAAATATGCTCCATTTAGAGGACTCGATTCATATCTATGCGGATTCCTTAAACACAGAGCTTCACTCCGTTGAGCGTTTTATGTACAGTACTATTAGTCACAATGACTATTTGACAGAGCTCAATACCCCGCTTGATTTCACGGATTTTCATGAAAATCTAAAAAAATTGCGGATCGATTTTACGGAGTTTCAGTACCAGATGGATAGCCCCATTACCTTTTTCATAGAGACAAGAGATATCCCCCATTTTTTCAATGCCTCCAGTCTTCAACTGCCCTACCTGGACTATGTACAATTGAAAGATCATCTTAAAACCTATGACAAAGAAACAGACAAGACCAATCAAAAATGGCAACGAATCAGCCTGAACCAGCATGATTATCTCTTAAAATCCCTCCATTACAAGGGCAAGGCTATCTATGCCATCATTTCTACCCAGGATATTTTAAAACCCTTGCAAAAGCTCAATATTGGGAAAAAAGGGCGCTTATCCATCGATCGCCCCAACCAGATTCATGCTACAGATTCCGTCATTCAAGCCGATAGCAATCAAACCCACCTGCCTTTTGATCTGTATGTGACGGTCGATTACGGAGACGTTTTCCGTACAAATATCGTACTTGAAACCCTTCTCTCCTTGGTCCCTTTGATCATCGCCGTTCTCTCTACCATTCTGATCCTTTATATTCGTCAACGGATGATCCAGCCAATGAAACGACTCACCCAGCGTCTTTCTCAGCTAGATGCTGCTTCTACCAAGCTAGATGTAATCGAAGACCAAGGGATCTTAGAGATCGATCAGGCCAATCACAAGCTCAATCAGGTTCTGATCCATATGAAAGACCTCCAAATTCGAGCCTACCACGCGCAACTCAATCTCAAAAAAGTCGAACTCAATTACCTCAAAAATCAAGTCCGACCCCACTTTTACCTCAACATGCTCTCCATGATTCACAGCATGCTCCAAACCAAGGACTATAAGGAAATCGAGGAGTTGACCAAGGTGACTTCCAACTACTTGCGTCACCTCTTTCAAGCCAACCAAGATTTCAATCGCTTAGCAGATGAAATCCAACATATCCGAAATTACCTAGAGATCCAGAAAATCCGCTATGGCGACAGCATCCACTTTGACCTGGACTGGGATCCTGGTCTGAAAGATGCTGCTATTCCCCCTCTGCTGTTACAAACCTTTGTGGAAAATGCCATCAAACACGGCTTTTCTTTCCAAGATTCCTTCCACATCCAGCTTTCCATTCATGAAGAAGCAAACCAACACCTTGCTATTTGCCTTCAGGATAATGGTCCTGGTTTTAGCTCCGCTATCTTACAAGATCTAGCAGAGAAAAAATCCTTAGTCACAGAAGATGGCCACCACATTGGTTTGACCAATGCACGGGAACGACTAGATCTCCTCTATCCAGATCACTACACGCTTCAATTTTCAAATGGATCCCAAGGAGGGGCCCGCATCCAACTGAGCCTTCCTTATGAACCCTACAAAGGAGACACACATGAATATCCTACTCGTTGACGATGATCGTTTTATCATTAAAGCCCTACAGGAAACCATCCATTGGGAAGCCTTGGGCATTGAGCAGGTATATACTGCCTCCAGTCTGAGCCAAGCCCAAGCCATCATTCAAAGTCACCCAATCGCCCTCATGATCAGTGATATCGAGATGCCACAAGGCAGTGGGCTAGATCTCCTAGCCTGGGTCCGGTCAGAAAAATATGACATTCAAACGATCTTCCTTACCAATTATGCTGATTTCAATTATGCACAAAAAGCCATTGAACTCCAAAGTTTTGAATACTACCTCAAGCCGATTGACCCAGATCGCTTAGAATTTATCATTCAAAAAGCCCTCAATAAGATCAAGCGCCACAAGAGTGCGGCCCAATTAGCCCAGCAAGGACAAAAAGAAGCTGAATTTTGGCATGACTACTTGCGAAAACCACGTCCATCTCAAGCAGAACAGCTCCTTCAAGAAGTGACAAAACGGGGTTATAGCCCCAAACCACATGAAGACTACCTCTTAGTCCTCATCACTCTCCACTTAGTTGAAGAAGACTTTCACCCCAGCGTCCCTTCTTGGCGCTTGCAGCTCCGCCATTGTATCAAGGATCTCTCCCTGGATTTCCCTGTCCACTACTGCGCCCTCAGTAAAATCGAAAGCCAGACCGATCGCTACCTCTGCCTCTTCAAAAAGAATCAGACTACAGAGTGTGTAGACTTCCTAGAGGCTATCCAGCAGAAGATCCAGCAAGACTTAGACCGATCCTCTATCCTTCTCTATTCAGATGCTATTTCCCTTGAGACGCTCTTGATGAAGGCTCTGCAACTCTGCCAATACAGTGAAGAACAAGTCTTCCATTGGAACAGTATCCACTCCTATGCTTCTTTGGGTCCACAACCTCAAAAGCCCGCTCATCGGACATCGCTTACTTTTACAAATCAACTAGAGACGGAACAGCTTCTCCAAATCATCCATAGCTTAGAGACTCAAGATCGCATCCCGCTCTCAGCTCTGAGTGAACTCCAGCTAGACTGGACCCAGCAAATTGGGATTTATCTGGACAAGAACGGTATTCTCGCCCACAAGTTATTTCAAAACAAACACCATCAATTTCTCTTCGAACGGCGTTTTCATGCCATCGAAGCTTTTGAAGCCTATATTGGGGATTACTGGAGCTCTGCTCGCCATTATGTGATCGATCTAGAACACCAATCCAATCTCATCCAGCGGATCACCGACTACATCGACCACCATTACAAGGAGGATATCAGTCGCACCAAGCTGGCCGAAATGGTTTTTCTTAGTCCAGATCATCTAGCACGGATGTTTAAGCGCGACACCGGCGAAACCCTGGTGAAATACATCACCGATAAACGGATGGCCGCTGCAAAAGAGATGCTATCGCAAAGCGATACCCCCATTTACCAAGTTGCCCTCCAGGTGGGATATGACAACTACTCCTACTTTACAAAGGCTTTTAAACAGAAGGTCGGCCTCTCCCCAGGAGATTACCGCAAGCAATGCCAAGGAGCCTTTTAAAACAAGAAAAAAACCTTTGAAAAAAGATTTCTTTTCAAAGGTTTTATTTTCTTTTCTTTCTGATTTCTTTTTCAATGGCACTAGCAATTTTCTCCACCATATAGGCTGTTTGGAGATTGCGCAATATCAAGAGGGCCCAAAAACATGCAAAGAGCATTTGACCCGCCATGGTCGCTTCATTGAAAAAATAAGTCTCCATAGCAGTAAAGACTGCTATCACTGCAAATTGTTTTCTATTCATAAAATTATTTTACCATGATTCAGTAAAAAATTCATGTATTAATCGTCTTGCAGGGTGATTTTATCGGATAAAAAGTGAAATTCCTCAGGGATGACACTTTCCTCTTCTTCCACCACTTCCGCTTTTTGCCCACGCGCCTTAGCCGAAAACTCTGCCCGGATTTGGGTCCATTCTTCCATCGAAACCGCTAAAATCTCTGGTGAGAAGCCCGCAGCATTGCTGAGGATATTTCCAAACATGGTATTGAGGTTGTCCCTCTTCATAGTCTGTTCAGCATTAAAGGCAGACTCAAAGGCTAAAATAGCGTGATTTTCATTGGCAGCGACCGGCTGGGATCCGATTAAGAGGGCCTTATCCGCACCTGCTAAGCTCTCGATAATTTCCCCCCAAGCGTTCTGAAGACGGATCAAGTTGGTCCTTGCCAACTCTGGGTTTTCGACCGCCTCTTGCAAAATCGCGTTGACCTTGTTTCGATCTGCACGGTAGCCCTTGCTCGACTTGGTTGGACGAGCTACTGTCGGTTTTGAAGTAGGAAGACTGCTACCCGATTGCGCTAACTGTTGCTTAAGCTGAGCGACTTCCTTCTTCAAGTCTTCCAGCTGAGCTAGCACATTGGAGGGAACCTCCACAGCAGCTGAGTTAGAAACTTGGCCTGTGCTTTCAGCCAATTTAATGGTCATCATTTCAGTATAGATACGCGGTTGCAGACTATTTTTGATGTCCGCCAGACTGGTCGTCGCCTGGTCAATCAGGGCAAAAAGACGGGCTTGATCGGCTTCAAGATTCGCCGCAAACAAGTCACTAGCGTGAGTGTTTTCGCCACCTGTCTGGACAATCAAGAGATCTCTCAGGTATTGAAGTAAGTCCGTAACGAAACGGGCCATATTCTTCCCGTTATCAAAGATAATCACCAGCTGATCCAGCGCCGCTGTCGCATCATGAGCCAGGATGGCAGCTACGTAGTGATCGAGCGCAGCTAGGCTGATTGAGCCCGTAATCTCTTCAGCGATTGCTGTCGTCAACTCACTACCCGCAGTCAGACTCAGGGCTTGATCCAAAATGGACAAGGCATCCCGCATCCCACCTTCAGCGCGCCGAGCAATGATCTGCACAGCATCTGCTTCATAGGCAATCCCTTCTGTAGCTAGGATGCTTTCCAAATGGTGAACGATATCCGGCAGTTTGATGGATTTGAATTCAAAGCGTTGCACCCGTGACAGAATGGTCGCAGGAATCTTGTGTAACTCCGTTGTTGCAAGGATAAAGACCACATTTTCCGTCGGCTCTTCCAGCGTCTTCAACAAGGCATTAAAGGCCCCTGTTGAGAGCATATGGACCTCATCGATAATGTAGACCTTGTGCTTGGCTAGACTTGGAGCATAGGTTGACTTGTCGCGAATATCGCGAATTTCATCGACCCCATTGTTGGAGGCTGCATCGATCTCAATGACATCTTCTAGGCTCCCATTGGTAATGGATTCACAGATATAGCAGTCGTTACAAGGCTCCCCATTGACTTGATTAGGACAGTTCATAGCCTTAGCAAAGATCTTGGCCACACTGGTTTTCCCAGTACCACGAGGACCAGAAAAGAGATAGGCATGGCTGATCTTCTCCTGCTCCACTGCCTGTCTCAATGTCCGTGCCACCACTTGCTGGCCGACCAATTGGCCAAAGGTCTGGCTACGGTATTTCCGATATAAAGCTTGATACATTAGTTCTTAACTCCAAACATCTTAAAGTCCCAGTTTGTCTTTTCGATCAAGAGGGCGACAAACTTTTCTAAATACTCCTGATCCAGCAGATCATAGTCAGAGACACACTCCGAATCCAGGTCTAAAACCCCAAGGAGCTGACCGTCCTTGACCATAGGCACCACAATCTCACTCATAGCCCGGCTATCACAGGAAATATAGTTGGCATGCTGGCGCACATCATCGACAATCATGGTTTCCTGCTTTTGAGCTGCTTCTCCACAGACACCCTTTCCAAGAGCGATATGGACACAAGAAACACCTCCCTGAAAAGGTCCCAGGATTAATTCCGTTTGGTCATACAAATAAAAACCTGCAAAGACCGAACGAGGCAGGGCTTGATTTAAGAGCGCACTGGCATTGGACAGATTAGCCAAGGCATTGCTTTCTCCTGTTAAGAGAGCGTCTAACTGAGCCAGCAAGAGCTGGTATTGTGATTCTTTTTCCGAATGTTTCATACCTTCCATTATACCAAATCTTTGCCCAAAAATTAAGCTTCAAACAGCGAAAGAAAAGAGAGTGGGACAGAAATCGGTAATTC
>NZ_KV818847.1:25964-35197 GCF_001815045.1 Streptococcus sp. HMSC065E03 | reverse complement strand
CAATTGAGAGGCTAGGACTTTTGTCCCAGCCTCTGGAATATAGATAAACTAATTCTTAGTAAAATAACTTAAGCGATTCTGCAAAGAGATAAAACCGAGGTCTTATTAATTTAAATAGATCAAGAATATACTAAACTTTCCGCTGTGAGAAAAGTGCCTGAAGCTTAACTGCTTCAGGCACACGGAATTATTGAGAGTAAAACAGTTTGGGAAACTGTTTTAGCCTGAGCCCAGAAATTAAAGAGCGAAGGGGCTCAATACGAATTGAACACGGGCTGCGGATTGTGTCAAAAAGATAAGTTCTCCTAGAATCGAAAGATTCTGCGTCAAACTTCCTATTTTGACTTTATCCGCAGACGCCCTTTGTATCTTGATTTAGTCATGGAACTTCTTCGAAGTTCGCTGACGTCCGCACTCACCTAAGGAAAGTTTTTTATGATACCTTTATCTAGTCATGTCGCCGATTGAAGTGAAAGACCTCAAAATACTGAATAGCACGATAGATTAAAAAGATAGTCAAGATGATGGACACCAGCCAGATGGTCTCTAATCCATAAAACTGAATCAAGTAGGTCGAAAAAATGGCCCCAAAGACGAAACTCCCGATCAAGCAGGTCATAAAAATGGCTTCCCAAAGGAATTTCTTCTCCTTTTCTCTGACAAAATTCCCATAAGCCACCATGGTTTTCTTGAGATTTCCTGTCATGAAGGAATGATTATAGGCGTAGCCATCCACTTCTCCAAAAGAGGTCGCTACGATTCCCAAACTCAGGCCAAAAAAAGGCACGATGAAGACATTTTTTACCGATGCTGGCAAAAATCCCGTCACCAAGGTCGTGAGGATAAAGGGCACCAAGGTACTGAGGCGCCAGACTGAATTGTCAATCAAACGCCGCAAAACCGTCATCAAAAAGATTCCCAGCATAAAGGCCAACATGGTCGCTAACTTTACTTCTACATCTGAGATCTGCTGGCCAATCAAACCAACCGATAGAAAGACCACATTTCCCGTCTGGCCTGCCGCCAAGGTCCCACCCCGACAAATAAAAGTATAAGCATCTGAAAAACCAGCACACATGGTCAATAAACAAGCGAACGCCTTGGTCCGCGAATGAAACTCCCTTTTCATTTCCATTCTCCCTAGGAAAAAGAGGGAGTGGTACAGAACGTTACATAACGTTTCCCGTACCACCCCCGCAAAGTTGATTGAGAACTCTTTCGAGTCTTTTAGCGAATGAAGAGTCTCACCAACTACTGCGACATTCCGTAATTCCAACTATTGTTATTGGATTGGAGATCGATTGCCCTCTTTCTCCCTATCTTTATTTTCCTTCACGCGCTTCGTTGAGGATTTTTTCAATCTTGGTTGTGATCAAGTCAATCGCAACTGTGTTGGTCACGCCCTCAGGAATGATCACGTCCGCATAACGCTTGGTTGGCTCGATGAACTGGTGGTACATCGGTTTTACTACACCAAGGTATTGCTCAATGACACTATCCAGACTCCGGCCACGCTCTTCCATATCTCGCTTGATCCGGCGAATGATCCGCACATCATCATCCGTATCAACGAAAATCTTGATGTCCATCAAGTCCCGAAGACGCTTGTCTTCAAGAACTAAGATTCCTTCCACGATGAAAACATCTTGTGGTTCCTGACGATAGGTCTTGCTGCTGCGCGTATGTTCAGCATAGTCATAAGTTGGAATATCTACCGGACGACCCTCCAAGAGTTCATTGATCTGCGCAATCATCAAGTCCGTATCAAAGGCAAAAGGATGGTCATAGTTGGTCTTGATCCGCTCCTCAAAGGTCAAATGACTTTGGTCCTTGTAATAAGAATCATGCTCAATCATGGCAATCTTTTCATTCGGGAAATTGGCCAAAATGGCACGAGACACACTGGTCTTTCCACCACCAGAGCCACCAGTAACACCAATAATAATAGGTCTATTTTGCATTTTCTACTCCATTACCTGTAGTCGTCTGAGAAGAAATAGACATCTCAGACACATCTTATCCATTTTACCATATTTTTGCCTAGACATGAATAGTTTTTCAATAAGAAGTTTGGAAACAAAAAGGACCTTCCGGTACTTTGATTATTTAGATAAACTAATTCTTTAGTAAAAAAGCCAAGTAATCTTGCAAAGAAATAATAATGAGTTCTAATTTTTTAAATGAATCAAGATACTGAAACTTTCCGCCGTGAGAAAAGTGCTAGAAACACTATTGTTTCTAGCACTCGGGAGTTTTGGAACCTTAGGTCCAAAACTAAGTCATGGAACTTCTTCGAAGTTCGCTGACGTCCGTACTCACCTAAGGAAAGTTTCTAAGATGAAGATGACTTTGTCTTCAATCTAAAAGGACCTTGCGGTCCTTTCATTATTTTACTTTTTCTAATTTTGCGGCAAATTCATTACCACCACGTAAGACGAGTATGTTTTTTCCACCGTTGACAGGTACGAAACAATAATTTGAATTAGCTTGTATATAGACTTCCTTAGCGCTCTTCACTTGATAGCCTTGTGATTTCACCGCTTCTTGAATGACTTCAAATGTGTGTTCAATCTCCTCTTTAGAAGTCGTGTCTCCATCATACTTTTCTGAATCAGCTAGAGAATAGAATGCGTAAGCCTTGCTATCGTAATACTTATCACTAATAATTCCATGATCTGAAATCTGAACAGTTGTATTATCTCCTTCTGTCACATTCTTCCATTTTCCAACCATGGCCTTTGGTGTTTCAACCTTGTGATAGACCAAATTATCTTCAAAGTTTCCTTTGTATGACTTATAAGTTTTCAAGTCGAATAAATCATTTCTTAAAATAATATTGCTTCCGTCTTTTTGGAGCAAGTTATAGCGTGTGTTCCCACCAGACTTAATAACAACTATTTCAGTCGTCTTCAGGTTAAATTTCTTATCGACATCCGCAAGTGAATGCAAGTCTGTCGAATTTAACAAAGAAAGTGCGGTATTAAATTCTTTTTTCGCTTCATTGCCCTTGAAAACCTTTTTGATGGTCTCGCCACCATTGACTTTTTGTTTCTTTCCACTTAGTTCATAAGTGACCGGACTTGAATCCGTATTTCTCAACCAAACACCATCTAGACTTGGTCCACCTGAAAAGAAGAAGAACCAAGCAAAGGAAATCACTGCGACAAGTCCCGCAACTGCGGCCCCAATTTGGGGTTGTTTATTAAAACTGAAGCGTGATCTTTTCGGTCTTGGAACAGGTTGCAAAGTTTTCGCCGATGGCTGCGGTTGGACAAAAGCTGTCTGCTCTTGTGAAAGAGGCGCACTAGGTGCAACAGGTGCTTCCTGAGCAGGAGCCTGCGCTTCAGTTGCTGGAGCTGGTGCCTCAGTTGTTGGAGCTGGCGCTTCTTTTCGCTCTACGACAAACTCCCCTTTTTCACGAGCTTCTTGAAATTCTTGCATACTTGGCTTGCGACCATTGACCGCTTCAAAGTATTCAACCCAATCTTTTTGATTCATCATATCCCCCTTATTGATTCATTAAAAAAACTAATCATATTATACCACAAATCAGCGAGTTCAGAGCTTTTTTAGGAAATTCATGATTAAAAGAAAAAAGGACCTTTCGGCCCTTCTGATTTATTTCACTTTTTCCAATTTTTCAACTAAATGATAGTCTTCTGTGAAAACTAGGACTGTCTTCCCTCCATTTACAGGGACATAATAAAAATCAGATCCTAGTTGCTTGTACACGTCTTTCATACTAGTTAGCTGGTAATCTTGAGAATCGACCGCATCTTGAAGATCTTCATATATCTCTTTCACTTTGTCAGCTGTCTTTTCTTGTTCAAACTTAGTTGAAGGCATCTTTTGGAGCTCTTCTAGGCTATAAAAAGCCGTACCTTCGCTACTATCAAATTCACTATAAGTAAGAATACCACGAGCATTTAATTCAAGATAATTGGTTTCATCATGATAAGAACGCTCAATTTTCCATTTCCCAACTAGCACTTTAGGAATTTCTGTCTTGTGAAAAATAGCATTCTTCTTAAAGCTTTCTGAATGATCACTATAGGTAACCAAATCCATCAAGTCATTGGCTAAAATCACATTGGTCCCATTGCTTTGGAGTAGATTATAAACAAGCCCATGCTCGTCTTTAATGATGATAACTTCCCTCGTGTGGAGGTCAAATTTTCTATCAACATCTGCTAAGTTTTTCAGCTTGGAGTAGTTTAACTGGTTTAAAGCTTTCTGAAACTCTTGTTTTGCTTCATTACCTTTGTAAACTTTCTCAATCTTATACTTACCATACGATCGTGGATCTTCTTGATTTAACTCATAAACCACTGCTGTTGAATCAGCAGGTCCAACCCAAATTCCTTCCAAACTTGGAGTCGGTTGGAAGAAAAAGAAATAAGCCAGTACAATAACAGCTAGTATTCCCACACCTGATAAAGCCCATTTGGTCTGCTTATTCCATTTCACACTAAAGCGTTTGATAGCTAGAGTCTCATACCCTGACTCCACTTGTGACGGCATTTGAACCTGCTCACTTTTCTCTCGTGAGGCTACCGCTGATGGAACTGGTGCTTCAGGAACGGTCTCTTTTCGTTCCACTACAAACTCACCATTCGCTCGTGCATTTTGAAACTCTTGCAGACTCGGCTTACGGTTATGGAGTGCTTCAAAATAGTCAACCCAATCTTTTTGATTCATCTATTCCTCCTAATCGATGATTGTTTTCAAACTGATCCTATTATACCATACATGAAAAGGCAATCACTCATTTTCAGAAAATAAAAGAAAAAGTCCAAGCAATTTTCTACTTGGACTTTCTTCCTTATTTCAAAACTTCTTGTGTCTTCGCATAGTTGGCTTCGACAGCTTCTTTTTCAGCTTTCCACCAGTCTTGGTGGTCTGTGTACCACTTGATGGTTTCTTCCAAACCTGCTTCGAAGTTGGTGAATTGTGGTTCCCAACCCAATTCTTCACGCAATTTGGTTGAATCAATAGCGTAACGCAAATCGTGACCAGCACGGTCTGTTACACGGTCGTAGGCATCTTTTGGTTGTCCCATTTTTTCAAGGATCAATTCAAGCACTTCCTTGTTGTTCTTTTCACCATCGGCACCGATCAGGTAAGTTTCACCGATACGGCCTTTAGTGAGGATAGCCCAAACACCAGTTGAGTGGTCGTTGGTGTGGATCCAGTCACGGACGTTCTTGCCTTCACCATAAAGTTTTGGTTTGATACCAGACAAGATATTGGTGATTTGACGTGGGATGAACTTCTCGATGTGTTGGTATGGACCATAGTTGTTTGAACAGTTTGAAATCGTTGCTTTGACACCAAATGAACGTACCCAAGCTTTCACAATCAAGTCAGAAGCAGCCTTGGTTGATGAATAAGGTGATGATGGGTTGTATTTGGTTTCAGCAGTGAATTTTTCACCAGGACCTTCCCCATGTCCAGGAAGATCTTCGCGCAATGGAAGGTCTCCATACACTTCGTCTGTTGACACGTGGTGGAAACGAATGTCGTATTTACGAGCTGCTTCCAAGAGTGTATAAGTCCCAACAAAGTTTGTGTAGATAAATGGAGATGGATCTTTGAGGGAGTTATCATTGTGGCTTTCAGCCGCATAGTGAACGATGGCATCAGCCTTAGCAGCCAATTTATCAACTAATGCAGCATCAGCGATGTCTCCCACCACCAACTCGACACGATCTCCAAGGATTTCTTCGATATTGGCACGGTTACCAGCATAAGTAAGTTTATCAAGGACAGTCACATGCACGTCTGGATGGTTGTTGTATACATAGTGGACGAAGTTTGAACCGATGAAACCAGCTCCACCGGTTACGATGATATGTTTATATTCTGACATTTTTTCTCCAAATAATTTTTAGTTTTGATTATTCCTTAAATCAATCTTTTTTTTAGCTTTCCTTAGGTGAGTACGGACGTCAGCGAACTTCTTCGAAGTTCCATGACTAAGTTTTGAGCCTAGTGTATCAAAACTTCCGAGCACCTGAAACAAAAGTAGTTCAGGTGCTTTTCTCACGGCGGAAAGCTAAGTACATAGCTCGCTTCGCTCGTTTATAGCAAAGCTAAAAACTATATAATGATGTTCTTGATTGTTTTAAGATTTATATTTTACAAATCTTCTGCTTTTAGGGGTTTGACGTCTTTGAGCAATGGGTGGTTCTTGTCTGCTTCTGAGACTTCTGCTTCTTCCAAGTTTTCCCATTGGATGTCTAGGCTTGGGTCTGCATAGTTGACAAAAGCATATTTTGGTTTGAGTTCCAATGCCCAGTAGTCATTGACTAAGTAAGTATAGGCAACTTTGTCTGTCAAAACTTGGAAGCCATTGGCAACACCACGAGGGACGAAGATGCCTTTTGAAGCATCGATCACTGTTTGGTAGGTATTCCCAAAGCTATCGCCTTCACGAAGGTCTACCCAAGTGCCAAGAACCTTTCCTTCATCTGCTACAGAGATGTACTTGTCCCAAGGCTCTGCATGCAAACCACGCAAAACATTCTTACGAGAGAATGAAATATTGTTTTGCAACTTGCCTTCTGCAAAGAAGCTTTCAGGGAATCCAAGGGGAAGCATTTTCTCTTTTTGGAAGTTTTCTTTAAACCAACCACGGTTATCCCCGCGCACTGGAATATCAAACTCCATCAAGCCTGGGATGGCTTCAATTTTGCGGGCTGCTAATTCTTTATCAAAAAATTGTTCCGTCATTATGCTTCTCCAATCAAACGGAGCAAGTATTGTCCGTATTCGTTTTTCTTCAATGATTGCGCTAATTCATGGACTTGTTCTTTGGTGATATAACCCATGCGATAGGCAATTTCCTCAAGGTTAGCCACTTGGACATTTTGCAAGCGTTGAACAGTTTCGATATATTGAGATGCTTGCAAGAGGCTTTCGTGAGTTCCAGTATCCAACCAGGCAAAACCACGGCCCATGAGCTCAACAGAGAGATCTCCACGCTCCAAATAAGCCTTGTTGACATCGGTGATTTCAAGCTCGCCACGAGGACTTGGTTTGATGTTTTTGGCAATTTCTACCACATCATTGTCATAGAAGTAAAGTCCTGTCACTGCAAAGTTCGATTTTGGATGTTCTGGCTTTTCTTCGATAGAGATAGCGTTCATATCCGCGTCAAACTCTACCACACCAAAGCGTTCTGGATCTTTAACTTGGTAACCAAAGACAGTCGCTCCTTTTTCTTTCGCTTCTGCCCGTTGCAACATCTTGGTTAAGCCATTTCCGTGGAAGATATTGTCCCCAAGGATGAGGGCAACATGATCGTCACCGATAAAGTCTTCCCCGATAATGAAGGCTTGCGCCAAACCATCTGGACTTGGTTGCTCTGCATAAGAGAGAGAAATTCCTAGTTCAGAACCATCTCCAAGAAGCTCTTCAAAACGAGGAAGGTCTTGAGGTGTTGAGATGATCAGGATATCTTTGATCCCAGCCAACATAAGGGTTGACAGCGGATAGTAGATCATTGGTTTGTCATAAATGGGCATCAATTGTTTAGAAGCCGCACGTGTCAATGGATACAAGCGAGTTCCTGAGCCCCCTGCTAAAATAATACCTTTCATAATGTTAGGCCTTTCTACGTAGTCATTACCCTTATTTTATCATGTTTATATAAAAAAGTCACCTTGCATTTGTGTTACAAGGTGATGACAGGAGATGAGTGTTGTAGAATTGTTAGCATTGGTCTTACTCATGATTCAAATAGATTACTGCTCCTTGACTGAGCCGTCTGAAAACCTTACCTTTACTCCAGATTTGGTCGTGCCTTTCCTAGAATCCATAAAGCTCTGAAATTCCTCATCTTCATTATGATAGACCCCTATCTTCATTTTATGAACATATTTATCATAGGCTAATTCGTGTTGCTTTGTAGTCCCATCAACAAATGTAATTTTGACATCAGCTCCCCATGCGTCTGAAGGAATGGAGCTATAAGATGGATTTAGAATCTCAATCTCCTCAATACCCTCGTAAGAATTCTTCAAGGTCTTTACAAGGCTGACTTCATACTCTCTATTGCGTTGCTTTTCCTCCAATTGTTTGTTCATATGAAACAAAGAAATCCCAATTGCAATAAGGAGAGGCATAGCGATGACACTCATCATCCTTTTGCTTTTCTTTATAAACTTGATTTTTACCATAAGATAATACTCCTGACTAATGAAGAACCCTTTGAGCTGTATCTGACTATCTTTTTTCTCAAAGACAATAACAGCAATCAAAAAAAGAGCTTGTCCTGATGCTCTCCTTTTCAGTTCCTTATCCCAAAGCGACGTCTAGGATCATCATAATGACAAAGCCAACCATGAGGCCCAGGGTCGCTACGTCTGTATTGCCATTGGTCTGGGAGTCTGGGATCAACTCTTCAACCACCACGAAGATCATCGCACCTGCCGCAAAAGAAAGGGCGTAAGGCAAGATGGCCGTCATGGACAAGACAGCTACTGCTCCTAGCAGAGCTCCGATGGGCTCGACGATAGCGGACATGGATCCCCAATAAAAGGCATTGAGACGGGATTTTCCATCTGTCCGGATTGGAATGGAAAGAGCTGCCCCTTCTGGGATATTTTGCAAGCTAATCCCAATGGCCAAACCAACCGCCCCGATAAAGGCTTCTGGACTTGGATTGCTAGCCAGAGCTCCAAAGGCCACTCCGACCGCTAAGCCTTCTGGGAAATTGTGGATGGTAATGGCGAGAAAGAGTAGAGTCGTTTTAGACAACTTCTTCTCCCGCGGCGTATGGATACTCTCAGCATCCTCAATCTCCTTACTCATATGAAGGTGAGGGACGATGGCATCTATCAAACGGAGGAAAAATCCTCCAGCTAAAAAACCAATAGCTGCCGGCAGCCAAGCCAGGCTCCCATAAGAGGTTTCCGCATACTCAATCGAGGGTTGCAAGAGTGACCAAAACGAAGCCGCGATCATAACCCCTGCCGCAAAGCCCATCATGATGTCCAGTAACTTGCGACTAATATGCTTGAAGAAAAAGACGATGGCTGAGCCTACAATGGTACAGCCCCATGTAAACAATCCTGCGAGAAAGGCCTGTAAGACCCCGGATTGTGATTGAAACCAATTCAAAGCAACTCCCATATTCTTGATGATTCACTTGTTCTATTCTATTATTTTTAGCCAAATTACGGAAGGTCTTTCGAAAAAAAGAGAGTGGGACAGAAATCGGTCATTCGTTA
>NZ_KV818847.1:0-25864 GCF_001815045.1 Streptococcus sp. HMSC065E03 | reverse complement strand
AATAATTGAGAGGCTAGGACTTTTGTCCCAGCCTACTTCTTCACATATTGTTCAACTGGATAATCCGCTGGATCTAAGCGCAGGTTTCCTCCTACCACGAGTTGGGCCAGGTGCCAACCAATGAGGGGACCTGTTGTGAGGCCAGACGAACCAAGTCCACTGGCGACATAGAGGCCTGCTTGATCAGGAACAACTCCCCAAAATGGTGAAAAGTCACTGGTGTAGGCACGGGTTCCCACGCGCTCCCCGATAACTTCGGCTTGAGCTAGTTCTGGATAGTAGGCCAAGGCTTCTATTTCCATCTGATTTAGCAGAGCTTGATCCACCGTCAGGTCAAAGCCCATCTCATTTTCATGGGTGGCTCCCATACTGATCTTTCCATTTTGGAAGGGAATGATATCCAGCTCTCCTTCTGGCATGACCACGGGATAGTCATCGGTAACTAAGTCTAGCTGATAATCCCGCAATTGCCCCTTTTGCGGACGGACATCAACTTGGTAGCCAAGTGGTTCGAGGATTTGCCCCAACCAGGCTCCTGTTGCCAGGATGACTTGGTCATAGCATTCTCCTGCAATCTGATAACCATCACTTGAAACTGAGAGAGCAGCCTCTTCCTTGATCACTCTTGCCTCACTTGCCTGAAGAAGGGTTTCCGTGAGAAGGGCTCCCTCTACATGAGCACCACCTGATGCATAAAGGAGCTTCTCAAAGCCTTGTAGACCTGGGAATTGCTCACTGACTTCTTCTTTGGTCAAAATCGCCAAGTCTCCAATCAAGGGAGATTCTTCCCGACGGCTCAGTGCCAACTGATAGAGTTCGTCTAATTTTTCCTCATTTTTCTTGAGGAGATAGACGCCGGTCTGCTGGTAAAAATCTGTTTTAATTCCGTCCTTGGCCAGGTCTTCTACCAATTCTTGGTAGAAATCAGCCCCCAGACGAGCCAGGCGATACCAGGCCTTGTTTCGCCGTTTAGAAAACCAAGGGCTAATAATGCCTGCCGCTGCCTTAGTTGCTTGGCCGACTCCATGGTCATAGACGGTCACATCCACTTGTACTTCTTTGGATAAATAATAGGCTGCAGTAGATCCCACGATCCCTGCACCGATAATGGCAACTTTCATCATGCCCCCTTAGATATGGTAAAAAGGATTGGTGCTGGCTTGACTGCCAATCACTTCAATCTCCCAGGCTTCTTCAGCCTTCCACTGATTGAGCTTTTCTACTAATTTTGACACAAAAAGAACCTCGATATGGTGTCCCGGATCCAAGGCCAAGAGCCCATCACTCAGCATGTCCTGAGCCGTGTGGTAGTAGATATCTCCTGTGATATAGACCTCTGCTCCCTTTGCGAGAGCATCCTTGTAAAAGGACTGGCCACTTCCTCCACAAATGGCGACGTGCTCGATGACCCGTTCCAAATCTGCCTGGTCATAACTGACTATGCGCAAAGCATCTAAGCCAAAGGTTTCTTTAACCTTGCTAGTCAACTGTCCAAAGGTTTGAGTAGCTACCCGACCGATGCGACCAATTCCGAGCCCTTCTCCCGTCATACTGAGGGGTTCTGTATCTTCAATGTCCAAGAGCTGGCAGAACCAATCGTTGAGACCATCTGGAACAATGTCAATATTGGTATGGCTGACGTAGACTGCGATATCATGCTTGATCAAATTGATATAGATCTGATTTTGAGCCCGATCAGCTACCAAATCCTTGATGGGACGGAAAATCGGCGCGTGCTTGACGATGATCAAGTCCACCCCATGAGCGATAGCTTCCGCCACCGTCTGCTCGCGGATATCTAAGGCCACCATGACCTTATGGATGTCTTTTTGCAAAGTGCCGACCTGTAGCCCACGGACATCTCCGTCCATGGATAGTTCCTGAGGACAGTAGGCTTCATAGCGTTTGATGACTTCACTTGCTAACATGTAGAACCTCCTTGATTTGTGAGATGCGCTCTTCTAACGATGCTCTGGCCGATTGATTTTCAGCTGGGACCTGCTCCAAGGCAAAGGCTAATTTCTCTACTTCCTTGGACCACTTTTGGACAAAGGCTGGAGCTTGTTCCCGCATCAAATAGGGACCAAAACGCAGTTCCTTGGCTGTCAACTCTTGAGAACCCTGTTCCACCACGAGGATCTCATAGAACTTCTCATTTTCTTCCAAGATCGCTTCATCAACAATGTGGAAATCATGGTCGACTAACCAAGCCCGCAGTTCATCTTCACGATTATTGGGCTGTAGGACCAAGCGAGAGACATTGGCTAATTTCTCAAGACCTGCGGCTAGGATGTCTGCAATCAAGCGTCCTCCCATACCAGCAATGGTGATACAGGAAATGCCGTCTGCTGGTTCAAAGGCAGCCAAACCATTGGCCAGGCGGACCTCAATCTTGTCCTCTAAACCATTATCGGCGACATTTTGGAGGGCAGATTGATAAGGCCCCTCTACCACTTCACCAGCAATAGCAGCCTCAATCTTGCCTTCTTGTAAGAGGGCGATTGGCAGATAAGCATGGTCACTCCCCACGTCCAACAGACGAGCTCCAGCTGGGACGAAGCTAGCCACCAAGTCCAATCGATTTGATAATTTTGTAAATTCCATGTGCTACTTTCTATACTTTTATTCCACCCTTTAGTATACCATGTTTGCACCATTAAAAAAAGGCGCAACGGCGCCTTGTCTATTATGGAAAGGTATTACTTTAGACTTTCCTTAGGTGAGTCCGGACGTCAGCGAACTTCTTCAAAGTTCCATGACTAAGTTTTGAGTCTAATGTCTCAAAACTTCCGGGCACATGAAACTTATACGTTTCATGTGCTATACTCACGGCGGAAACTCTCGCTATCATCCTCAACAAGCCGATATTAGACTTTAGTCAATTTCCTTATAGTCTACTTCCAAGCCTCGTTGCACTGCTGGGCGATTGGCAATTTTCTCTGTCCAAGCTTGCAGATGCTTGTATTCCTTCACATCTAAGAAAATTCCTGCACGGTCCCAGACCTTGTCTTGGGCTAGACGGCCATACCAAGACCAGATGGCGATATCTGCAATGGTATAGTCATCTCCTGCGATATAAGGTTTAGTGGCCAGTTCCTTGTCCAGTAGGTCCAATTGACGTTTGGCTTCCATGGCAAAGCGGTTGATGGCATACTCGATTTTCTCCGGCGCATAGTGGAAGAAATGACCAAAGCCTCCCCCTAGAAAAGGTGCTGCACCCGTCTGCCAGAAGAGCCAGTTGAGCACTTCTGTCCGTTTAGCCCGATCAGTCGGGATTAATTTGCCAAATTTCTCGGCTAGATACAGGAGGATATTAGCTGATTCAAAGACACGAATGTCTTGATCGCCTGATTGATCTAACATGGCCGGAATTTTCGAGTTAGGATTGATGGCTACAAAGTCACTACCAAACTGATCTCCCTCACCAATCTTGATCCGATAAGCGTCATAGCCTGCATCCACTCCCAACTCTTTGAGTTCCTCCAGCATAATGGTAGCCTTGATTCCATTGGGTGTTGGAAGGGTATAGAGTTGGAAAGGTTGATCCCCTTTTGGAAGGGTTTGTTCAAAGCGGGCACCTGCTGTGGGTTGGTTCAAGCCACCCCAAGCTCCTCCCATTTGGCTCGGTGCTTTCCATACTTCTGATAATTGATAGTCTGACATCTTTTTTCTCCTTTATTTCGCTACTCCTAGCATATCAAATATCGGCCTCCCTTTCAAAGATCTGCTACGCGAAGGCTACTTGACTTTTTTTGCCAAAATGATAGTATAGAAAAAATACAATTTTAAGGAGAAAACCATGTCCACGATCGATTTTCATAGTTTGGCAAAGACAGAACTTCACTGTCACTTAGACGGTTCCTTATCGCTTCCAATCATTCGCCAGTTGGCAGCTATGGCCCATATTGACCTACCTGCTAGCGATGAGGAGCTCAAGCACCATGTCACTGCGCCTGCCCACTGTGAGAATCTTTTGGACTATTTGGAGGCATTTGACTACATTCGGCCCCTCCTTCAAACTAAGGAAGCCTTGACGCTTGCTGCTTACGATGTGGCCAAGCAAGCTGCTCTGGAAAATGTCGTCTACATCGAAGTCCGTTTTGCACCAGAATTGTCCATAGATCAAGGACTCACTGTTCCAGAAACTATCGATGCTGTCTGTGAAGGACTGCGCCAAGCCCAGGAGGAATTTGGCATTGTCGCGAAAGCCCTCGTCTGCGGCATGCGCCAGTCGGATCAAGAACTCACCTCTCGCATCCTGGCAGAAGCCAACCAAGTTAGTGATCAAGATTTTGTCGGTTTTGACTTTGCTGGAGATGAGCACAACTACTCTCCAGAAGATATTCGACCTCTAATCGAGCAAGTCAAAAGTTACCATCGGCCCATGACGCTTCACGCAGGTGAGTGTCATTGCCCACACTTTGTTGCCCAATCGATTGCATTTGGCATCAAACGCAATGGCCACGTGACGGCTCTATCTCATGAACCAGCCTTACTCCAATCCTTTATTGAAAATGGGGTTACTGGTGAACTCTGCTTGACCAGCAACTTACAGACAAAAGCAGCGCCGACTTTAGAGGATTTCCCTTATTTGAAAATGAAGGAAGCAGGTGCTCGAATCAGTATCAATACCGATAACCGGACTGTATCTGATACCGACCTCACCAAGGAATACGCCCTCTACCATCAGCATTTCCAAACCAAGGAAACTGACTTTTACCAGCACAATGTCGATGCCATCCAGGCTTCCTTTGCTAGTGAGGAGGAAAAACAAGAACTCCTTAGCAAACTAAAAAAAGCCTACGCGGACTATCTATAAACGGATTAGCTTACATTTGATTAAGCAATCGTTTTAGATTGAAGACAGTAACTTATTAGAAACTTTCCTTAGGTGAGTACGGACGTCTGCGAACTTCTCCGAAGTTCCAAGACTTAGTTTTGAACCTAAAGTTTCAAAACTCCCGGGTACTTGAAACAATAGTGTTTCAAGTACCATTCTCACAGCGGAAAGTTCCAATACATCCTAATATTGCTCTAAAATCCTCATATTTCTTCTATCTTCGCGAAATTATGCAGGTTATTTCATTCAAAAGAAGTTTGTCTACATTCAAAAACTAGCACTTTTATAAAGTGCTAGTTTTTTTAATCTTTCCACAAATCCATGGCCTTCAAGAAATCGTCTGAAACTGTCACATTGCGTGGGTTGGCTTGTTCGCGTTCTTGTAGTTTCGCCTCTACTTGGGCTAGACTGTTGATGCCTTCACTGCGCCAGTTGCGTAAAATGGCTTGGATATATTTCCAGTGAGGCTTGCCGTTAAAGACAGCTTCTCGTAATGCTGCCTTGATCACATCTGGATCTGTCTGATCCTCGCGCACAGTCTTGGTCAGGTCTTCAATCTCAAAAGGTGTCAAGAGTCGTCCCAGTTCTTGTTGGAAGGTTTCCACCAAATCCTTGATGACATTTCCCTTAGCGGGCGCGCTCTGTGCCTTCCCTTGTAATTGGGATTCTAAAATCTCATCCAAGCGCTCCAGGGCAATGGTCGCATCAAAGATGGCTTCAATCTCGCCATTGAGCTCAATGGTCCGGTACTGAAGGAGTCCCTTGGTGGTCAGATTGGACATAATCCGATTGACCTCTGTCACCGTTTTTCCTAGATGACTAGCAATCTGATTGGGAGTTAAGGCCTCTTGGCCAGTCGTATTTTGAAGGAAGAAAAACTGCCAAACCAAGTAATCATCTGCTTGGTCAAACAATTCATGATAATGAAAAAGCAAGGCACTTGGAAGAACCAAGTTGCCATACTTAAATGCTTGTGAATATGTCATAATTCCCCTTTATAGGTAACCATAAAATGAAATATCTTTTTCCAATTCTTCCAAGCGGTAAGGTGTTTCTTGATAAACCGCATAGTTGATCCAATTACTAAAGAAAGTCGTCGCAGCTAGATTCCAACGAATGCGAGGCTCTGTATTAGCGTCATCCCCATCAAAGTAATTCTTGGGAACATCTGGATCCAAGCCCGCCTTGACATCTCGGTGGTATTCTTTTGCCAGCGTATCGCGATCATATTCCAGATGGCCAAAGCTATAGACCTCACGCATGTCTGGACTAGCAATGATGGAAAGCCCAACTTCATTTCCCTGAGCGATCACTTGAAGATTGCTCTTTTCAAGGACTTCCTTCAAAGGAATATCTGTATAGCGAGAATGAGGGGCAAGGAAGCGATCGTCAAATCCTCTCATGAGCAGACTATCGGGACGCACCACTGCTTGGTCATAGATGCCCGATAGCTTGTCACAGAGCTCTACTTTTTGAATTCCGTAACGGTGGTACAGTCCAGCCTGGGCTCCCCAACAGAGGTGCAGGGTAGAAAAAACATGACGCTTGGCCCATTCAAAGACCTGGGTCAACTCTTCCCAGTAGTCCACTTCCTCAAAGTCCATCTTTTCGACAGGCGCCCCCGTCACAATCAAGCCGTCATAGTAATTATCCTTGATATCCTCAAAAGTCTTGTAAAAACTCTCCATATGCTCGGCCGCTGTATTTTTAGACTTATGGCTCGCCATATAGAGGAAATCTACATTGATCTGCAAGGGCGTATTGGCCAGGAGGCGTAGCAGTTGAGTCTCAGTTGCTTCCTTAGTCGGCATGAGATTCAAAATCAGAACATTTATAGGACGAATATCCTGGTGAGTTGCTCGAACATCATCCATGACAAAAATATTTTCTGAACGAAGGATATCGACTGCTGGTAATTTTTTATCTAGAGTAATTGGCATAAAAAGCTCCCATCTTACAAGTTCTTAACTAACATTATATGATAGGAGCTTATAGTTTTCAATTATGGTTTTTCTGTAGCCAGTTATAGTATTAGACTATATTAGTAATGCATCAAGACTTTGTAGTCGTAATCGCCGATCGCTTCGCGACCTTTCAATTCATCCAACTCGATCAAGAAGGCACACCCTGCAACGACGCCACCGAGTTTTTCGATCATTTCGATGGTTGCTTTAACGGTACCACCCGTAGCCAAAAGGTCATCAACGATGAGGACGCGTTGGCCTGGTTTGATGGCATCTGCGTGCATACAGAGGGTATCAACGCCGTATTCTTTTTCGTAGTCAGCAGAGATGACTTCACGTGGCAATTTACCAGGCTTACGGACAGGCGCAAATCCAATTCCCAACTCAAAAGCGACCGGACATCCAACGATGAAACCACGCGCTTCAGGACCAACGATCATATCGATTTTCTTATCTGTCGCGTATTGAACGATTTCACGAATCGCATAACTATAAGCATTGCCATCTGCCATCAAAGGGCTGATATCACGGAAGGTAATTCCTTCTTGTGGATAGTTTTCAATGCTTGCAATGTAATCTTTTAAATTCATGGTTAACTTTCTTTCATAAAAATTTTTTTACATTCCATTATATCATGAATTCTACTAACTTGCATCATTTTTTGCCAAATCATTTTCCCAAGCTCCCGCGTCAAAAGCAAAAATCCCACATCCGAAAAATGATGTGGGATTGAATTCCAAAAAAACTTACTATTCTTCTATGAATTTATTGTACTCGATTTTCATATCTCCCAAGTTTTTCAGGGAATATCGGGAGCTTCCATTTTTGAACCAGGTACCAAGGATGTATTGTTCAGCGACTTTCTTACTTTGGTCTCGAAGCCAAGCACGGTCTTTGCCATAGGTAGCAAGTTTCTCAAGGAGTTGCTGGCCCTCGTAGGTAGTATCTTCTTTAGAAAGGTAGACCTCCTTCTGAAAAAACAGCTTTTTTGACGAGTCGTATTTAAATATAAATCCGAGTGTCACACCTTTTTCCAATTTAAAATCATACATATAGGTCCAGTTGGGAGTTCCTCTAAACATCATCACGGACAAGTCTTCGTTTCCATCAACAATTCCTTTTGAATAATGGTAGGTTTGAAATCCCTCATCTTCTTTCCAGATACCATCATTTCCTATCGTTTCTGTAAAGGGCTTAAACATCACATAGCGCATCAAGCCACCATTTTCAGAGTAGACAATCTCATCCATGGGATTTTTTAAACTCAGGTAGATTCCTAGCCAATAAAGAGCTAAAAGCAGGAAGGGGCTGAGCCAGAGAAACTGTTTTAGGTGTTTTTTCATAAGGTCTGTCCTGTCAGATAGTCATAGATTTCACGAACCGTCCCAAGGGCCATCAACTCCTGCTCTTTCACCGTTTGTTTGAGTTTTTGGTAGATGGTGCTTTCAGCGATTTCCCGTTTTTCTGCTTCTTTATTGACCTTCATGACCCCATTTTCAATGGTCACAAAGCCCAGCTCTTGGAAGATCTGGATCATTTTGACCAAGAGGATCTGCTGGATCTTGAGATAGGCTGCTAGGTCTTTCAGTTTGTAGCGGACAT
Organism: Streptococcus sp. HMSC065E03; assembly: GCF_001815045.1. Lineage (NCBI taxonomy): Bacteria > Bacillati > Bacillota > Bacilli > Lactobacillales > Streptococcaceae > Streptococcus > Streptococcus sp. HMSC065E03. Next base: position 17,458 of record NZ_KV818847.1, on the reverse strand, counting down.
CAAACTCTGGGTACTGGTAGATGGTCTTATAGAGCTTGGCATACTGGTCCCTGCTACCGTAGCCTGTTAGATAGTAGGCTTTGGCGATCTCATTTTTGAAATAGACGGCTTGCAAATCATGCTCTTGGAAGATTTGCCGTAGTTGCTCTATATCCTCTGGGATATTTCCAACCACCACAGCGGATGCCCCAGATAGATCTGGCAATTCTTTAGTAAAATCCAGAACGGGAACACCTGCGGGGAGGCTGACATTTTTAGAGCGGATATTAAAGAGCTGCACGCCGTCCACACGCGCATCAACCAACATGAGCTGAAGGGTTGTTTGGCCATTCCATTGGTTGACCGACAACTGCACGGCTAGCTCTAGGTCTTGCGCTTGCGCAAACTCTGCCTCTAAACTTCCCAAGCCAAAGGCAACCACCTCAAAGGTCGCATCTTCTTGAGAGATCTTGAGTTTCAAGTGGGTATTGCCAGCTCCCATCGAGCGTGCCCCTTCTACCTTGAAATTACGGACCAGAAAGACTGGTTTTTTATTGTCCATGCCAAAAGGACTCAAGCGATCAAAGCTCTTCAAGGTCTCAAGCGTTAGTTCTGTTAGATGCAGTTCCTCGTCGATGGCTAAGCTAGACTTGCTGCTGAGATCAATCTCTTGTTCTGCAATGTAATCCGTAAGGGCCTGAGACAAGGCAGGGAGTTGGTCCACATCTAAGGTCATCCCTGCTGCACCGGCATGCCCGCCAAAGGCGACAAAGAGCGACCGGTGGGGATCGAGGGCATAAAAGATATTGACCGACTCAGGACTCCGAGCGCTTCCTTTAGCACGCCCATCTTCGATGCTTAAAACAACTACTGGCTGATGAAGCTCTTCTAATAGACGGCCAGCTACAATACCAAGGACCCCTGGATTCCAGCCTTCCTTGGCCAAGACTTGGGCGGACAAGCTTGGATCGACCATGGTTTTTGCTTCATCGTAGATGCTTTGAACAATCTCTTTTCGTTCTTCATTCTTCTGATGAATCATGAGGGCAATCTCGTGCGCCTCTTCATCGTCAAAACCGGTCAGTAGTTCGATAGCTGGATTAGGGTCATCGAGGCGGCCAAGGGCATTGAGACGAGGAGCAATCTGAAAACCAACCGTTTCTTCATTGACATCCTCCGGACGAATCCCTGCGATCTCCAAGAGTTCCTGCAAGCCCATCCGCTGGCTATGTTGGAGAACACCCAGACCGTATTTGACCAGGATCCGATTCTCATCTGTCAGGCTGACCATATCAGCAATGGTCCCAATTGCTACCAGGTCTAAGAGATCGACTGGTACTTCCTCTAGGAGGGCACAGGCCAACTTAAAGGCCACACCACATCCTGCTAAATAATGGAAGGGATAATCCGCATCTGGATGCTCCGGATGAATGATCGCATATGCATCCGGTAAAACCTCTGGCATAGAGTGGTGATCCGTCACGATAACATCAACTCCCATCGCTTGGGCCATGGCAATGGCTTGATTGCCCGCGACCCCATTGTCCACCGTGACAATCAGGGAAATGCCTTGCTGCTCGATAAAGTAGTTGTAGACACTCTCATTGGGACCATAGCCGTCTGTGAAGCGGTTGGGTAGGTAGACTTGCACCTCTGCACCCATCTGCTCCAAGGTTTCCTTCATAATGGAGGCCGATGTCATCCCGTCCGCATCATAGTCTCCGTAGATGAGGATCTGCTCATAATCTTCGATGGCCCGTCGGATGCGCCCCACTGCCTTGTCCATATCATGGAGCAAATAAGGATCATGTAGCTTCTCTAGTTTGGGTTCTAAAAAGTCTTCTAAATCCTCTTTGGTTTGAATGCCACGCTCATACAGCAAGGTTGCTACGGACGCTTCTAGGCCTGCTTTTTTGGCAAGGGCTAAAAAGGCCTCATCTGCACTTGGCGAAGCTAACTGCCAATCGTATTTTGAAGTGATCATCTAGCTTTTGGTCTCCTCTTTTTCTTATCTGAATATTATATCACATTGCATAATATAGTTGAAATTAATTCGTAAAAGCCCCATAAAATAAGCATTTTCGGCCTATCGACTATTCAATTATACCGACTTAAACAGTTCACAAAGTTCCTAAAAAGTTCACAAAAAAATTGACCCTAAAAGGATCAATCATTTACGAGTTCAGCAGGCAAGATCTAGCACCCTCACACGGTGCTTTTTTTATATGTTATTATTCCTCTTGTTCTCTCGGGTGGTTTTTGTCGATCTTTTCAGCACATTTATCCATCTCTATAATATCTTGTTCACTAAGTTTAAATTCCATTTCCAAGGGATCTATAATCTCTATTTTTAACTTAGCACCCTCTTTGTTATTAACATAATCAATAGTTCTTAAACAAATTTTACAAGGATATTTAGTAACTAAGAGTTCTATTTTCTCATCATCTCCAAATTTTAGCGTATACATCTTTGCAATTAACTTTCGCTCGCAACAAGTAAACATTCTGTTTAAATTCTCATTTGAATTTTTATATTGAGAGTAGTTGATATATAAGTCAGGATTTATATAATATCTAGTATCAGGGGAAATTGAAACATACTCTACATCCCCTCCTAATAATTGCGCTAAAATATCTACAACTTTTTGTAAATTACTGCGATCTACTCCATTCACTTTTATACTATCATCTTTAACCCCATTTAAGGTCATATAAATGATATTATTTTTTCTTACCGAAGCATAGCAGTTTATTTTGTTTTTCTCAAATTTTTCGAGTTTTAATTTAGTGATTTCATCAAAGTATAGACTGGCCATGTCATATTTAGCAAACACTGTCCCTATTCTATTTAAATCTACTGTATTTAAACAGAATAAACCTGATTCAGTTCTTCTTTTATCATTATCCAACTTTGAAAGTATTCCAGTACTTATCTCGAATAAATATTTCCAAGGATAATCCTCTAAATTAATTATTTCTTCAAAAAAAATATCATTAATACGATCAGTGTTTCTATAAAGAATTCTTAAAAAAATAATATTTAGAATAGCTAGTTTTAAAATTAATTTTTCATTTTGCGAAAGATATCTTTCATATATGTCCTCTCTTACCTTTAATTTCCGATAACCGTAAAAAAGGACTTCTAGCTCGAATTCTTTTGCAAAGTGAAACAAATCAACAAATTGCCAAAAATCGAGAACGTCATTATATAAAAACTCCCTATTTTCTAAAATATCGCTCAATTCGTTCTGGTAAAACAATTTCAGACTTGAAAGTTTAGCATAATTATCTGAAACTTCTCTAATTATTTCATTATCAATACTTTCATTCAAGTATCCACTGGCATTCTTATGCAATGCTTCTGACGTATAAAAGTCTACTATTATACTTATAAAATCAAGTTCTTTATCAAGAATTAACTCCTTATCTACCTTCACTCCTTCTTCTGCATTTTCATGACTGTAAAAAATCCATGGAGAATCAAGTTTTTCCTTTAGTTTTATGATTGGTTTATCTTCTTTTCTTTCCATAATACCCTCAAAATTTCAAACTATACTTCATTATATCACATCAAAACAATAAGGAAAAATAAAGCTATAAAAGCACGCAAATATAGCATTTTGGGGTATTTCAGTCATTGATTAGATTGTATTAAACAGTTCACAAAAAAATACCCCGTAGGGTATCTATCATTTACGAGTTCAGTAGGCAAGATCTAGCACCCTCACACGGTGCTTTTTTTATCTTCAAAAATGGTAGGCTACCGCGCACCAAAAATGGGTACTCGATGTCCTACCACCTAGTTAAATTATAGTGACGCTCTAATTTTACCTGTTTCTAACAAATGTATAGTTTGAACAACAGATTGATAACGTGCATTTGATTCAATTGAATCTAGACTACGTTGCATAACTTGTTGATTATATTCAACTCTCTCACGATGTTTCTCTTCTGCAAGTAAATTTGCTGCTTCCTTAAATGTATCAGCTCTATAAGTTTCCAAATAACTGTACAGCAGATATAAGTCGTTTTTGTTAAAGTATGTTGCTGGAATCATATTCTTATATGCGAGAAATTTATCATCTTGAAGTAGTTCTATTCCTCTTTGACGATAGACATTAGAATTATCGTTATAAGCTGCTTTATTATATGATTTTTTCGCAAAATGCGTAGAAATAACATTCACTACCATCAAGAAAGGCGAAAACATAAGCCAAAATAAAACAAATGAAATCCCTCCAGCAATAATAAATTGTAAGAAAGTAATTTCTGCACCCTGTAAGATGCCTATCAGAAAACAGATCAATATAAAACCAGCAACTGCAATATTATAGAGAGTACGAATCTTATGATAATTCTGCATACTACTATTATATGCATTCTTTTGTTCTGACGCTATAGCAGCTTCCAAATCCGACACCGTCTTTAATACTTGGAAGCAATATCCAAACATATCAATAAGCTGTTCCCTATTATAAGTATTCACCCTAAATTCTCCCTAATTAGTTTTATTTTCATAGATATTATATAGTTTATTTTTAATAAAGTCTATAGAAATCCTAATTTAATTTAAATTAATTTATAATTACTACATATAGAGAGATTGCATGTATAAAAAGCCTTTTCTTATACTGAGACAATATATACCCCGTCTTTATTTTAACGTGTCCCATACAATTCGATATTTGAGTTTAAGCACCAATGATCTATAAACTCAAGTAAGGCTCTTGCCTTGCGCCTGTGATAGTTACTGCTTGAAATAGAAAGTATGTCCATTTGTTCATAAACAGACACCTTTTTTTGCCCAATAAAGCTCATTTCTAGGATACGTTTATCAATTGCTGATGAAATACCCTCAATAGCTTTTCTAATTCGATTTACCTCGGTTAAAGCCATGTTTTGGCGCTGATTTTGTTGATCTATGCAACTATCAAGTAAATCGCCTGTTAGATAATCAACCCCAGCTATTCTACATAAAGAGCGATATTGACACAGTACATTTCTAGCAAGCTCCTTTTTGTTCCTTTTTTCTTCCTGCCCTATATTCATGTTTTGCCTCCTTTTCAAATACATTTACAAATAGGGTTCAGGGGCTTGTATTTTTGTAAGAGTCAAGCCATTCTTTTCTTGATATTGTATGGTATGGATCAGATTCATCATGATTAAGGGAGTTGATCCCCTTATTTACACGAATATAATCCATTCTATCTTCCACAGTTGGAAAGAATATCATCTCTTTAAAATCATCTGAAATGGTTCTACGTTCCCAGCTATCATCTATATTATCGAATATGATGATACTATCATCAGTAAAGGTTCTTAATACTGCTAAGGCTTCATAGTCTAGATAGTCCTTGCCGTTTACATTGATATACTCAATCCCTTTATCTGATTCAGTTATCAAGACAAAACCACCCGTTTTCATCTTGTGTATCTGTTTTAGCTCATCAATTTTCTTTAAAAGCTCTCTTTTATTCAACTCTAAATATCCTTATTGTCTATACTGATAACTGTTTCCAATTCTTCCAGCTTTTCTATAATTGCTTCATTTTCGTATGCTTTATAGGCAAACTCAAGAATAGTCCTCGCTGATTGTTGCCGTGCATACGGGCTTATAGTTGGATCATTCATGATAGCTGTTAAGACTTCCACAGCGTCCACAGCCACACTATTCAGCCTGCTTGTAGCCTGTTCCATTGCTTGGCTTCTCATCTTGCGGTATGCACTTCTTACCGTGGTTTTAGCCATGTAACGCTGTGCAGTGCGTCTAGAGATTCCCACTTTCTCGCAAGCCTTGCCCATATTTGGGGCAAGCATTAAAGCCGTCAGGAACTTTTCTTCTTTTAACGTTAATTCTTCCATGCCTACCCCCTCTCTATCGGACATTCTGAGGCAATTTCAGACAATTTTAAAGCCCATTCTCTTCAAAGAAACGTCCTACAGCCGTTTCATTAAGCTCTAAACTCAATTCCGCAGTGACAAGTAACATATTATCGCCATTAATTAGAAAATCTTTGTGATAGGTTTTAGCTTGTTTCTTCAAAAACTCAGCTAAATTTTCGGTACGATCTTTATTATTGTATTTCTCAAAATCAAAGAATGTTAAATCTGTATGGGATTTGGCGATCTCACTTAACTTTTTAATCGCTAGTGGTTTGTTCTTGTATTTCTCTAGGTACTGTTCGAACTCTTCCCATGAAATATCCTTTGTACTTTCAAGTAACATCAATTCAGCCACATCATCAGCAGTCACGCTATTCTTTTCTGATTTGAGTTCCTCAAGTTGTTTGGTTTGTTCCTGCTCGATATCAGACATGATTTTATCGTAGGTTTTCTGTGAGTACGCTTCTCCCTCGCTCTTGAGGTCAGCTAGTTCGATTTGTGCTTGTTTGCTCCCTTTCATGCCCTCAGCAACCTCTTTTTTTAGTTTATCCTGTAACTCAATGTATGAGCGCATATAGTCTACTTTCTTGTTTGCAAATGCTTTGAGTTCGCTCTTAATAGTTGTGAATGTCATCTTTTACCTCTTTCTGTACCTAATCAAAAAACCGAGAATGAACCCTCATGAAGCCTATGCAATCTTCACGAAATGGTACATCCTCGGTTGTTCCGATAGATCTATTTTATTGTTTCAGTCTTTTCGACATAGCACACTTTGCCATGTTGAAAGACTAGTGTCAGTTTCCCATATACGGGAACCTTTACATTTTCTATTATACCATTTTTTATATAAAATAGGTAGCCATCTTCCATTTTTTCGATCAAAATTTTTTCATGCATTTTTATTTTCTCCATTGGTAGGATCTATTTGAGTGGTAGGATTACGGTAGGAACAGTGTCCTACCAATTCCAGCCCGTTATATCAACGTTTTTGGCACTTGGTAGGAAAGTAGGAAGAATTTCAGCAATAAAAATATTATATAAACAATAATACCTATTTAATTCATTAATAAATATTATTATTAAAAATGTTATTATTTTCCTACCGAGTACCTTTTATCCTTAGAGCCTCAAGGGTTTAAAGTGGTAGGAACTTTTTAAAATGATTCCTACCATATATTTCAGAAACCTTGTAAAGCCTTACTCTCTCAATTAGTTAGGGTGGTAGGAATATTTTAATGAATTTTCCTACTCTCATTCTGATTCTCCTACTTTCTGAAAACCTGAGGTCGGAGTTCTTCCAATCTTGATATTTCTCTTGTACTCCCATGCATGTTTCCCCCTCATTGCAAGCCGTATCTTTGCATTTTGTTGCGGTGTAGGCTTATCAATCAGAAAAACCTCTTTAAAAAATAGTGCGATTGACATTTTTTCACGGGGAACTAACTCCCCATATTTTGCTGTATCTATTTTGACTTCTTCCCCGTTACCATTTAAGTAAACTCCATTGTTCATCATCTCATAGATATAATTTCTTCTCAGACCGTCATTGATTGGAGCAAAGTACATTCTTTCAGGGTAAGGAGTTGATAGATACCTTTCAAGTGCCTCTAGTTCATCATCTATGACCTTATAGCGCTCTCTTACGGTGTTTACAAGGTGTTCTTGACTGTCTGACAAGGTTAATGTTTTGTTTGCTCTCCATGCTGTCACCATAGCGCCCCAAAATGCCCTGCGATCCTGTTCGGACCACTTTCTACCTCGGTAAGAGTTATCTTTGAATACCTCAGCAACTAAAAACCTACGTTCCCCTGTCAGATCATTCAGATAATCAGGTTGATTAGTAGCCCTCACAAATACAAAGTTTTTCATCAATCGTCTATCTGAACTTGCGTAAGGTGGGCGAAATTCAATTTTTCTATCAGTCACAAACCGTTTTAACACTTGGAAACTCGCTTTTCTAGTTGCGATCATCTCATCATCAAAAACGCACCAATTCCGCACCATTCGGGCTTTATCGTCTTTTTCTGTGAGTGTATCCACGGTTGTAAAGTATTGATCTGTAAATAACTGCTCAAAAAACTGTGTCTTTCCTACTCCCTGCTCGCCTGTTAAATCTAATACAAAGTCAAACTTTATACTTGGATCAAATACTTTGGCAACTGCTCCACGAAAGAACAGATCAAAGATAATTCGATTGTATTGATTATCTTTCACGTTTAAATAATATCGTAGGATATCAAATGGATCTTTCTGATCTGCTAAATGGGAGTACTCTTGTTCACATTCAAGTAAGAATGATCTCAATGGGTTGTATTGGTTCGATCTAGCTACAACCTCCATTACATCAGCTATATCAGACTTTTTAAAATCAATCTTATACTTTTGGGCAATATACAAGCGAATTTCTTTTATTAGAGCGTCATCAGCAACCCCGTCTAAACGAGTAGCACCGTTTAAATTGATAGAGTTTGAAATATCAATTTCATTTGTAAACTCATTGTATTTTAACTTACCAGCTAACCGAGTATCACGCTCAAGAATTTTTCTGAGATTGTTTAGAATAGGAGCGTAGCCGTCACCCTTTGCTTTTTGGTCAAGGTTTAAACTATTCTGTTCTGTTTCTCTAATCGCTGTAAGATCAGTGAACTCTTGAGTTAGTGCTTGACTGTATCCAGCATTTGTATATGGTTGTGCTTTATTGTTGCCATTGTTCAAATACTCACCCCCTTATAAATTATTTTCATTTCTTCTAGAAAGCACTTTGCAAGTGCCACACGCTTCACAATCGAAGAGAATAGCTGTGTAACCTGCTCGAAGCTATAACCATGCAGGAATAGCAACCGAATAAAAAGCGCTGTATCCTCTTTGGTATAGATTCCATTCGTGATGATATCGAATAACCAGCCATTTAATTCTATTGCTTGATTTTCTCTTTCTTCATTCAGCTTACCAGCCTCTAACTTCTGCAATACTGCCAATGGTTCAGGCTTCATAAGTTTTGGAGAGTTCTTTCTTGCCACTTTCCAATGAGAATTTTTCTGTTGATTATCACACAGTCTTATAGTTATCCCTTTAGTATGAAAGTTTGTCAATCCTGCTCCAATTGGTTCAAAATAAACAAATTTAAAATAGTTTCCATTTTGCAGTACCAAAGTTGGATTATCCTTGAGAAAATCTAATGCTGTTAATTTTTCAGAATGGACAGTAACTTCTATTGTTCTCATTTATCAGCCCCCAAAAAGATCAAGATATCACTTACTTTATAATAGGCTTTTCGTGTATCTTCCAGGGGGGGTTGATATTTTTTTAGCCCCCCCTGGAGTTCCCAACGCTTCAATGTTGCATCTTGTAAACCTAACTCTTCTCTTACTTGTTTTGCACTCATTAAACCAAGCTGACGGGGAATTACTTTAGAATGAGCCTCTAGGTACTTGTTTACCAACTCTAGAACCCCTTGACTTAGTTCTTGTTCACTTTCTTTACTTAAACTAAACATTTATTTTTCCTTTCTAAAATCGTTTTTCCTGCGGTTGCACTTTTGGGAGGTATAATCATACCCCTGTTATATTTCAAGTTGAATTTCACCGATTAAAGGGCTAGTTTTGAGCCTCAAAATCGATCCTGGAGTTAATTAAATTGTTAGTTTGTCCTTTGCGTTTGTTTCTGACAAATGGACTTACTGAAAAATTGTCAAGATCTGAAAGTTTGGCACGAATAGAAACAACTCGCCCAGACTCCTTTTCCTCATGCAATTCTTCAAATGCCTTTGACATTTTCAAAAACTTTGAAATATGCCGTCTTACGTTTGTTTCAATGTACCAAGCATTATCCTGCTCATCGTATCTTACAACTGTTTCCCGTTCCTCTTGCTGGTATGCCATTATCTAGCCTCCATGATCTCAAGCCATTTCTTCATACGTTTTAGCTGTCTTTTGCTGATATATCCTCTTTTCTTGTAAGCTACAGCCCACTCATGGAAACACTCAGCAAGGAAGAATATACTCACGAATGATAGAAAGAAAATACCAACACCTAATAAATCACCAATCATTTTAGATCTCCTCATCTAGCTTGGTAGCTGTCTATATATGCCCGCCGTGCTTCACCCTCCAATGAAAGAAAGTCATTCAATTCATCAAGAGAGAGTTTCTTATGTAAAAAATCAAATAGGATCTGATAAAGATTAGGATCATTCTCTTTCATCTCTTGTACAATTTTGTTAAACCTTAATTGTGCCTGAACCTTTTCCACCTCTTCTAAAAATTCCTCTAATTCTAATTCTGTTAGTTCAAATTCTGTTTTTTCTGTTTCCATTTTATGTACCTCCTGTACAACTTTTTGCGCTCTATACCAAGATATGGTATAATTTAAGTAAATAAAATTTCCTAAAACCTTTACGGCTTGCCTGCTGTCCTGTGTTTTAGTATTTATAGTTAAAAGCCTTATGAGTTTGCCGACCGTTAGGGCTTTTTTGTTTTGTTCAATAATCTTTTGCAAGCCATTCCATTACACTTGCGTAGATCCTCTTTGGGGCTTTGTAGTCACCATTTAAAATTTTAGGTACTGTTCCTGGTGCTACACCAATTTCAGAAGCAAACTCATAATTTTTTAATTGTAAATCTGCTTTTTTGCGTCGCAATGCCTTTGCTTGTTCTTGTGTAACAATCATAAGTGTTCTCCTTTCTACGGCACTAAGTGCCGTTATTTGATTATTATTCTACGACATTTAATTCCGTAAGTCAAGTAAAAAAAATAGATTTTTTTTTAGTTTAGTTTTTTATGGCTTTTTATGCCGTAATAGCTTATAATGTATAATGAAAGGTAAACTTATGAACAGAATTAAAGAACTCAGAGAAGCCAAGGGGCTATCTCAAGATAAATTATCGCAAGAATTGAATATAAATCTAAGAACTATTCAACGGTGGGAAAATGGAGAAACGGCAATTCGTAGAAATAACGCTGAAAAAATTGCTGATTACTTTGGTGTATCAGACGCCTACCTATTAGGATATGACATTGGTACTAAACCTGTTAAAGATATTTTAGGAAACTCAATCCCTGCAGTTGAATTACAAGGCTATGATTATATTGTTTTAGATATTAATCAAGATATTCCAGAAACATTAAACGAGGTTTCCAGATTAAAGTATTGTGTCATTAAACTAATTAAAGAGAAAGACGCTCCTTTATTTACGGGTTTTCGTGCCATAATTACAGATCATGATAGAGAAATTGTTATTGATCCGATAACTGTAGAAACATTTTTTAATGCTTTTGGTCGTACAGACATTCTAATAAAACATGGATATCAATCAGGATCACAAGAGCAATTTAGAGATTTTGATAAATATTTAGGAAGTCGTGAAAGGGAAGATAAAGAGATACTAGGGAATGTTATAAGTGACTGGTTAGATATTCTAAATATTGATAAACAGCACGTCAATATCTCTTACTTTGATAAAGCAATTGCCACCCCAAACAAAGTAAAACTTAAAAAATAAATTATTAAAGGTCTGAAAATATGACTGCCTAATTAGAAAAGAGGTAAGACATTGAAAAATAATGAACTGTTTGAGTGGTTTTTGTTTGCTTGTACGATCCTTGCCTTTAGTGCTATGATTTTTGCATTTCATATACTAGATAAAGAGGGGAAAAAGGCACTCGAAAAGATAAAGAAAAAATCATCTGATAAATAACTAATTCAGATATATGGAGATATTTAGGAGAATAATATGAAAAAGGTAACATTTGCAGCAGTCGCAGCACTCACTCTATTATTGACCGGTTGCAGTCAAAACGAAGAATCTGAACAAAGTCAAGAAGAAACAACCGAGCAAGTAGCTACAGAGCAAAGCTCAGAGAAAACGCAAAAAGAAAAGGCCTGGGAGCTGGTAGACAAGGCCAAAGCCAAAAGCAAAGAAGAAAACCAAGGCGAAGAGAAATATAGAATGGCTACTGGACGGGTAAGCAAGGTTAGACCGCTACTGGATCAGTTTGCAAATTCTTATAAACAATGGCTTGACTCAAGTCAAATGGACGTATACTATCGTAGCGATGGTATGGCTGTAGTGTTACCTGTAGCGTCGTCTGAATTGACAAATGACCAGCTACACCAAAATGTAGACGGTTTACTTAAAATCAAAAATGACGTAGAAAAAACATATAAGATTACTGATAAAGATTTCACAGCGCCACCCCTTTTTGTCTTTGATAAAGACGAAAACCGCCTTGCTTATGAACAAAACGGCTCGATGACTTACGATAAATAATAAATATTTTTAGGAGAAACATTATGAAAAAGAAAATTATTACTACTGCTGTTGTTTTAACTCTTGCTACTGGTGGAGCGGGCTACTATTTCTTATCTTATGCCCCTCACCAAACTGCTGTAAGCCATTTTGAAAAATCTGTAGATACTCTTAATGAGAATAATAAAGCAATTGAAAAACAAATCGCTGATACTGAAAAAATCATTAAAGAAAAAGCTGAACCATTAGAAGCTAAGACTTTAGAAGATTTAAAAACTGCTGTTAAAGAAGCAAAAAACTCAATTCGTAAAGCTCCAAAAATGGAAAGCGATACACAAAAGATCGAAGATCAAGCGAAAGAAATCGCAAAACCTGTTGATTATTCTAGCGTTCAAAAAAATATAACTGAGAAACTAACAGCATATCAAAACAGCGTTAAACAACTAACACAGATTACAAACCCTAAAGCTTCTTTTGTTGAGGAACGATTGAAAGAAGTAGATACAATTCAAGAAGTACAACATGCTACAGAAGAACATGACCCTAATGGTTTATTAAATAAACAAGGTGGCTATACTGCTTCTATCTATTTTTCAGATAGTCAAGTAACCGAACCTGTTTACGGGACTGATATAGTAGATAAAGGAACTGAAGCAGGAGGTTGTATTGAAGTTTATAAAACTAAAGATGAAGCCGAAAAACGTAATACATACATATCTGCATTTGATGGTGGACAATTAAATCCTGGCTCTCATTATGTGTATGGAACTATTGTAATTCGCACCTCAATGCACCTCACTGCTAGCCAACAAAAAGCCTTAACTGAAAAAATTTACAATAAACTAATTGAACTGAAATAATTCTTACAAAATAGATTTTTTCACCTATTCTAAATTCAAAGATTATGTATACCAAACCATAGCAAAACTCAGCATTACTATTTTTCTTTAGGGTGTCCGAAAACTTCGATTAAAACAAAAAAGCGTGTTTTCTCGGTGTTCGCTCGGTGTTCAACAAATCGCCCACTCACCATACAGGGAAGAAATTGAATTAACATAAAATTTTATAAAATAAACGCAAAAATATTGACGAAAACATAAAAATATTATACAATGGGGATACTTAAGGAATAGCTTTCGGAAAAACCTACGGGTCCCGATTGCGGAAGGCATCTCCATTATGAGGAGGTGTCTTTTTTTGGTTCGTCCATTCAAAAACGTACATGAACAACTAAATATTTTACACAATAGAGGACTTAAGTTAACTGATTACCAAAATAATAAACTTTATTTAATGACCAATAATTACTATTCAATTATCAATGGATATAGTCGATATTTTTGGCAAACAACAAATAAGTATTACCCCGGTACTACCTTCGATGATATTTCCATGTTGTATTTTTTTGATAGAGAGCTTAAGTTCATTCTCTTAAAGGCTATTTTGGAAGCTGAAAAACATCTAAAATCAATAACTGCTTATACATTAGCAGAAAGGTATCTGCATAATCCTACGGGTTATTTATCCAAGAAGTTCTATACTTATAACTCTAACAATATAAAACAAAGCGAAGATGTTAAATATTTGGTAAAAAGATTAAAAAAAATCATTTCAAAATATAATAGAGAACCCGGAAACAACCCGATAAAGAACCATCAAAAAAACCATGGCGGGATTCCCTTCTGGGTTATGGTGGAATATCTTACGTTTGGAGAGCTAAAACTGGTAATTAAATATCTTCCAGCAATTCAAAATACAATTGCCAAACGTCATTACACCTTTATTACCGAAAAAATGCCAATACAATCATTTTTTACTGGATATGAACTCTTGTCTTTTATTGAAAACATTTTTGAAATTCGTAATATTTGCGCCCATGATTCACGACTTCTAGATTTCAAATGTAAAAATAACCTTGTCTATTTTCCAACTTTACATGGTCGTTACAACATTCTTCCTACCTCCCCCAGAAGTGATGTATATAATACATTCTTAACGTTACAATGTTTTTTAAGTAAAACACAATATGCAATTTTACATAATACGGTATTAAAACGCCTTTCTTATCTGGACAAGTACCTTTCAAAAAGAGGGTACCCAATCCATACAAATACTATTCTGAGTACGCTCGGTTTTCCTAATAATTGGCATGTGATCACTAAAAAACTACCACAGTAATAAACCATATTCTAAAACCTTTACGGCTTGCCTGCTGATGAATTAGAAAGGTTTTCGATCATGAATATTACTGAATACAAAAAGAAAGACGGTACAACTGTGTACCGCACCAGCTTATATCTTGGTATTGATTCAATCACGGGAAAGAAGATTAAGACAACCATTTCAGCCCGTACCAAGAAAGAAATTAAAACAAGGACCTTACAGGCCAAATTCGAATTTGAAAAGAATGGTGCAACTCGCACCGCTTTTGTTCAATATAAAAACTATAGTGAGTTACTGGATAGCTGGTGGGAAACTTACGCTCCCACGATCAAAACAAACTCTCAAATCGCTATCAAATCACAGATAGAAAAATATCTACGCCCCGCTTTTGGATCATACAAACTAGATAAGTTGACCCCTGCCATTATTCAGCAACAAGTGAATAAATGGGCTAGAGAGTATAACCAAAATAATGGTGGTTTTAAACGATATGGGCAACTTCATTCCTACAATAAGCGCATATTACAGTATGGAGTTTCATTACAAGCGTTAAAGTCCAATCCTGCAAAGGATATACTAGTTCCCAAAGTCAAGAAAGATAAAGGAAAGATCAAGCATTTCACAGATCCAGAATTAAAACAATTCTTTGAATACTTGGATAGCTTGGATCAAAAAAGATTTAAAAATCTCTTTCATGTCACTCTTTACAAGTTCCTACTTGCTACGGGTTGCCGTATCAATGAAGCCTTGGCGTTGGAATGGTCTGATATTGATCTTGATAATGCTGTTGTTCACATTACAAAGACACTTAATTATAGACTTGAAATTAATAGTCCTAAATCAAAATCTAGCTACCGTGATATTGATATTGACCCCAAAACGGTTACAATGTTAAAACAGTACAAACTTAGACAAACCCAAGAGGCTTGGATACTTGGAAGAACTGAAAGAGTGGTCTTTTCAGATTTTATCCATGAATACCCAAACAACCGCACTCTTCAAGCAAGATTAAAAATACATTTTAAACAGGCACAAGTTCCTGACATTGGTTTCCACGGCTTCCGACACACTCACGCTAGTTTGTTATTAAATGCTGGAATACCATACAAGGAACTCCAGCACCGACTAGGACACTCCACCTTATCCATGACAATGGACATATATAGTCACCTTTCAAAAGAGAGTGCAAAAAAAGCCGTGTCAATCTTCGAAACGGCACTAAATAATATCAAAAGTTCCTAAAAAGGAGAACATTTTTCATTTAAAGATACGTTAATTCCTTATATATCAAGGGTTTGACGTATCTTTAAAATATATCTGAATATTATAACATGAAAGGCTAAAATGGCGGGAAATAAAAGGTCGACTTATACAAAAACCAAAATCAACATTTTTCATTATTTTTGTTGCATTTAACTTGACTTATCATACTAAAAGAATATAATAATGATGATAATAATCTTTTAAATATGCAATGGGATGATTATTCTGTTAAAATTTGCAACGTTTATTATCACTTTAACATTATGACGCTTGTCATTTCCCTTGTTTTTCTATCTAAACAAACGTAGTTAGAGGGTTTGAGCTGATTTTGTCGGTGGGTTTGTTTTCTTTTAATGCATAAAGAGGAGCATATAATTCATCGATCTATCCTAAACTGAGGCAGCTGGTTTCATGGAGTAGAAATTAGAAGCCTTTCTATTTTAGGATATATCACTATATAGAAAAGCCTCGGAAAGGGCAGGCAGAAGAAAGGAAATGAGGCCAATTGAAATCTCTTTATAAAAAGATAGTTGCATTTGTAGCTATCATCGGTGTGGTAGCCTTGGGCTTGTCTGTGATCAAACCCGTAAGCGCGGCCACTGTTTCACCAACCGTCACCAACTTAAAGGCCCAAACAAATGGACAAAAGGTTACCTTTTCATTTGACTGGGATTTAACTGGTAAATCAGTTAAAGACGGTGATACATTTACTATTGACGCTCCAGAAGGTGTTAATATCACTGAAATTGCAACTCAATCACTCCAAGCAAATGGAGCTGAAGTCGCAACCATTTCAATGACAAACAAAAAGATTACTTTCACCTTTAAAAAAGCAATCGAATCCATGAACCAAAACGTTAAGGGTGGTTTCTCATACAAAGCAGAATGGGATAGCACACCAGGAAATCCTGGAAATAAGACTGCCACTTCTAAAGTAGGTTCAGAATCAGTTGTCATCACTCGTCCTGATGGACCTGGCGTATTTGAATCTGTTTTGAACAAGTACAACCTTACTGGTGACTATGTAGCTAAGCAATTCAAACTAGACGCTTCTGAAAACTATGCATGGTTGAATGTTGGAGATGACTACTATCTGACAAAATGGTTCATCCGTATCAACGGGGATGGTAAGAAACAAGCTTTGACAAACCCTGTTGTATCAGATAAAATCCAAGCTCCAGCAGTCGATTACTCAAAAATCACTTTTGCTCCTGCTGCTAACCACGCTGCAAATGAATTCTTTGTGGGAACTTACTTGAAACCATCCTTTACATTAAGAAAAGGTGGACAAGTGGTGGCTTCTGGTTGGGACTTCTGGCAACATGTGAAATTCGATGCGGACGGCAATGGATTTACTGTGAATTTATCAGACGTCAGTGATGTCTTTAAAACAGCATCAAGCGATGAATTGATCGTTGAATACCAAACATTAATTCCTAAGACAACCATCAGAGTAGATAACAATGCTACATTGACAGCTGATGAAATCACAACACCTCAAACTGACCCAGCATTCTGGAACAATACAGAATTGAAATACTGGGTTACTG
This sequence comes from Streptococcus sp. HMSC065E03, assembly GCF_001815045.1. Taxonomy (NCBI): domain Bacteria; kingdom Bacillati; phylum Bacillota; class Bacilli; order Lactobacillales; family Streptococcaceae; genus Streptococcus; species Streptococcus sp. HMSC065E03. The sequence goes on along the minus strand of NZ_KV818847.1, from coordinate 372 downwards.
GAGATCAAACAGTTACTGTTCAAAAAGAATGGGTTGGTGATGATGAAGCTGACCGTAAAGATATCACGGTTCAATTGTATGCGGACGGCAAAGCCTTGGATGGGTTAACACAAACCCTTACAAAAGCTTCTGGCTGGAAAGCAGAATTTACGAAATTGCCAGGTATCAAAGACGGTAAGAAGATTGAGTACTCAGTAGTGGAAACAAACACTCCAGAAGGTTACACTTCTAAAGTTGAGAAAATTGATGATAACAACGTGATTAAAGTGGTCAACACATCAAATAAACCAACTACAACTACAACTACAACTACAACCACAACCACTACGACTACTACAACTACGACTCAAGAGCCTACAACCACAACTACTA
>NZ_KV818846.1:86145-128531 GCF_001815045.1 Streptococcus sp. HMSC065E03 | reverse complement strand
AACACTTTTTTAAAAAATTTTTTATTTTTTTGAATGTTTTTTTGAAAGTAATAAAGAAAATAGAGAGGGAATCCTCTCTATTTATATTCTTGTCTGTATTTGTTTTCTTCAGCTTTGTTAGCCCATACATAATGACCTGGTTTAATTTCAACCATTTGTGGTTTATCTTCCGAGTAATCATGTTGTTCTGGATCGTAGATTTTTAGAACTTTTTTACGTTCTAGAATTGGATCTGGAATTGGGACCGCTGAAAGAAGCGATTGCGTGTACGGATGGATTGGGTGGTTAAATAGCTCTTCAGTTTCTGCTACTTCTACAATAACCCCTTTATAGATAACTGCAATACGGTCAGAAATAAAGCGCACAACTGACAAGTCATGGGCGATAAAGAGGTAGGTCAAGCCTAATTCTCTTTGGAATTTTTTCAAAAGGTTCAAGACCTGCGCACGTACTGAAACGTCAAGGGCTGAGATTGGTTCATCTGCAATGACAAATTCTGGTTCCATGACAAGTGCACGGGCAATACCGATCCGTTGACGTTGACCACCTGAGAATTCGTGAGGATAACGTGTCAAATGTTCTGCTAGAAGCCCAACTTCATGCATAATATTTTTTACTTTTTCCTGACGTTCTTCTTCGCTGTTAAACAAATGGTGGTTGATCAAACCTTCAGAGATAATATAATCAACTGTTGCACGTTCATTCAAACTTGCTGCTGGGTCTTGGAAGATCATTTGAATTTTACGGATCAACTCTGATTTTTCACTATGAGAGTTTTTTCCGTTGATCTTGCGACCGTCATAAATAATTTCTCCAGCACTTGTATCATTCAAACCGATGATCGCACGCCCAATTGTTGTCTTACCACTTCCTGATTCACCAACAAGAGAGAAAGTTTCTCCCTTATTAATGAAAAAGTTGGCGTTCTTTACAGCAACGAATTTTTTACTTCCTTCACCGAAGGAAATTTCTAAATCTTTAATTTCAACTAATTTTTCAGTCATTTCCTTCCTCCTATTCTGTAATTTGAGTGAAGCCCATTTTTGAGCCAATCTTTTCGTGAAGGTTTTCGATTACTTCTGGTTTATGAACTGTTGGTGCATCTGGATGGAGCAACCATGTCTTAGCCCAGTGAGTATCGGTTACTTTGAAAGCAGGTGCCTCTTCTTCAAAATCAATCTGCATTGCATAGTCTGAACGAAGTGCGAAAGCATCTCCTTTGATTGGAGCATACAATGATGGCGGAGTTCCTGGAATAGAGTAAAGATCACCATCTGAGGTTGACAATTGAGGCAAGCTTGAAAGCAAGCTCCATGTGTATGGATGTTTTGGATCGTAGAAAATTTCTTCTACTTTACCAAACTCAACAATTTCTCCAGCATACATAACGGCTACTTTATCTGCAATACTTGCAACCACACCTAAGTCGTGGGTGATAAAGATAACTGTAAATTGGTATTCTTTTTGAAGGGATTTCAACAAATCAATGATTTGCGCTTGAATGGTTACGTCTAGGGCTGTTGTTGGTTCGTCACAGATTAAGATATCTGGACGGCAGGCCAAGGCGATGGCAATAACGATCCGTTGACGCATCCCACCTGAATATTGGAATGGATACTCATCAAAACGACGTTCCGCATCTGGAATTCCAACTTTCTCCATATAGTCCAAAGCCATTTCTTTAGCTTCTTTAGCTGTTTTCCCTTGGTGTTTGATAATGACTTCCGTAATTTGTGAACCAATTGTGTTGATTGGGTCCAAACTTGTCATTGGGTCTTGGAAAATTGTAGCGATCTTAGATCCACGAATATTTTCCCAATCTTTATTCGATTTCAAATCTGTCAATTCTTGACCACGGTATTTAATCGAACCTTGGGCAATACGGCCATTATCTTCTAACATTCCGGTGAACGTCTTTGTCAAAACTGATTTCCCTGAACCTGACTCACCAACCAAGGCAAGAACTTCACCTTCTACTAGCTCAAGCGATACGCCACGAATCGCTGTCAGTACGCGATCGCGCACGTCAAATTCCACTACGATATCTTGAGCAGATAAAATAATATTGTTATTTGATGTCATATCTACTCCTCCTATCTATGTGTACGTGGGTCGCTGGCATCGGCCAAGTTTTGTCCGACGATAAAGAATGACAAGGATACTAAAATCAAAACAGTAAGTGGAATCCAGAATAGGTAGGCATTTGTAGTTACGTTTTGAGAATAGTCAGAAATCAACCGTCCCAAACTTGGAACTGTGATTGGAAGACCAAGTCCGAAGAAGGAAAGGAAAGCTTCGTAAGAAATAAAACTTGGTAACATTTGTGATGTCTGGGTCACGATTACAGATACCAATTGAGGTAAAATATTTTTCGTAACAATTTTCAACGTTGGTGTTCCTAATGTTCGACTGGCCAAGTTGTACTCCAAATCACGGTAACGCATGATTTGAACACGAATCATGTAGGCAATTCCGATCCATCCTGTTAAGGACATGGCAAGAATCAAATTCCAGAAACCAGATCCCATTGAGTAAGTCAAGACGATAACGATCAACATAAATGGAATGTTTGAAATAACGTTATAAACTTCCATCATGATACGGTCGATGGATTTTGAGATTCCCCAAATTCCACCAACGATGACTCCGACCACCACGTTAATAACAGTTGCGATAAAGGAAATGATAATCGAATTTCGAGCACCAAACCAAACTCCATCAAAGAGGGATTTACCGTTGTTATCTGTACCAAAGAAAGCTTTGGCACTTGGTGGATTCAAACGTGCTGAAAAGTCATTTACCTTACTTACGTCGTTGTAATCAAAATTTGAAAACATCGGGTAGATAAAACTCATCAAGAGAATCCCAATCAAAACAGCAAGCATAATGATCGTGGTTCTTTTTTTAAAGAATTGTCTGAATACAGATTTCCAGTATGAATACGCTGGAGCATCGATTACTTCAGAGGCAAAGTCATCGCGTTTTACAAACTGAAATTTATTTTTATCGATTGTAGCCATTATTTGCCTCCTTTCGTATTCGTTAATTTAATCCGTGGATCAAGCACTGTCATCAAGATATCACCTAACATGGCAGCAAAGATACCAAGCGATGTGAAGATGAAGACAAGTCCGATAACCATGGTGTTGTTTGATGCTTTAATAGAGTCAATCAACATTTTACCCATACCTGGGAAAGCGAAGACTGTTTCAGTAAGTGTCGCACCTGAGATAACTCCAATAATAGATGTCGGAATACCAGATACCAATGGAACCATCGCATTTTTGAAGATGTGTTTTTTTGAAATCTCACGTTCTGACAATCCTTTTGAACGAGCAAAACGGACGAAATCTTGTGAATGGATATCGATCATGTAACGACGAATCCAAACGGCGTTAAATGGTGCACTCAATAAACCAAGAATCAGAGACGGCAATACATATGAACGCCAGTCCTGTGCTCCAAGAACTGGGAATGAGTCTGGAAGCCCAAAGAATGAACCTGCTAAACGGACAATGTAGACCGAAGCAATGGTTGGAAGAGACATCATAAATGTCAAAGCAGCTGTTGAGATGCTATCAAACCATGAGTTCTTGAACAGAGCCATGTAAGATCCTAATGGGATCGCAATCAAATAAGAAATTGCAATACCAATCAAACCAATGATTGAAGAAGATGCAATCATGGATGGATTCTCATAGTTGCTCAACGTTGCTGTATAAGCGTCCCCTTTACCAAATCGACTGATATCTTGTGAGTCTGCCTTACTTGGTGATTTGTAGGTACGTGAGTAGATATCGATGGAAGATGTCTTTTTACCTGTTGGGAAGTTCACTTCACTCTTCTTAGTTGTTCCTTGTCCTTGTGTAATAACTTGAAGAACAGGGGTATTTGAATAAGTTGGATATGAATTTCCAAGGTTTAAGGTCACAAAGTTTTGGTGTACATATGGGAATTGACCATTAAAGTACAAGAGGTATTTGTGTTTCGTACCAGAACCTACAACTGACCAACCAATAGACGGATCATTTTCAATACGGATATAGCGTTTGAGGTTTGGATTTGAAGCATCTTTCACCCAACCTGGATGATCAAATTGAATCAAATTCGCATAGAAGCTGACGACACGTTCAAAAACTGGAATTTCACGCACCGCATAGAAAGACTTACTTTCTGGGAAACGTTTCAACTGCCAACCATGACCTAATTTGTTAATGTATTCCTTATAGATCTTTTCATTGGCAGTTGTCGCATCAACTGTTACAGAAGAATCTTCTTTACTTGCTTTTTGTTGCAAGCTCTTTGAATCCATGTATTCCAAATAACCCATGCGATCGTAGACAGTATTTTCGTAGTTGATCTTCGAATCTTTTGTCTTCGCTACTTTATTGTAGTTGGGGTCATTTTTAAAAATGAGATTTCTCGGTGTTAGCGTATAGATAATCATGTAGGTTAATGTCGTGACGAGAAAGATCGACACTAACGAACGCAAAATACGCATAAAAACATATTTTTTCATATTTCATTCCTTTAATGTCCAAAAGAACTTTCTCCCCTAGAAGAGAAAGTTCTAATGAAAAGCAATAATTAATTATTTAACGTGTTTTTCAAGATCTTGTTGAGCTTTTTTGTTTGACTCAGCTTTTTCTTTTTGCCATTTTTCACGTGCTTGTTCGTATTGTTTCTTAGTAACAGGTTCATCTTGAACTTCTACATATTTGAAGTAAGCAGATCCTTTGTTACCTGTTTGAGCTGATGGGCCAGAGAATGGAACCACTTTAGAAACAACTGTTGCTGCGCCTGTGCTTGACATTGTTGGGATTACTAAGGCACTATCACTCAACCAAGCTTGAGCAGTAGCATATTTTTCGTAACGTTTAGCTACATCAAGTGATTCGCTATTAGCATCTGCAAGAAGTTTCGCATACTCATCCAAGCCAACTGCTTTGGCTGAAGCATTATCTACACCACCTGCAAAACCAAGGTAAACTTTTGTTTGGTCTTCTGATGATGGTTGAAGAGTATCAAGGTAAGTTGATGGATCATCGTAGTCTGGGTTCCATCCGACCAATCCTTGAAGATCCCAATCTGCATCTGCAGCTGATGGAACATTCAATGTGATGTTCAACACTTCGTCTTGGTCCATCATTTGAAGGTCAAGAACGACATTGTCTTTACCAAGAGTATCTTCCACTGTTTGTTTCAATGATTGCATCCGTGAAACAAAGTTTGTAGAGTTTTGTGCTACTGGTACGTCAATATGAATTGGGAATTGAACGCCATCTTTTTGAAGTTCAGCTTTTGCTTTTTCAAGTTGTGCTTTTGCTTTGTCTTTGTTGTAAAGACCGTCTTGACCATCTGCAAGGTTGACACCTTTCCATTGGTCTCCATAAGTAGTCAACTTATCTGCAACCACATCTCCAAAGTCTTTCCCATTAACTTGTACAAAAGCAGGAGCTGTATAGGTATTACGGATAGCTGGTTTAGCAAATGCTTTACTATTTACTTGCGCTGAATAGTTTTCACGATTCAAAGCAAAGGTGATAGCTTGACGGAAATCTTTGTTTAAGATTGCTTTCTTAGTAGAAGATTTTTCAGCATCTGATTTCTTAGCTGTGTGTTTGTAAGATTGACGATCAATGTTGAAACCAAGGACTGCTACACCTGAACCAGCCGGTGTGTTGTAAATGTTGTCTTTATATTTTTTCTCTACTGTAGCAAAGTTTGAGCTTGCTGGGAAAAGACGAGCAACTGTATAAGCTCCATCAGAGAAGCCACGCGCCAATGAATCTTGATCTGATCCATCGTAGTAGGTAAGTTTCACTTCTTTAAGGTGAACGTTTTTCTTATCCCAGTAGTTGTCATTCTTTTCAAATACAACAGATGATTTTGACGTAATAGATTTAAGAAGGAAAGGTCCGTTTGCAAGGATTGACTTCACATCGTTTGGTTGACCAAAATCATCTCCCTTACTCTTCAAGAAATCTGTGCTAATCGGGAACAAGATTCCGTTTGTTGTTTTAGAGTTCCAGAAGGTTTCAGGTTTGTTCAATGTGTATTGAAGTGTGTAATCATCAACCGCTTTGACACCAACTTGGCTAAAGTCTGTAGTTTTTCCTTGTACATAATCATCCAAGCCTTTGATTGAGCCTTGAACTAGTGAAAGAGTTTCCGATTTTTTATCAGCAGCGTGTTTCAAACCTGTTACAAAGTCTTTAGCTGTCACTTCGCCATGTTCTTCACCGTCTGCATCGTACCACTTAACCCCTTTACGAATTTTGTAGGTATAAGTCAAACCGTCTTTTGAAACAGACCAATCTTCTGCAAGTGATGGTACGAGATTACCATACTTGTCATTTGCCATCAAACCATCTACGACGTTTGTAGTAATATCGTGTGTAGCAGCTTTAGAAGATACAGTGTAGTCCAAAGTTTGAGGATCATCTGTGTAGACATAACCATAGTTCTTGTCTTCGCCTGAGCTTGCTTTGCTAGTATTTGAACTAGAACATGCAGCCAACAATCCAGCTGCAAGAAGTGTTACTCCGGCAACTGCAAATACTTTACCTTTTTTCATAGGAATTCTCCAATAGTTTTTTTAGATTTGTTTAAGATTATATCACAAGTAGAAAAAAAAGTAAACTAAATTTTCTGAATATTCGATTTATCACTATTCAAAAACCTTGCTATGACTGGCTTTTTAGCCTAATTGATGATTTTACGATTTTCCATTAATCATTTGTATGATACAATAGAGAGGACTAAGCAACGAGGAAACAACTGTGAAAAAATTCTTTCTTTCTTTTTTAACTTTTATCTTGCTGTTATGCAGTTTACCTTATCAAGTCGTTCTAGCAGACGAGCTAGAACTTCCTGCTCAAAGTGCTATTGCTGTTGAAGCTGATACAGGTAAAATCTTATATGAAAAGGATTCAGAGAAAAAGCGAGATGTGGGGGGACTATCTACACTCTTGACCACTTATCTGATTTTCGAAGCCATTCATGAAAAAAAACTTTCTCTAAAAGATCCTATCAAACTGTCTGAGAAAGCTCTAGCCTTAAATGATATCGAAGGTGCTGGTTCTCTTCCTATGGAAGCGAACCAATATACGGTTGAACAGTTATTGACTGCTCTTTTAGTTGGAAATTCTAGCACCGCTGCCTTGGCCTTAGCTGAGAAAGTAGGTGGCTCTGAGAAAAGCTTCGTTGAAAAAATGAAGCAAAAACTTGCTGAATGGGGCATTCAATCTCCTCATTTAATCAATGCTACCGGATTAAATACTCAAACCATCAGCGGAGATTCCGACGGGAAAGAAGACGAAAATCAATTGAGTGCTTATGATATTGCTGTTATTGCCAAGCACTTACTTCAGGATTTCCCTGAAGTGACCAAATATACTTCAAAGCCCACTGCTCTTTTTTCAAACACGCAGATTGAAAACCCCAACCTGATGCTAGAAGGCATGCCAAATTACCGTTCGGGCGTTGACGGCCTTCGGGTCAGCAACTCTACCAAAGGAGGCATCACCTTTGCTGCATCGACGACGCAAAATGGCATCCATATGATCACAGTTGTCCTAGGAGTGGAGGCAGTTGACGGTGATCCATATGCACGCTTTGTGGCTACTTCTTCTCTGATGAACTACGTGGTACGAACCTTTGTTTCTTCCATTGTCGTCAAAGAAGGAGATCCCTACGGAAAAAGTAAGGCAACTATCATGGATGGGAAGTCAGAGACTGTTTTAGCTGTTGCAAAAAAAGACTTCTATATCGTCGAAAAACAAGGTAGTCAAGCGGAACCAAAAATTCAATTCAAGAGTGACCAAGAATCATTCCGAGCACCTGTCAAATCAGGCACTAATCTTGGAAAATTACACTACACTGATCCAGATAAAATCGGACGTGGCTACTTAGAAGATCAAGAGCCAACGGTCGATATGGTAGCAGGAAGAACCATTGAGAAAAGCTTCTTCTTAAAAGTTTGGTGGAATGAATTCGTCCGTTATGTCAACGAAAAATTATAAGCAAAAAAATCACAATGGAGTCAAATCCATTGTGATTTTTGATTGATGAAAATGAATTATCCTACAGATCCTTCCATTTCGTAGCTAATGAGTCGGTTTAACTCAACGGCATATTCCATTGGAAGTTCTTTTGTAAAGGGCTCTACAAATCCCATGACAATCATTTCTGTCGCTTCTGATTCAGATAAACCACGACTCATCAAATAATACAGTTGTTCTTCTGAGATTTTTGAAACCTTAGCTTCGTGCTCCAAAGCAACTTGTGAGTTGTGAATTTCATTAAATGGAATGGTATCTGATGCAGATAAATCATCCATGATAATGGTGTCACACTCAATGTGAGAAACTGATTTCTTGGAATTTTTGTTAAAGGTTACTTGTCCACGGTAGTCTACCTTTCCGCCACCTTTCGCGATGGATTTCGACACGATAGACGAGCTAGTGTGAGGGGCATTGTGGATCATCTTGGCACCTGTATCTTGGTGTTGACCTGCATTCGCAAAGGCAATGGACAACATGGTCCCACGCGCTCCTTCCCCATCCAGATAAACAGATGGGTACTTCATGGTTGTCTTGGCTCCTAAGTTCCCATCGATCCACTCAACTGTGGCATCTTTTTGAGCTTTAGCCCGCTTGGTGACCAAGTTGTAGACATTGTCAGACCAGTTTTGGATGGTCGTGTAACGCATATAAGCACCATCTAAGGCAAAGATCTCAACAATCGCAGCATGGAGGCTATTGCTTGAATAGGTCGGTGCTGTACAGCCTTCTACATAGTGAACACTTGCTCCCTCATCCACGATAATTAAGGTACGCTCAAACTGACCTGTATTTTCATTGTTGATACGGAAGTAAGTTTGAAGGGGGACATCTACTTTTACGCCTTTTGGTACATAGATGAAGGTTCCACCAGACCAGACTGCTGAGTTGAGGGCAGCCAATTTGTTATCCGTTGGTGGTACTAACTTCGCAAAATACTGTTTGAAAAGGTCTGGGTATTCTTTTAGGGCAGAATCCGTATCGGTGAAGATAATCCCCAACTTTTCAAACTCTTCTTTCATATTGTGGTAAACCACTTCTGATTCATACTGAGCAGAAGCCCCTGCTAAGTAAGCACGTTCTGCTTCAGGAATCCCGATACGCTCAAAGGTTTCCTTGATTTTCTCTGGAACTTCGTCCCATGAACGGGCAGGTTTATCCGAAGGTTTTTGATAATAGATCAAATCATCAAAGTCAATTTCTGATAGATCGGCTCCCCAGGTTTGCATGGGCATCTTTTTGAAGGTTTCAAAAGATTTCAAACGGAATTCGAGCATCCATTCTGGTTCATTTTTTGCTGCAGACAATTCACGAATAACCGCTTCATTCAATCCCTTCCCGGTAGAGAGAATGGGTTGAACGTCATCGTGAAATCCAAATTTATATTCACCGAGATCAATTGGTTTCGGTTCGACTCTTTCTTCAGCCATAATTTCCTTTCTTTCTCTGTTTCTTCTTTTAACTATTTGCTACGTTCGATCGCTTTTTTAAGAGCATTCCAGGAGAGGGTCGCACATTTAATCCGTTGTGGAAATTTTGAGACTCCAGATAAAAATGCTGCGTCTCCTAATTCCTCTTGTCGAGGATCTGACTTCCCTTGGACCATTTCTGAAAAGACCTGTGCCAATTCTTCAACTTCCTCTTTTGTTTTTCCCATTACAGCATCTGTCATCATGCTAGCTGAAGCTGTTGAGATCGTACAGCCTGAATTCACAAAGGCAATATCTTCCACCCTGTCATTCTCATCAAATTTCACACTTAACTGGATCACATCTCCACAAGTTGGATTGTTGAGTTGGATCTTATCAACATCTTCAATCTGCCCTTGGTGATGCGGGTGTTTTGAATGGTCAGCTACGACCGCCATGTACAGCGAATCTAATTTAGAAAGTGCCATTGAAAAACTCCTTTGCTTTGATCAATGCCTCAATTAATTTATCACAGTCCGCTTTGGTGTTGTAGATATAAAAACTTGCTCTCGTTGTCGCCGGAACTTGTAGGTATTGAAGGAGCGGTTGTGCACAGTGGTGACCTGCACGAACAGCAATCCCTTCATAATCTAATGCTGTTGCCAAGTCATGCGGATGGAGATCTCCTAGATTAAAGGAAATGACGCCAGAACGTTGGGCTAAGTCTTGGGAACCATAGATGGTCAAGCCTTCGATAGCCTGTAATTTTGGAAACACATAGGCAATCAATTCTTGCTCATGCGCTTCTACCTGTTCCATCCCCAGCTCTTCTAAGTAATCGATTGCTGCACCAAGTCCAATTGCACCCGCCATATTAGGGGTTCCAGCTTCAAATTTCCAAGGTAATTCCTTCCAAGAGGCAGATTGCTCGTAAACAAAGTCAATCATCTCGCCCCCAAACTCGATCGGAGACATTTGCTCTAAGATTTCTTCCTTCCCATAGAGGACACCAATCCCTGTTGGTGCAGCCATCTTATGGCCAGAAAAAGCAAAGAAATCCGCATCTAAGTCTTGTACATCAATGGCCATATGAGGGGTTGATTGAGCCCCATCTACGACCATTATCGCTCCAACTTCATGAGCTAATCGAGCAATTTCCTTGATCGGATTGACCACCCCTAAGACATTTGAAGCATGGGTGATAGAGACAAATTTTGTCTTCTCACTAAGCTTGCTCTTTAAGTCCTGCATATCCAGTAAGCCATCTTTTAGATAGACATAGACCAGTTTTGCTCCTGTTTTCTTGCAGGCTTGCTGCCAAGGAATGATGTTGGAGTGATGTTCCATGATGGAAATCAGGACTTCATCCCCTTCCTTTAGGACTTCTTCTGCATAGCGGGCTACCCAGTTGAGTCCGGTCGTTGTTCCTCTTGTAAAGAGCACTTCCTTGGTTGATGAAGCGTTGATAAATTTTCTGACTTTCTCACGCGCCGCCTCATAAGCAGCTGTCGCTCGTTCAGCCAAGGTATGGACTCCACGATGGACATTGGCGTTATCTTGCAAATAATAGTGATTGACTGCTTCAAGAACACGTTTAGGTTTTTGCGTCGTCGCTGCATTATCTAGATAAACCAAAGGCTCATCGTGGACTAGTTGATCGAGAATGGGAAAATCTTGAGCAATCGTATTTTTATCTAGCATTGTTTCTCCTTAGCGTTGAGATAACTTTTCTTCGATGGTAGCAATCATTTCATCACGTACTTCTTGAACTGGGATTTCAACAATAACAGATCCCAAGAAACCACGCACCACTAAGCGTTCCGCTGTGTGTTGATCCAGGCCACGACTCATGAGGTAATACATATCTTCTGGGTCCACTTGACCGATCGATGCAGCATGGCCTGCTGTAACGTCATTTTCATCAATCAAGAGGATTGGGTTGGCATCTGAACGCGCTTGGTCCGATAACATCAAAACACGGCTTTCTTGCTGAGCATCAGCTCCTTTAGCCCCCTTGATAATATGACCAATTCCATTGAAGGTCAAGGTTCCTTTTTCAAGAATAACCCCGTGTTGCAAGATATTTCCGATCGAGTTGCAACCAAAGTTGGTCACGCGGGTGTCAATTCCTTGCACCTGACGACCGCTTGATAAGGCAACGACTTTCAAATCTGCATGACTTCCGTTTCCAACCAAGTCACTGTCAAAATCTGCAACCACGTTGCCTTCGTTCATAACACCGATAGCCCAATCAATGCTGGCATCCTGACCTAGTTTTCCACGTCGACTGATGTAGGCTGTGACATTTTCACCCAGACGGTCAATCGCCGCAAATTTCACTTGGGCACCTGAGCGGGCAATCACCTCAACCGTCACATTAGCAGTTGCTGTTGCTGAGCCATCACCTTTTGATTCTAGGCGTTCCAAATAGCTGAACTTGCTGTTTTTGCCTGCAATAATCAAAATGTGTTTGTTAAAAGGTACATCACTATCACTATCCTGGTAGAAAATACCTTCGATTGGTTCTGAAATTTCGACGTTATCTGGAATATAGAGAACAGCCCCACTATTAAAATAAGCCGTGTGGTAAGCTGCTAGCTTGTCGTCATCGTATTTGACTGAAGACATGAAGTAGTCTTCCACCATCTGCGGAATTTCTTCTAGGGCAGAATGGAAATCTGTGAAAAGGACTCCTTGGTCTGCCAAGGTTTGTGGCACCTGTTCAAATACAGTTTGGGTTCCAACTTGGACCAATTTTAAGTTTGAATCGAGGGCTGTAAAATCGGGAACATTGGCAGAAGCCTCGCTTTCTGTGATCGTTCCATCCCCAAGATTCCAGCGGTGGAATTTGACGCGTTCAATGGCTGGCAATTCCAACTGATCGATCTTGTCAAAAGCTTTTTTTCGTAAATCTTGCAGCCAGCTTGGCTCAGCATGCAATTCCGAAAAGAGGGTAATATTTTCAATACTCATTTTTTTCTCCTAATAAAGATACTATCTGTTTGATTTTATGACAACATTAGATCACTTGTCATCAGGTTATAGTTCTTCTTTATAGTCGTAACCGAGTTCTTCTGCAAGTTGTGCATAGCCTTCACGTTCCAAGCGTGCAGCCAATTCTGGCCCACCTGAAAGCACAACACGGCCTTCCATCATCACATGAACGACGTCAGGAGTAATATAGTTCAACAAACGTTGGTAGTGGGTGATGATCATAGCTCCAAAACCTTCACCCCGCATTGCATTAACCCCTTTAGATACGACCTTAAGAGCATCGATATCCAAACCAGAGTCAATTTCATCCAAAAGGGCAAATGTTGGTTCCAACATCAACAATTGAAGGATTTCATTGCGTTTTTTCTCACCACCAGAGAATCCTTCGTTCAAATAGCGTTCTGCCATTTCTTCTTTCATGTTGAGCAGTTCCATCTTTTCATCCAATTTTTTGATGAAATCACGAATAGAGATCTTCTCGTCCTCTTCTTTACCAGCATTCAAGGCTGCACGTAAAAATTCTGCATTGGTAATCCCTGGGATTTCTGAAGGGTATTGCATAGCAAGGAACAAGCCCATCCGTGCACGTTCGTCTACTTCCAATTCCAAGATGTTGACACCATCAAAGAGAATCTCCCCTTTGGTTACTTCATAATTTGGGTTTCCCATAATGGCAGCTGACAGAGTAGATTTCCCTGTTCCATTTGGTCCCATGATGGCTGCGATCTCACCAGTTTTTAGGGTCAGGTTTACACCTTTTAAAATTTCTTTGCCTTCAATTTCAACGTGAAGGTCTTTAATTTCTAATGTCGACATTGCATTCCCTTTCTTTTTACTTTGAAGTCTAGAAGGTTCTCAAAGCATCGATTCCTTCATCACAAAGTATTTTTTTACCTTTCAAGTATATCAAAAAAAAGCCTAAATGGCTTTTCTTTTGATTAGAACTATTCTTATTTAGTTTTTTCTTTTCGTTTTTGACGAACTTCCTCCCGGTAGGAAGAATTCCCTATATAGCGCAGAACATTTAACAAAGGACTATGATGTGGCCCTAAAACCCCAATCAATTCTGCTAACAACTCTACTCCAAACAAGAGCCCGATCACAAGTAGGACACCCCCAATGCGACTCGAGATGTTGAGCAAGAGAGAAATCAAGGAGAAAATCATCGAAATCCCATAGATCACAAGTACAGTTCCCCGATGTGTCAAGCCCAGAGAAAGAAGTCGGTGGTGCAAGTGATTGCGATCCGGTTTATAAAATTTTTGACCAGATAGGGTCCGACGGATAATGGCTAAAAAGGTATCTGTAATCGGTACTCCGAGGATAATCATTGGTGTGACTACCGCAACAGCTGTCGCATTTTTCAAACCTTGCAAGGACAAGACAGAAATCATAAATCCGATAAACAAGGCACCGGTGTCTCCCAAATAGAGAATGGCCGGATGGTAGTTAAAGGGAAAGAAACCTGCAATGGACGCAACCAAGACAAAGATCGTCATGGTCAGAAAGAGATTGGGTACTGGTAGAAAGAAATAGGACACAATCCCCATTGTCACTAGGGAAATAATAGAGACCCCACTCACCAAGCCATCTAATCCATCAATCAGATTGACTGCATTGGTAATGGCAACAATCCAAATCACTGTCAAAAGATACGATAGCCATGGTTCAAAATGAAGTAAGGGACCACCGAACGGAATCTTGAAATCATTCAGCCGAAAATCTGTCAAAAACCAGACCAGACTCGCTGCCAGCAGGATACCGATCATCTTTTTCTTGGCTGACAACTCTTTTACATCATCGATCAAGCCTGTAAGAGCGATAATCCATCCCGCTCCTACGACCGGCAAGGTATAGGATAGGTAACTTTTGATTGGTGCGGTGGTGGATGTCAGCATAGGAATAAACACGAGAGTCGCAATTGAAAAAGCAATCACGATAGCCAGTCCACCCGCGCTTGGCATGGGCTTGGTATTGATCCGACGCGCATTCGGATAATCTACGGCATCAATCTTAAAGGAGAACAAGCGAACCAAGGGCGTCAATACCAAGGCAATCATAAAAGTCCCAATCAGCACCAGAACAAATTGCAAGGAAAAGGACATCATAAGCTAGCAACTTTCTTCAAATTCTCAATCGCACCAGACACCATTAGTAAGTGACCATGTTCCTGCAGAACGGCCCGTGTCACTTCTGAATCATCCGCATACTCCCGAATGATGGCAAGTAACCAGGTTGGATATTGATTTGGTTGATCCTCTGTATCGATCAAGACAGTTAAATAATAATCAGATCCCATTTTGTATAATTCAGAGGTATCCACTGGAAAGCTGACCGTTTTTGAAAAGGCAACTGCTTGCTGGATATTTGAAAAACGCAAAATGTAATAAATATACTGACTTACTGGCGCTTCAGGTGTCGGATCTTGTTCTTGATTGTCCCGCAACTCTTCTTGTTCCAAATGGTGAATAGCTTCTGCATCCCCTTTTGTCTTATCAGAGATTGTTTTTTCCAGGGTTTTGATAAATTCATCTGGCGTCATGCGCGACAACTCTTCCATATCAGGAAGATCTGATAAATCCTCAAAATCCAATTGTTGGTCAATTTTTGATTTGGTAACAAAAACATCCAGTTTATCTGGTTTTGGTGTCACACGAAAACTAAGCATCCCGCTATCCAGGAAGCTTTCTGGCATTTCGAGTTCATCCAAAATGGCGTAGAAAAACTCTTCTGTTTTTTCTTGTGGGACAAGGAAATCAGCAATTTCCATCCCACGTTCTTCTAAGTCTTCTAGTTGGATCGTGATCTTAATAGTTGAATCACTAATTTGCTTCATCTTCATAGCATAACCTCATACTTCTAGTCTTACTATTATACTAAAAAATTGGATAGAATTCAAAAAAAGGATGCATCGAAAAGAGGTCGGGACAAAAGTCTCCAACCTCGAAAAATAATTTGATCAAGTTCAACCGTTCTCTTAGAAAATAACACGGAAGAGTCCATACAATAGCAAGATGGAACCAAGAACAATCCGGTATTTCCCAAAGACGGTGAAATCATGATTTTTCACATAATCTGTCAAGAAGCGGATAGCGTACATGCTGACCACAAAGGCCACTCCCATCGCTACCAGTAGAATAAAGAGTTGCCCCAGTGCTAGTGAATGTCCGCCAAGAGCGAATTTTCCAACCTTTAAGAGGCTAGCGCCAAACATGGCTGGGATCCCTAAATAAAAGGTAAATTCTGTCACCACTGGACGACTAACACCATTGATCAAGCCGCCTACAATCGTAGCACCTGAACGGCTTGTTCCTGGAAATAGCGATAAAACTTGGAAGAGTCCGATATAAAGAGCTGTTCGATAAGGGAGCTTATGCAATTCCGTTACTGCTGGCTCAACCTGTTCTCGTCTTTCCAGATAGATAAAGGCAATCCCGTAGGTGATCAACATAATCGCAACGGAAATCGAATTGTGAAAATGCGCCTCAAACCAATCATCCAATTTAAAAACAAAGACAAGCGGGAGCGTTGCAACCGCAACTTTTGCCCATAATTGCCAAGTTCGACGTACTTCTAGTGGAGATTTCCCCGGTTTGAAGGGATACAATTTATCGAAATAAATCACCACAACCGCTAGGATCGCACCCAATTGGATCACGACATTGAACATCTCCATAAAGGCTGGATCTTGATTTTTAAACTGCACAAAATCCTGTAACAGAATCAAGTGACCTGTACTTGAGATCGGTAACCATTCTGTAATCCCCTCGACAATCCCAAAAAGAACCGCCTTGATTAATTCGATCAGAAACATCTTTTTCTCCTAAACTTACATTTGCTCTATTATATCATAAATCTATGGACTGGACCAGACCTTCTAAACTAGAAGGGAAAGAGCGACCAAGACCATTCTTAGTGCTGCTTAGAAGGCACCAAAGCCTCCTCCGCCTCCTCCGCCAGAGAAACCTCCTCCACTACCAGAGGAAACTGTGAAATGACTAGCTGTCGATGCTGTCGATCCATAAGTAGACATGGCATGACTTGAGTGGGTCACATCATGATAGAACGGAGTATAAACGAAGGCGTTTAAGGCTTGATTTTCTAAATGAATATTCCGAAGCTTCATGACCTTTGTGACCTGATCAGCTACACCATACAAGGCCGCATAGACCAATAAGCGATTCCATAGGACCAGAGACTGCAACTCTGCATCATTGAGGTGGGCAATCTCTTTCAACATCCGACCAAAACTATCCCAGTAATAGCGTTGCTCAGCACCCGCAAGATTGACAACTCCATCTCGTAGGCAGGCTTTAAAGACACCATTGAAGCGCACTGGCATAAACCAAAGTATGAGGATCCCTATCAAACAAGGAACAGAGAACCAACCCATCCCAAAGATGGCAAAGATTTCTGCTCCAAGAGCGATAAACCAAGCAGCCCAACCAAAGAAGAGACTTCGTCTAGCTTGCGCTTCTTCTTTTGCTTCTAAAGGGCGATAGTAGCTTGGCAAATGGAGATCTTCCACCTTGCGATGAACATCTCGGGCCACTTGGTTGACAGCCGTATCAAAGCGGCCCTGAGCCCAACTTCCTAGTGAACGAATGGCATCTTGATCTGCTTTTTTGGCATGTTTGTATACATCATCACTAAATTTATAATTCTCAAAGAGACGGTTAACAGGACAGGAAACTTGATCCCCAAAAGCCATATTCATAAAGGAGCGTTCAAAATCATCCACATGTCCATGAGACTTTCTCGTCAAAACGACTTCATTTCCTTGTTGCTCGTAGACAATCACTCCACGATCCATCAAATCCAGCAAAGTAGCTTGAAGCATTTTTTCAAATGTGAATACTGGAGGAGTTGCCTTCTCTTTATTGGTCGGGGAGGCCTCGTCTAATTCGGCTGAATAAACAACCGAGCTCATAACAAGAGGTGCAATATCCTGTGGAATCTCGTAAAGACGAGTATCAGTCGGATAGGTCACACCAGGCCAAATCATTTTTTTGAACCGATTGCGACCCAAGAGAGAAAGAAGCCAGAGTGCAATAATGAAGGCTGGCAAGATCCAGTTCCAAAACATGCGTGTCCAGTATTTTTCCTGTTCAATTTTAGCTTGGTTCTTGTGAAATTCATCCAATTTGGTTAATCCTGTATTTCGACCAGAATCATACAAAGTAGTTAGATCTGACTTCAACCAGTAACCATACAACTCCACAGCCTTTCCTTTGCCTAGGTTATAGAAAGTGGCAGAATAGATTCCATCTTCTTTCTTTACAGTCACATCCGGTCCCATAAAGGCTGTATGGATATACAGTTCCGATTGGGCATTAGCTGGTGCAAACTTAGGGATGACACGAAACTGAACTTCATCCACCTTCTGATCGCCATCTGTGATCGGTTTCCAGTTCAACTCCAAGATATCCTTGTGTGAATAGAGGAGATTTTTTAATTTCCATGTAACTTTAATTTTGACAGTATCTGTCGCTACACCACTGTTATAAATTTTCACTCGGTAGCCATCACCTAGATTCGTAATCTCGGGTTCTCTTTGAAGATCACGACCTTCCACCTCAACCTTTGGCGGTATCTCAATTGCAAACCCTTGTGGCATGTTGCCCGCAGTTCCTAGGCTAACATACTGCCCTCTATAAGAATCTTTGAAATAATAAACCAGTTCTTCCTCATAGGTGGCGTCGTCCCAGGTGTCCAAGGTCAAGGTTCCACCATAGTAAAGTACATCATAAGATGGACTAGATGCATGGACATTCTGACTGACAAAAAGGCAGGCCAGAAAGGCGAAAAAAACATACAAATACTTTTTCATTTGATCACGCTCCTTTGTATTATTATAGCATTTTTTAAATAAAAAGAGGACCATGTTTGAAATGCAGCCTATTTTACTGTACAATAGAGAAGTTAAAATAAGGAAGAGGAGAAAAAATGAAAAAAACATTATTCGCGCTCTTAACAGGGCTTTTCATTTGCCTAGGCATCACACAGGTTGCTCATGCAGATGACTATTTACGAATCGGAATGGAAGCGGCCTACGCTCCTTTCAACTGGACCCAAGAAGATGATGCAAATGGAGCTGTTAAAATTGACGGTACCAATCAATATGCCAATGGGTACGATGTCCAAATCGCCAAAAAAGTTGCTGAGGAGTTAGGTAAAAAACCTCTGATCGTAAAAACATCTTGGAACGGTTTAATTCCAGCCCTCACTTCTGGTAAAATCGATATGATTATCGCTGGGATGAGTCCAACCGCTGAACGTAAAAAAGAGGTCGCCTTCTCAAAGAGCTACTATACCAGTGAACCGGTCATGCTCGTTCGTAAAGATGGAAATTATGCAAACGCCACTAGTCTAGATGACTTTAAGGATGCAAAGGTCACCTCTCAACAAGGGGTCTACCTCTATTCTCTCATTTCCCAACTCAAGGGTGTGAAACAAGAAACTGCAATGGGTGATTTTGCCCAGATGCGTCAAGCTTTAGAATCGGGTGTTATTGATGCCTATGTTTCTGAACGTCCCGAAGCCCTAACCGCCGAGTCCGCTAATTCTAAATTTAAAATGATTCAATTCAAAAAAGGATTTGAAGTTGGGGAAGAAGATGCGACCATCGCTATCGGGATGAAGAAGGGTGACACTAGAATTGACCAAGTCAATGCCGCACTAGCTAAGATTTCGTCTGAAGACCAAGTCAAACTCATGGATGATATGATTAAGAAGCAACCAGCTTCCAGTGATGCTAGTGATGATAAGCAGACATTCTTTAGCCAAATGATGAAGATTTTAAAGGATAATGGCCCACAGTTCTTACGGGGAACTGGAATGACCCTCTTAATCTCTATGACTGGAACTATCGCTGGGTTGATTATCGGTTTGTTAATCGGTGTCTTCCGGACAGCTCCGAAGGCTAAAAATAAATTCCTTGCTGGATGCCAAACTGCCTTTGGTTGGTTCCTCAATGTCTACATTGAAATCTTCCGTGGAACTCCGATGATCGTTCAATCCATGGTCATTTTCTACGGTTCCGCCCAAGCCTTTAACATTTCCTTGGATCGTACCTGGGCCGCCATCTTTATCGTATCCATCAATACCGGAGCTTATATGAGTGAGATTGTTCGTGGTGGGATCTTAGCAGTGGATCCAGGTCAGTTTGAAGCAGCGACTGCTCTAGGAATGACCCATGGACAAACCATGCGCAAGGTCGTCCTTCCACAGGTTGTTCGCAATATCTTGCCAGCAACAGGGAATGAATTTGTTATTAACATCAAGGATACATCTGTTTTGAATGTTATCTCTGTAGTTGAACTGTACTTTACAGGAAATACGGTCGCAACTCAAAACTACCAATACTTCCCAACATTTACGATCATCGCTGTGATTTACTTCGTTCTCACCTTTACCATCACACGAATCCTTCGCTACATCGAACGTCGCTTAGATTCTGATACTTATACTACAGGTGCAAATCAAATGCAAGTCAATGAGGTGAAATAATGTCAGAAAAAATTCTTGAAATTCAACATTTAAAAAAATCTTATGGTCAAAATGAAGTCTTGAAAGATATTTCCCTTACGGTTGAAAAAGGAGAGGTGATCTCCATCATCGGGAGCTCTGGTAGCGGAAAATCAACCTTCCTTCGCTCCATCAATCTTCTAGAAACTCCTACAGCTGGAGAGATTCTCTATCGTGGACAAAATGTTCTTGATCCTGAGTATGATCTTACCCACTACCGCGAGAAATTAGGAATGGTTTTCCAAAGCTTTAATCTCTTCGAAAATTTAAACGTCTTGGAAAATACCATCGTTGCACAAACAACCGTCCTCAAGCGTGATCGTGAAACCGCAGAAAAAGTTGCCAAAGAAAACCTTGAAAAAGTCGGTATGGGATCTCAATATTGGGCTGCCCGTCCGAAACAACTTTCAGGTGGTCAAAAGCAACGGGTCGCTATCGCACGTGCCCTCTCTATGGATCCTGATGCCATTCTCTTCGATGAACCCACTTCTGCCCTAGATCCAGAAATGGTTGGAGAAGTCTTGAAAATCATGCAGGACCTGGCAAAAGAAGGTCTCACCATGATTGTTGTCACCCACGAAATGGAATTTGCTCGCGATGTCTCTAGCCATGTCATCTTCATGGACAAGGGTGTCATTGCTGAACAAGGAGATCCAAAAGAAATCTTTACCAATCCCAAAGAAGAACGGACCAAGGAATTTCTTCAACGCTTCTTACATTAATCTCTTGAAACAGTTTGCTTACCAGTATGGAAGCAAGCTGTTTTTTTGTACCTCCTCTTCTTTTAAGGCATAGAAAAAAACCAGAGAGCAAACTCTCTGGTTTTTAATTGGAACAACAAATTAATCTTCGAATTTTTGATGATTTTTGTCATAAAAATCAATCAATCCGAGTGCAGTTTCAAACGAGATGTTCTTCACTTTTGCACGTCCTTGAGCCAAGGCAATGATAGACATTTCACGGGCATTTGTTTCTTTACTGATACGATATCCCGTAATTTTCTTATCGCGTACCCATCCAACAACTGATTCTACTTTTTCAAAGTTCGATTTAGCCATGATCTTTCTCCTATATTATTATTTCCAATACTAATATAAATTGTTTTGCACATTTTGTCAACTAAAATCGCTGAAAATACGAACCTTTTTTAAAAAATGAGAAATAGTTTACTTTGCTTTCAGGGCTGATAATATTTGTGTACGAATGTTTTCGACCCCATCTGGGTTAGCTGGTAGGAAAATCGTATTATTCCCTTCTTTATCTGCAAAATTATTTAGGGTATCCAAGTACTGGTTGGTTAAGAGAATAGACATGATTTGTTCTTCGGTCAAGTCTACATTCGCACCTTTTAACTCTTTAATAGAGTCTGCCAATCCATCGACAATGGCCTTCCGTTGCTCGGCAATACCAACCCCGTGCAAACGGTCTTTTTCCGCCTCAGCTTCGGCAGCAGTCACGATCTTGATCTTATCTGCTTCTGCCAATTCCTGAGCCGCCACGCGTTTTCTTTGCGCTGCATTGATCTCGTTCATGGATTGTTTCACTTCGGCATCTGGCTCAACTTTGGTGATCAAGGTTTTAACAATAATATATCCATAAGTTGACATTTCTTCTGCCACTTGTTTTTGAACTTCAAGAGCGATTTCATCTTTTTTCTCAAATAATTCATCCAAGGTCAACTTAGGCACAGAAGAACGAAGAGCATCTTCAATGTATGATTTAATCTGTGATTCTGGACGCATGAGTTTGTAGTAGGCATCCTTTACGTTGCTTTCGTTCACTCGGTATTGCGTCGCCACATTCATGGTAACGAATACGTTATCCTGAGTTTTTGTTTCAACCACGATCTCACTCTGCAAGACGCGCAATTGAACTCGTGCGGCAATTTTATCGATGCCAAAAGGCGCTCGCATATGAATGCCACTATCGCTAATTTTTTGATAACGTCCGAAACGCTCGATGATGGCAACGGATTGTTGCTTGACCACATATAGTGAGCTAATCACAATGAATCCTGCAACCATTAGCAAGAATAAAATAAAGATAAAAAATCCAGGCATAAAAAATTCCTCCTTTTAATTTACGCATATCATATCACAAGTCTTGATAAAAAAGCAATATATTCCATAAAAATATATTGCTTAAATAGTCGATTATTTCTGCATGATACTCAGACCAGCATATTATAGAGAGTTTCATTGCCGTTCAAGTTAATGAAAGACGGATCAAAACGCTCGATACGGTTAACCAAGCCTGCATAGTCATGCTTATTGGCCAAAGTAACCCCAATCAAGACAGGGCCAGTTCCCTTACTAGCACGCTTGATGTATTCAAAACGTGTGATATCATCATTTGGTCCTAAGATATCATTTACAAATTCGCGAAGGGCCCCTGGACGTTGTGGGAAGTTGACGATAAAGTAGTGTTTTACTCCATCGTAGATCAAAGCCCGTTCTTCCATTTCAGGCATACGGTTGATGTCATTGTTCCCACCTGAGATAATACAACAAATGGTTTTCCCCTTGATGTATTCGCGCAAGATTTCAAGGGATGCCACACTGGCCGCTCCTGCTGGTTCAGCTACGATCCCTTGTTTGGAATAAAGATCAATCAAGGTCTCTGAAATCAAGCCTTCATCGACCCCAACCAGGGTTTCCACATGTTGACGGGTCACTTCATAAGTCAATTGTCCCACCTTTTGCACAGCAATCCCGTCTGCAAACTTATCGATTTCTGGTAATTTGACGGGACCACCTGCTTCAAAAGCAGCCTTCATGGAGCGCGCTCCTTCAGCCTCTACCCCAATGACCTCAATCCGAGGCTCTGTTTCTTTGATGTAGGTAGAAACACCTGAAATGAGGCCTCCTCCACCGACAGGGACAAGGACAGCATCAAAAGAAATCGATTCTTTTCGAGCTTCCTCAAGAATTTCATAGGCCACTGTTCCTTGGCCAGCCTGTACATGTGGATCATCAAACGGGTCAATAAAGGTCCGTTTTTCTGCAAGAGTAAATTCTTGGGCCGCCTTAGCTGATGCATCAAAGGTATCCCCCACCAACTTAATCGTTACATAGTCCCCACCAAAGAAGCGGACTTGGCCGATCTTTTGTTGCGGTGTTGTAATCGGCATGAAGATGGTTGCTGGAATCTTCATTTCATTACAAGTATAAGCAACCCCTTGCGCATGGTTTCCCGCAGAAGCACACACTACACCACGCTCACGCTCTTCTTTTGAGAGTTGAGAAATTGCAAAATACGCTCCACGAATCTTGAAAGAACGAACACGTTGGGCGTTTTCTTTTTTCAAATAAATCTTTGCCCCATATTTTTCAGATAAATAGTGGTCGTATTCAAGGGGCGTATTGACAACGACTCCACTTAATATTTTATGGGCCTTGGCCACATCTTTTGCTGTTATCATTTCATACCTCTGTTGCTGTGTATTGATCAAAAAAGCAAGCCAGGGTGTCCCAACTTGCTTAGTCTTCTACAGACAATTAGTTGTAGATTTTGAAGGCGTCATCGTCGTTTTGACCAACGAATGGCATTGCTTTACGCAATTCAGCACCAACTTTTTCAATTTCAAGTTCTTCAGCTTGTTTGCGGAAGGCTTTCAAACGTGGGAAACCAGCATCGTGGTCTTCAACGAATTCACGTGCAAATTTACCTGATTGGATATCAGCAAGGGCAGCTTTCATGTTTTCTTTTACTTCTGGACCGATAACACGAGGACCAGTTACGAAATCACCAAATTCTGCAGTATTTGAACATGATTGACGCATTTTCTTGAAGCCACCTTCGTAGATCAAGTCAACGATCAATTTCATTTCGTGAAGGACTTCGAAGTAAGCCAATTCAGGTGCATAACCAGCTTCTGTCAAAACTTCAAATCCAGCTTCGATCAAGCTTGTCAAACCACCCATAAGAACGGCTTGTTCACCAAACAAATCTTCTTCTGTTTCTTCTTTGAAGGTTGTTGAAAGAAGACCAACACGTGCTGAACCAACACCTTTTGCCCAGTCCATTGCAATGTCTTTCGCATTACCAGTAGCATCTTGGTAGACAGCGTAAAGTGCTGGTACACCAAATCCTTCAGTGTAAGTACGACGTACCAAGTGACCTGGTCCTTTTGGTGCAACCATGAAGACATCTACGTCTTCAGGAGCTTTGATGTAACCAAAGTGGATATTGAAACCATGGGCAAAACCAAGAGCTTTACCAGCGCTCAAGTTTGGAGCGATTTCATCTTTGTAGATATCTTTTTGGATTTCGTCTGGTGCCAAGATCATGATGATATCAGCCAATTTAGTTGCTTCTGCAACTGGGTAAGCTTCAAATCCATCTTCTTTTGCTTTATCGAATGATTTACCAGGACGTACACCGATGATGACATCGTGACCTGAATCACGCAAGTTTTGTGCGTGTGCATGACCTTGTGAACCATAACCGATAACGGCGATTTTTTTACCATCAAGTGCTGGTACTTTAACGTCTTTTTCGTATTCCATTTGAACTGCCATAAGTAAAATCTCTTTTCTATTATATTATTTGCCTTTTTAAGGCGGGGTTAACAATGTTAAGGCGAGAATTAATCTCGAGTAAATCCGGTTGCACCGGTGCGGGCGATGTTTTTAATCCCATAAGGTCGAATAACACGAATGAGGGCTTCGCTCTTTTCTGCATTTCCCGTCATTTGAACGGTGATAGAGCTTGGGGCCACATCGACCACGGTCGCACGGAAAGGTTGAATAATGGCCAAGATTTCTGCCCGCTTCTCAGCTGGTGCAGAAACTTTCACCAGGATCACTTCGCGCTCCAAGTGTGGTTTGTCAGTGATATCACGAATGCGAATCACATCAATCTGACGGTTGAGCTGTTTGATGATTTGCTCTACTTCATCATGCGAAGCAACATCAATGATAATGGTAATCCGCGATACATTAGGGTTTTCTGTTGCACCAACAGAGATGCTTTCGATATTGACTTGACGTCTCGACAGGACTCCAGTAAAGCGGTTCAGAACACCTGATCGGTTTTGAAGTTTGGCTGTTAACATTCTACGCATTAAACTTCACCCCCAACATCTCATGATTACTCTTACCAGCTGGTACCATCGGTAAGACATGCTCTTTCCGAGAAATGTCTACTTCGATGAACATTGGTACATCTTCTGTGATGACTTCCAAATCCTTCTCCAGAGTATCAGGATTATCAAATTTATAATTCTTGATCCCGTAGGCTTGCGCCATCAATTGGAAATCTGGAAGGCTATCAAAGACTGACTCTGACGTCCGACCATCATAGAAGGCTTCTTGCCATTGACGGACCATTCCAAGCGAGTGGTTGTTGAGCATAACGACCTTGATCGGAACCTTATAAATATTTAAGATTGCCAATTCTTGATTGGTCATTTGGAAACCACCATCTCCGACAAAGAGAACAACTTCTTTATCTGGATTGGCAATTTTCGCTCCGATAGCTGCAGGAACACCGAATCCCATCGTTCCTAGACCACCAGATGTCACCAATTGGCGCTCATTTTGGTAAGGATAGTATTGAGCTGCCCACATTTGGTGTTGTCCAACGTCTGTGACGACAATAGCGTCCCCCTTGGTCAACTCTCCGATGCGTTCAATCACAGCTTGTGGCTGCACAACCCGTTCTTTCTTGTCGTATGAACGAACTCGGTTCTTATCTTGGGTCACCTTTTCGATCCATTTTTCTGTGTTGTTATGAACCGTCGGCTCTGCTAGCAACTGCTGCAAGGCTTTCTTTGCATCGCCAACAACAGGAATGTCGACAGCAATGATCTTACCAATCTCTGCAGGATCAATGTCGATATGGGCAACCTTAGCATTTTTAGCGAAAGTCTTTGGATTCCCTGTCAAACGGTCGTCAAATCGACAACCTACACTGATCATGAAATCCGTCTCTGTCATAGCGATATTGGCCGCGAAGGATCCGTGCATTCCTCCCATCCCTAGGAAAAGAGGATGACTGGTCGCAATCGTTCCTTGACCTAAAAGACTAGTCACTACTGGAATCTGATAGCGCTCTGCTAGAGCAATCAACTCTTTTGCAGCTCCAGCGTAACTCACTCCACCACCAGCAAGAAGAACTGGTTTTTTAGCCTTACTCAATTGCTTCAAAATCTTTTTGATCTGCAATTCATTGGGTTCAATGGTAGGCTGGTAGCTTGGAAGCTTCACACTTGGTTCATAGATAAAATCTGTCTCTAAAGCAGACACATCCTTTGGAAGGTCAATTACCACAGGGCCAGGACGGCCGGTCGTCGCAATATGGACAGCTTCTGTGATAATTCGTGGAATATCTGCCGTCTCACGTACTTGATAGTTGTACTTGGTGATGGGCATGGTAATTCCCACGATATCCGCTTCTTGAAAGGCGTCTTTCCCGATCCCAGCACGATTGACTTGACCAGTGAAGACTAATAAGGGAACGCTATCGCTCATGGCATCTGCAATCCCTGTAATGGCATTGGTCGCCCCCGGTCCACTAGTGACGACTGCGACACCCAGCTTTCCAGTTGATTTGGCGTAGCCTTCAGCCTCATGCAAGCATCCTTGTTCATGACGACCCAAGATATGCTGGATACCCTCAAAGCTATAGATGGCATCGTATAAAGGCAAAACCGCTCCACCAGGATAACCAAAAATCGTGTCAATGCCCAAATCACGCAGGGTTTCAAGAACGAGCTCTGAACCGGTTTTTGCAGTTTCTAAGGTAATTTTCTCCATGTCTCTCCTTTCCAGTACTTTGTATATCAAATTAGCATGCTACTATCATACCATTTTTAGAAAATATTTCAAGGAAAAATAGTAAATTTTCTGAATTTTCTATCCAAATCCGAATAATGAGAGTTTTTCTAAAAATGCTAGGTCTATCAGAAAAAAAGTCCCTAGGAACTCCTAGAAACTTTTCTTCCTTATAACCAACCCTTTTCTTGGGCAATTTTTGCTGCCTCAGTCCGGTTTTCCGCATCCAATTTGGTCAGAATGGTTGACATATAATTGCGGATGGTCCCGTTTGAGAGGAATAAGCGATCAGCAATTTCTTGGTTAGAAGCCCCTTTTGCGACTTCTTTTAAAACTGCCTTTTCTTGAGGGCTTAGAGGATTGGGATGGGTCAAAATCCCTTCCATTAATTCAGGCGAATATTCTTTTTGCCCTGCTAATACTGCATGAAGAGTCGCCATTAAATCTGTGATGCGACGTTCTTTCAAGACATAGGCATCAACTCCAGCCTTGAGGGCCCGCTCGAAATAGCCCGGCCGCTTAAAGGTGGTAACGATGACAACCTTGAGCTGGGGTTGTTGGCTTTTGGCCCATTCCAACACTTCTAGCCCTGTTTTGATGGGCATCTCAATATCTAGGATAGCAATATCAACTGGATGGGTTTCGAGTAAGCGAATAGCTTCTTGTCCATCGCCAGCCTGCAAGACATCTTCCACATCCTCTTGCAGGAGCAAGAGCTGACAGAGAGCATCGCGCAACATACTTTGGTCTTCAGCAACTAATAAGCGCATCTTATTTCCTTTCTTGATAGGGGATCCGTATTTCTATCCGGGTCGGCTTGTGTTGATGACTGATCTCCAGCTCTCCTCCCAACAAGGCAATCCGTTCGCGAATCGAGTGCAGGTCCTTGTCGGAAACTTTGTCAAAGCCGATGCCATTGTCTTCTGCGACCATTTCCACTCCTGTCTCGGTGGAGCGATAAGAGAGAAGAGCCTGCGTCGCTTTGGCGTGTTTGATCATATTGGTAGCTAATTCCAGAGATACCATGGCCAGAGCAGATTCTAGAATCGGCGAGATGCTGGCTGTATCAAGCTCATTTTGAATCTCCACTTTTACTTGCGCCACTTCCAGCATTTGCTTGACGGTTTCTAGCTCTCTTGCCAGGGTTCGCTGCTTCAAGTTCTCGACAATCTCTCGGACTTGGTGCATGGACTCTTGACTGATGGCTTGAATCTCTTGCACCTGCTCCTTAGCCTTCTCAACCTGGCCCAATGCCAAGAATTGATCAGCTAGGTCCGCCTTGACACTCAGCATGGCAAAGGTGTGTCCTAGACTGTCATGCAGATCACGGCCAATCCGATGGCGCTCGTTTTCTGCCAGCAAGAGATTGATCTGGGCGTTTTGCTTGGCATGGTCAGCTTTCAACTCTTCCATCATCTCCATCCGAACCATACTAAAGGTCATAACCGCGATAAACAAAGAGACGATCAGGACAAAAAGCCAATCATTTTCTCTCATCTCCCTATTAAATAACAGGGCTCCAAAAAGGATCAGTAGTGATCCAACAGCCGTCCAAAGAAAGGGCGAGCGAAAATCGCGAATCCCTAAACGATAGAGCAAAATATTGCTCAGATAATAGTAAAACCAACAAAAGCTAGTTCCAACAAAAAAGGTATTTCCTGCAATATACAGCAGAAGATAAATCCAAAAAAGCCAGGTCAGTTTCTTATTTTCAGTAATGAGGATTCCTAGATAGCTTATCATAAAGAAGATGGCTAAAAAGAAATGCCACCAGGGAATCTGCCCCAAGAAAATAGAAGCAAAGGGAAAGGCCATAAAGATTAAGCCTACGTAAAACATATGGTGAATATGTTTGAGTTTTTCAATCATGAACGAACCTCAGAATGACGACGATAGACGATAACAAGGGCAAACAAGACCAGGGTAAACAAGGTTAAATAGGCACTCGCAAAGACATTAACCTGCCCCTTGTTTAAAAAGGTCTTAATCAGTTCCATCAATTGATAGGTTGGTAAGCATTTGCCAATGGCTTGCATCCATTCTGGAAAGAGACTAATGGGCATCCACAGTCCACCCATGACAGCCAGTCCCATGTAAAGGAGATTCCCCACAACAGACATCAATTGACTAGAAGGAAGCAGGGTCAAGACCAGACCGATCGCTACAAAAGCTAGACTTCCTAAGATGAGAAGGAAGGTTGCTAAGACCCAATCCTGTAGGGACATATTCACATGCCGCACCACATGGCCCACGGTAAAGACAACTCCAATCGATAGGAGAAAATCGACAAAGAGACCCACAACCTTTATTAGATAATATTCTACCATAGATACGGGGGTATGGTGCAAGACTTTTTGCCAATTATTGAGTCGATCGGTTTCAAGAACGGTTGGAAAAGAAAAGATAGCCGTAGACATCATGGAAAAAGCCGTCATGGAGAGGAGATAATCCCTCATAAAGTGAGCGGGGGCCCCTGGCGTGTCCTGGTACATCCCTGAAAAGAAGAGATAAAAGGCCGTGGGCATCCCAATTGATAACAAGTAATAAATGGCCTGGCGACTGGTCAAATGCCACTCAACCACGCCGAGAGCTTTCATGCGTTTCATCTTCTCTACCTACTTCCTTTGTATTTTCAAAAATAGAATCCAATAAACTTCGATTGGTTACTTCGATTTCTTGGATCGAACATCCTTCTTCTTGCAATCGCCTCCACAAACGATTAGCATCCCGTGTCACAACCTGAAGGGCATCGGGTTTAATGACCACTTCACCAACGTCTTTCATCTCTGCCACTAGAGCTTGGTAGCGCAAAGGCAGGGTAAAATGTTTTTCTACCTCTTCGCTTCTCATAGCGAGAGGTGTCGTATCCCGAAGCAAATGGCCCTGGTGCAAGACCAAAATTCGATCAGCCGTGTGCTCTACTTCCTCGATGTAATGCGAAGAATAGACAATGGTCACACCCTCTTCCTTTAAATGCCCGACGATCTCCCAGAAGCGTTGGCGAGTGGACGTATCCATTCCCGCAGTTGGCTCATCTAAGAAAAGTAAGCTAGGACGACCAATCAAGGTTAGAACAAAAGATAAGAGACGCTTTTGACCACCAGACAACTTACTAGCCAATTGCTTCTTTTGTTCTGAGCTAAAACGTAATAAATCATCGATTTCTTCCCCTGTTAAGGGTTGGGGATAAATAGAGCGAAAGAAGTTGATCAGTTCCTGCACGGTTAACTTTTGAACGATGGCATTCTCTTGAGGGAGATAGGTTACACTAGCCTTCAACTGAGGATGACCAGGAGCCTTCCCCTCTACTTCAATGATCCCAGAAGTCGCCTTCCTATCTCCCAGAAGACAGTTCATCAAGGTTGTTTTCCCAGCTCCGTTTGGCCCGATCAAGGCCAGACAATCCCCCCGTTCAACCGCAAAAGAAAGATCTTCTAGGATCACCTTTCCTTTGATACTTTTGTTCAAGTTCTCTACTCTAATGACGCTCATGATACTCTCCTTTCAAGCAGGCTTGGCTAGCTGGAATGATGACAAAAACAACCAAGGTCACTCCCGTTTTGTTCATTGCTCCATTTCCTTTTTAACCGCCTTGACCATTTTCAAAACTTCCTGGACTGCCCAGCTCATGATGCCAATCCCAGCAAATAATTCCCAAGGAAAATGGTAATAGAGACTATCATCCTTTGAAAAGATCAAATAGACGACCATCCCCACCACTGTTAACGTAAACACTTTATAGAACCATTGTTTCATTTTTCCTTACCTCTTACTTTCTGACTATATTATAGCGAAAGAAAATAACAGCCACTAGATAATTTTGTCACTGGCTCACATGACAAAAGTCACTAAAAAAAGCCGAGTGACTTCACTCGACTTTTTCTATTCTTCTTACTGGCCTTCTTCTTTCATGCCATGCAGTTTCAAGGCCTTGACCAAGGCATCTGCCTTCATGTTTTTCAAATCATTGAGACCAGCATCTTTGAAGTAAGAAATTTCTTCTAGAGACTTGGCATCAATTTGGTTGATGTCAATCACACTGGTTGAGAGCAATTTTTTCTCTGGGGTGACTGTGTATTCCAAACTAAAACCGGGAACGGTTTTTAGCTTCTTATAGTCTTCATTTTGCTCCAGCAAAGCTTGAATGGCTGCTGTGAGCTCTTCAGGTGACTTTTCTGCTGCGATGGTCCCAAGTTGTTGGGGCAGATCGGCCGTCACTTCGATGCGAAGGTTTTCAACCTTGTCTCCCTTAGACTTGATGATATCCCGGTGTTTTGTTCCATTGATATCTCCTACTAAGGTTGTGGTTTTTTCTTCATTTTTTACTTCTTTTTTAACAGAGGAACTGCTAGATGAGCTAGCGGTTGTAGTTTTCTTTGTTTGGGATTGCGAACAACCAGTCAATACCAAAATGGCTAGCCCAAGGGTTACAAAAAATTTCTTCATTTTTATAACTCTCCTTTCACATACTGATACCAGTATAACATATCGCATCTTTCTTGTCTAAAAACTCCACTTCTCAAACCATTTCCCCCTCTTTTCAAGCTCTTCCATTTGAATAAAAAACTGATGAATGTGAGACTTTTTGCAGAAACCTCTTTTTCTCACGAATAAAGCTTCCGTGTAGGGGTCACTTCAATCTCAATTCCTCTGAATCACGCTGATTTCATAGGGAATCTCCTCGTTTTTCTATATACAAAAAAAGGTTCCGAAAGGAACCTTCTGTTCAATTATTCTACACTAAACAAGTATGGGTAGACAGGTTGGCCACCTTGGTGGATTTCTACTTCTACATCTTCGTATTTTTCAGCAAGGGCTTGGGCCAATTCATTTGCCAACTCCTCACTGCCGTCTTCACCGACATAGATGGTCACAATTTCACTGTCTTCATCCAACATATGAGCGAATGTTTCTTCCAAGGTTTCCATCATATCTGGATTTGAAACAACGATTTTGCCATCGACCATTCCAAGATTATCATTTTCATGGATTTCAAGCCCATCAATAGTGGTATCGCGAACTGCTGTCGTTACACTACCAGACACAACATCACTCAATGAAGCGCTCATGCGTTCGTAGTTTTCTTCGATCGACTTGCTTTCATCAAAGGCAAGAAGACTAGTCAATCCTTGAGGGATGGTCTTGGTCTCAACAACTGCTGCAGGTTGATCAATCACTTCTGCTGCAGATTGAGCCGCCATCAAGATATTTTTGTTGTTTGGCAAGATAATAATGTTGCGCGCATTCAACTCTTCAACTGCTTTGACAAAGTCTTCTGTTGATGGGTTCATGGTTTGACCACCAGAGATGATGTAATCAACCCCTTGCGCTTTAAAGATATCAGCCAATCCATCACCAGCAACTACTGCGATGATGGCATATTCTTTTTCTTCAACTGGCTTCGCTTGACGTTCTTCTTTTTCAACTTGCGCTTCGTGTTGGTTACGCATGTTGTCGACTTTCACCTTGACCAAGCTTCCGTACTTAAGACCTTCTTGCATGACAAGACCTGGATCTTCTGTATGGACGTGAACTTTGACAATCTCATCGTCATTCACCACCAATAGGGAATCCCCAAGGTTGTTCAAATAGTTACGGAATTCATCATAATCGAAGTCTTTGACATAGGTTGGACCTTGTTTCAAAGCGACCATGATTTCTGTACAGTAACCAAACTTGATGTCTTCAGTAGCCACATGGCCAGCAACTGACTTGTGGTGTTCTGCATTGATCATTTCTGACATGGTTGCAGGTGTTGCTTGGAACTCTTCAGAAGCGATGAATTCACCTGTCAAAGCTGACAAGAATCCTTCATAGATGAAGACCAAACCTTGACCACCAGAGTCTACCACGCCAACTTCTTTCAAGACTGGCAACATATCTGGAGTCTTCGCAAGAGCTGTTTTAGCTCCTTCAAGAGCGGCACGCATGACTTCTACTGCATCGTTGGTAGATTCTGCTTTTTTCTTGGCCCCGATAGCTGCTCCACGAGAAACCGTCAAAATAGTCCCTTCAACTGGCTTCATAACGGCTTTATAAGCAACTTCTACCCCAGACTGGAAGGCTGCTGCAAGTGCTGCTCCATCCAATTCTTCTTTGTCTTTGACACTTTGAGAAAATCCGCGGAACAATTGAGAAGTGATGACTCCTGAGTTCCCACGCGCCCCCATCAAGAGACCTTTAGCGAAGATCCCTGCCGCTTCTCCAACAGTTGATGCAGAACGGTCAGATACTTCTTTGGCCCCATTTTCGATGGTCATTCCCATATTAGTCCCTGTATCTCCATCTGGTACAGGAAAGACGTTCAAAGAGTTTACATATTCCGCTTGTTTATTTAAGCGCGTAGCCCCCGCTTGAACCATTTCTTGAAATAAACTTGTAGTAATATTAGCCACGATTATTCTCCCACAATCTTGATATTTTGAATATAGACATTCACAGTATCCGTAGTGATTCCAAGTTGATTTTCCAAACTAAATTTCACACGTTCTTGAATATTTTTTGAGACTTCGCTAATCTTTGTTCCATAGCTCAAAACAGTGTAAACATCAACTGCGATAGTTCCTGCTTCCGTTGTTTTGACAACAACACCTTTAGAGAAGTTTTCTTTCCCTAGGAGGGCTTGGAAATTATCTTTGATCGCATTTTTGCTGGCCATTCCAACCACACCGAAGATCTCAGTAGCGGCACCGCCTACAACAGTTGCGATAACCTCATCAGTCAATTCAATTTGACCGTCCTTTGTATTGATTTTTACTGTCATAATTTCTACCTCAAAAGTATTTTATATTCTATTTTACCATAAAAGAGGTCAACTGTAAAAGGGTAGGGACTATTCTTCACCCGCTGTGACAGCTGTCTCTAGAGAAAAAGAAAAGAACCTCTATGAGGTTCTATATTCTTTATTAAACGCGTTCTACTTTACCAGATTTCAATGCACGAGCTGAAGCCCAAACTTTTTTAGGTTTACCATCGATAAGGACAGTTACTTTTTGAAGGTTTGGTTTTACGGCACGTTTTGTTTGGTTCATAGCGTGTGAACGGTTGTTACCTGATACAGTCTTACGACCTGTGAAATAACATACTTTAGCCATTTCTGTGTTTCCTCCTATTAGATCTAATATAACGGATGTGCTAGCACCACATACCGTACTATATTACCAAAAAAAATCTCTCTTGGCAAGCTTTTGGCCAAAGTTTTTCATTTCCGACTTAAGAAAACGAATTCGCTCCGACATAGATAATTTCCAGATTTCCTAAGGAAACATCGCCCGTAATGTAGAAATCCTTGCTTGTCAGAGCACTTGGATTTTCCTGATGTTGGATCGCTGAGAGGGAATTATCCACATTTACATGGACACGCCAATCACTTGGTACATAGAGACTCAAACTTCCAAGGGAAACATCGACAACAAACTGAGCAGATGGACCCTCGATGCGGCAATTGTCAAAATAAACCGATGCTTCTCCCATACTCACATCTGCACTTCCGCGGGTAAAGTGTTGGTCATTGAGATATTTTGTCACTGTTGAAAAAGTGACATCAATGTCATTGCCATCCGACTTACTCATGGACCCAGCAGAATAGGAAGCTAGGCGGGCTTTTGTTTTCTTAGAGGGTTTAAACAAAATGTTGAGCCCAATCACAGCGAGAATTGAGGAAAGGATGACAACTGAATTTGAAACTGGGAGGAAATGGTATTGCCCATTGAGACAAAAGAGGGCTAAAAGTCCATAGATGAAGCCCCAACCAAAATGGCGTTTTAAGAAACTAGAGAGGGACAGGACGGCAAGCAAGGTAACCCAAGCTAAGGTCCAGATGCTGATGTCCCATTTTACAAAATAGCCCTGTAAAAGGAGTAAGGCTGCTAAAAGGATTAAGAATACTCCGATTAATTTTTTTCTCATGATATTACCTCATTTCATTTAGTCGTTCTTTTAAGAGTTGATAGTAGCGTCTGGATACGTGAACCTGCTTATGGGTCTGATAGAAATTGACCGTGCTGGTTCCTGAAAAAGACTTTTCTAGAGAATAGATCTGCTTTGCGTTGACAATGGTGGATTTGGATATCCGACAAAAGGCGATGGGAAGCAGCTCCTCCAACTCATAGAGCTTCTGCTTAACTTCATAGGCCTCGTCCTTGGTGTGACCAAAAATCTTCTCCCCGTCCGTCTCAAAAAAGAGGATCGATGCCACATCCAGAAAATACTCACTTCGATCCTTGTAAAAGGCCAAAGGAGCAACCTTTTGTTCGAGGATTCTCTCTTGCAGCTGGGTCAACTCCGGGGTCAAGCGCGGAGCTCGAATCAAGATCTCAGGCTCGTCCATAGATGGATCCAATTCGATTCTAACTTTCATAAAACTCCTTTCCCAACGTTTTGATAGTACCATTATAACAGCTGTTGAAAACAAAACAAGGGCTTTTCAGTAAGTGGCACGTTTTCCCCATCAAGAGGTCATTTTTGAGAAGTAAAAAAGAGAGTGGGACAGAAATCGGTAATTCGTTAGAATTCGATTTCGTCGTCCCTCCTTCGCACAGTTGAGTAGGGCTGTAAAAGCTGATGAAATCAGCGTAGTAGAGCCCATCAACCACTGCGTCTTGCTCGACAATCCAAAGACAATTGAGAGGCTAGGATTTTTATCCCAGCCTCCTTTCTTTATTTATTGCTTTCCTTGTCCGGTAAAAGAAAACTAAGACCTACGCAAGCGAGCACACCTGCTGTGATGACCAGACCATTTGAAACCGGCAGGACATCGTAAATCGCATTTGCGATCATAAATGCGATCAAGGCGCAGATAACACTTGCCTTGTAATCTTTTTTCAAGAGATTTTCAAGTGTAAAGAATGCAAATAAGAGAACAGGAAATAGGGGCCAGATGTTCACATCGAGCTTTGGAAAACCAACCATTCCCATTGTGACAACCGCAAGAGCAACCAAAATAAATCCAAGTCCAAGTAGTTTTTTCATCATCATATACCTCATTTTGATTATTCGGAAGTATTTCTTCCTTTGATGATTCTATGATAGCAGAGAGCTCCTACGGAGACAAGGACTTTTGACTAAGTGGTCAAAAATGGCGCCTATGTGGTCAAAAGAAGGAGCGAGACCGAACGAATATGTGATCACCATTATTCATCGTCTCGCTCCTTCAAAGCAGATTTTTTCTATGCCGATTGCAGGGATCGAACCTGTGACCTACGCGTTACGAGTGCGTTGCTCTACCAACTGAGCTAAATCGGCGATTACCTTCTTAGTATAGCACTCTGATAGCGGATGTCAAGCACTTTTAGTTGATCTTTTTAATCAGAATCTGACATGGATTCTGTGGATCCCATAGTTGCGGAAAAATCTCTAATTTTTTAAAACCAAGACTGCGATAAAAGACATTTGTTCGGTCATAATCTTTATTTGAACCTTCTGCGACTGTTTTGACCTGTAGGTAGTCCACTTGTTTGACTGCTTCTCTTTCTATAGTCGTAATTAATTTCCTTCCAATTCCTTGACCTTGGAATGATTTTTTCACGCCTAGACAGTCAATTTCAGCACAATCTTCACTCGAATATGATAAACTTATAAACCCTACTACATCACTTTCTTGATAAGCAGCCCAAACTCGTAAATCCTTAGCTCCTTCAATGTAGGCTTGCGTGCTTTCTGGTATTCCAAACCATTCTGGCAAATCCCTTAAAATCTCAGCGACAACTGCCATTTTTTGATCTTCACCCTTGACTTCTTTAATTACAAACATCATAAGTTCCTTTCTTGATTTTAGTCTTACTTTACCTCTTACGAACCAGCACTTTCGTAAGCATCCAATCCCCTATCCCAAAGTTTGAGGGAAATAACAAAGAAAACAAGGGAAATCAGAATCAAACCACCAATATTAAAGAGTCCATCCTTGTCCTGCAAGAAATAGCTGGCAGGATAGTAGGCCGTAAAGGCGAAAGGTACAATAAAGCTAATTAACCAACGAAGGAGCGAATTGTAAATAGAAATAGGATACTTGGCAAAATCATTAAACATATAGAAAATGTAAATCATGGCACCTGACTGCTTGGTCCAAAAAGCGATGCTAGCTGTCGCGATTTTTAAAGAAGTGTAAATCAAGGTCGCAAAAGGAATACAGACTAGAAAAATCAGGAATTTTGGAAGAGTCCAAGAGATGCTAGTTACTGTTGTTCCTAATAGAATGCCACCGACCAAGAGTTCACCCAAGGCATCAATCTGAAAGGTCTCAACGAGGATGTGAAAGAGAGGATTGATAGGACGAGTCAGATACTTGTCAAACTCCCCTTTTCGAACTAGTCGTTGACCTAAAGCCCAGAGATTGTCAAAAAAGAGATGATCTAGTCCCTTTGGAATTAAGGAAAATCCATAGATAAAGGCAATTTCTTGAAAAGTCCAACCTTCTAGGGAGGGAATGTGTTGAAAGATGACATTGAGAAACAAGAGGTTCAGGCCTTGAGTCAGAAAGACTCCCAACACACCAACCACAAAATCTACCTTGTATTCCATGATTTGCTTGATATACTGTCTGATAAAAATCAGATGCATGCGTTGATATTTTTTCATACTAACCTCCCTGAATGGTGATAAATGACTGGACTCGTTTCCAAATCAACTGAGACAAGCCCACCATCACTATAAGCCAGAAAAGCTGAAGCAAAAGTGCTTGAAGAATCTGACTAGCATCGTATTTTCCAACAATAATCATGACCGGAGTGTAAATTAAGGATGAGAAAGGTAAGAAGGACAGAATATCTGAAATGACCTTTGGAAAGAAAGCCAAGGGGATCAAACTCCCAGACATAAAGGCCACTATGGAAGTCTTAAGTAGGTTGGAACCCCATAAATTTTTAAATACAAAGGCTGAAAATCCAAAGCAAATATTAAAGAAAAAGTTAATCAGATAAGCCAGGGTTAAGCTAAAGAGATAAAGGGTAGTTAGTCCCAGCACTTCTACAATCCCTTGCCCAGATAAGATTTTCATCAAAACAATGACACTTAAAAATGGCAGTCCAACAGAGATAAAAATCAACCACTTGGAACCAAGCTCCGTAAAGAGGTAAGAAGCCGCAAAATGCACTGGTCGCAACAAGCGCATGATAATGGAACCATCCTTGACCTCATCACCAATCATAAAGGAAGAATCCGACCTAGTCAGAAGATTAGTCACAAAACTCATGATGATGTAGAGGGTGATATCCGCCATACTGAAGCCCTGAATCAAAGGCTCCTGGGAGGAATCAAAGACAGCCTTCCATAGATAAAAAGCCACAAAAGCACCCATGACATCGCCAATCCGATAAAGAATAAAGTTGACTCGATAGCTAATCAACTCCTGAATCCCTGCATTGATAAAGGGTTTATAACGTCTCCACAATTTGACCATCTTAGAGCTCCTTTCGATAGAAGCGACGGATAATATCTTCAATATCCGTATCTACCATCTTCAAATCACGGATCTCAAAATCAGATAAGGTTTGCTTGATAATATCGGCCGACTGGTAGCGGGAACTATCGAATTCAATATTGAGAGTATTTCCTTGTCTATCAATGGACATATCAGGCAAGCCCTCATAATGAGAGACGAGATGATTTTGACCTGGCGTCAGGTCAAAGGAGAGAGTCTTCATCTTTCCAAAGGTCTCCTTGAGCTGGCTAACCGTTCCATCAAAAATCTCTTGCCCCTTATCAATCATAAAAATCCGATCACAGAGTTGCTCAATATCACTCAAATCATGAGTAGTCAAGAGAATAGTTGTCTCTTCCTCCTGATTAATCTGGGTAATGGCCCGACGAATGTTGTCCTTGACCGACACATCCAAACCAATAGTCGGTTCATCTAAAAAGAGAACTTTGGGATTGTGAAGCAAGGAAGCCGCAATATCCGCCCGCATCCGTTGACCTAGTGAAAGAGTCCGCACAGGATCCTTGATAAATTCCTTCAAATCCAAAACTTCATTCAAAAAGTCCATGCGCTTATGGAAAAGCGAGTCCGGTACATCATAGATCTCTTTCAAAACCGTGTAGGTCTCTTGCAGAGCCAAATCCCACCATAACTGGGTGCGTTGTCCGAAAACGACTCCAATATCCTTGACATAATCTTGGCGATTATCCTGCGGAATCTTGCCGTTAATCCGACAAAAGCCAGATGTGGGCTTCAAAATTCCTGTCAGCATTTTGATGGTGGTTGACTTCCCAGCACCATTTGCCCCGATAAATCCTAAAATCTGCCCTTTTGGAACTTCAAAAGTTAAATCCTTGACCGCTTCAAAGGTCTGCTTTTCAGGATGAATAAAGGAGCGCAAGGCTCCCTTTAACCCCGGCTCCTTAACTGTCTTCACAAAATTTTTCCGAAGATGTTGCACTTCTATCATTGCCATATCTATCTCCCTATCGTAAGAAGCAACATTGTATTTTTGACTACAAATATTCTAAATCCTTACTTTCTACACTTACTCAATATTATTACAGAAGGCTTTATACCAACCTATTATAATCCAATAAAAAAAGGAATGCAAGCGTTTGCTTATAGATTATGAAATTAGAGATTTCTCTCTTAAAATGAAACTTTTAATCAAAAATTCTGTTAAATAGTTTCCTTAAGACACCAAAAAACCTGCCCTTAGGGGCAGGCTTATTGTTAAGAAAAAGAATTTTTTTAATCGAGAAAATTAACGATTCTACTGTTAATCCTTCAGCATTTAATTATTATCATCAGTCTCAATGGATTTTTAAGCCCTCAATTATTCTCTAAAAATTCTTTAATACGAGAAACAATAGCATCGCTTTGATAATGATAGAGGTCGTGAGGCGCATCCATATAGTCGACTTGAACATTAGACTGGTCGCTTGCAAATCTCTCTGCATAACGTTGCCACTCTGATTGGCTAAAGGTCGTGCCTTCACCGTTAGAAACCAGGAGTAAGGCTGGAATTTTCGGAT
Source organism: Streptococcus sp. HMSC065E03 (assembly GCF_001815045.1). Lineage (NCBI taxonomy): Bacteria > Bacillati > Bacillota > Bacilli > Lactobacillales > Streptococcaceae > Streptococcus > Streptococcus sp. HMSC065E03. Next base: position 88,811 of record NZ_KV818846.1, on the reverse strand, counting down.
TAATGCTAGATGGAACTTTCTTGGCATTTTCCTTTGCCAAACGGGATTCATGAAGCATGGCTTGTGACATCAACTGCTTATATGCTAGTAATTTATATTGTTGTCGTTCAGTTTCAGTCAGAGTTGGATTTTTTATATAAAAGGACTCTGGGAAATAACGGAGCAGGCCAATCTTACTCGTCCAATAGGCTAAGGTTATGAGAGTTGGGTGTTCTTTTAAATCTTCATAACTCGCTGGCAAGGCCCAATCCAGGCCAATCAAAGCCTTCACTTCATTCGGATATTTCTCTTGCCAAGCAAGACTCTCTAAACTAGCCATAGAATGCGAAATAATCACATAAGGACCTGAAACATGAGCTTGCGACAAAGCTTGACGGGTCTCAGAAAGGACCTCCATCACATCTCTTGAACGATCACTATCTTGGCTAAAACCATATCCTGCTCGCTCCACGACAACAACCTTGTATTTTTTGGATAGGGGATCTGATAGATTCTTAAAGTCTAGGATAGGAGAGGCGATACCTGCACCAGAAAGAAAAACGATTGTTTGAGGCCCTTCTCCTTTAATAGAAACATTCATTCGATGTCCATTGACTGTCACTTGTTTACCAATGGGTGTGAGAAGCTTACTTTCATTTCGTAAACTGACTTGATGAAAAACAAATGTAGCACCTAAAAAGAGCAGGAGAAAGCCACAAACGATCCAGCTCCACAGTTTGAATTTTTTCATAGGCATATTGTACAAAAATTAACCCCTGGAAGCAACCTTTCCCAAACAAAAAAACAAGATCCACATGGGACCTTGCTTTCCTGTTTTTAATTAAGCTTTGCCTTCTGAACCGAATACGTCGATACGTTCTTCAACAGCTGCTGTAATTGCTTCGAAACCTGGTTTCAAGAATTTACGTGGGTCGAAGAGTTTCTTCTTGTCGTATTCTGCTTCGTTTGCATCGTATTCACGTACGAATTGACGAGTAGCATTTGCAAATGCGATTTGGCATTCAGTGTTAACGTTAACTTTTGCAACACCAAGTTTGATAGCTGCTTGGATTTGATCATCAGGGATACCTGATCCACCGTGCAATACGATTGGGAATCCTGGAACAGCTTCAGTCAATTTTTGCAAGTGGTCAAGGTGAAGACCTTTCCAGTTTGCTGGGTAAGGACCGTGGATGTTACCGATACCTGCAGCCAAGAAGTCGATTCCTGTAGCAACCATTGCTTTAGCGTCTTCGATTGGTGCCAATTCACCGTCACCGATGATACCGTCTTCTTCACCACCGATAGTACCAACTTCAGCTTCTACTGAGATACCTTTAGCATGAGCTTTTTCAACGACATCTTTCGCCAATTTAAGGTTTTCTTCAACTGGAAGGTGTGAACCGTCAAACATGATTGAAGTGTAACCAGCTTCGATACATTCAAGAGCATCTTCGTAGTGACCATGGTCAAGGTGAATAGCAACTGGTACAGTGATACCCATTGATTCTACAAGGTTTTCAATAAGGGCTTTACATACTTTGTAACCACCCATGTATTTAGCAGCACCCATAGAAGTTTGGATAAGTACTGGGGCTTTCTTAGCTTCTGCTGCACGCAAGATAGCTTGAGTCCACTCAAGGTTGTTTGTGTTAAATCCACCAACTGCATAACCATTGTCACGAGCTGCTTGGACAAATTTTTCTGCTGAAACGATTGCCATTTGTTATAGGCCTCCTATAAATTTTTGTGGGGTTAATCCCACTTACATTGTTTATTTTATCACTTTTTAGATGAAATTGCTAGTTTTTCCTGTAGCTTTAAGCGCTTTCTTACGATAAATGAGGAGGAACCCTCTTCCTCCTAAGACTTCCATCCTATTCAAAAAGCAAAAAAAGGAGCTTAAGACCCTTTTAATCTTTCTCTTTAAATTTTTTTAATGAAAGGAGAAAAGCAATTCCGCAAATCACAAGGAGTCCACCTGCGACCCATTGGGAATAGAAATAGCCAGCAAATAATTGACTGTCAGTAAATATTTTCCCAAGAAGCCCGTTTACCAAGCCCTCAAGAAAGGGAATATTCTCACACACAGCAAGGATTGAGGCAATAAAGAGAATAAAGCCCGCTATCAAAAAGAGATTGGGAATCCATCTTTTCAGCCTTTTTTCATCTCTGAGCAGATACTTAGAAGCAATCGCCACTAAAAAAATGAAAACATTCCATATGTTTAAGGCAATAAAATATCTAAAAGTATCCTTGTATGCGCCTATCGCCATCGCTAAAATCAGGATAGGACCGAAAAAATTAATGGCACTTCCCAATAGTGCAAAGAGGCCATCGGCCAAAACCAGATCCTTTTTCTTCATTTTCTCACCTCATCTCACACCTATTCTACCACAAAGAAATTTGAAAACAAAAAAAGATAGCCGAAGCTATCTTGATTATCCGATGCGGAGAGAGGGACTTGAACCCTCACGACCTAAAGCGGTCACAGGATCCTTAGTCCTGCGCGTCTGCCAATTCCGCCATCCCCGCGATTGAGTACTTTACTAGTATATCAATCAACGACTTTTTTGTCAAGATTTTTTTCAAACTTTTTTCAGAGTTTGTCATTTTTTCACAAAAAGGGAGTGGGAAAGAACTCCGACTAATTAAAAAGAGTTCGTCTTCCCACCCCCGCACAGTTG
>NZ_KV818846.1:64273-86045 GCF_001815045.1 Streptococcus sp. HMSC065E03 | reverse complement strand
CCCCGCACAGTTGATTAGGTCATCTTTGGAGCTTGAAAAGCGAACAAAGATGCCAATCAACCACTGCGTCATGTAGTTATTACTATTATAGTCCAAAGGCTGGACACTTATTGCCCAGCCTTGATTCTTATTTGCTATCGTGGTTTTCAACTGCCGCTGTGATAAAGGCTGTGTAAAGTCCTTCTGGGCGGTTTGGACGGCTTGACAATTCTGGGTGGTATTGGCAAGCGACAAAGAATTTGTTTTCTGGGATTTCAACGATTTCGACCAAACGGTTGTCTGGTGAAACGCCTGAGAAGACAAATCCTGCTTCTTCGAACTGTTCACGGAAAGCATTGTTAAACTCATAACGGTGACGGTGGCGACGTTGCACCACTTCTTGATTGTCATAGGCAGCTGCTGCTTTTGAGCCTCGTTTGAGTTTAGATGGGTAAAGACCGAGACGGAGCGTTCCTCCCATGTCTTCCACATCGATCTGGTCCCGCATGATATCGATAATCGGATACTTAGTTCCTGGATCCAATTCGGACGAATTAGCTCCTTCTAAGCCTAAAACGTGACGGGCAAATTCGATACAGGTTAACTGCATACCCAAGCAGACACCCAACATTGGGACGTCCTGTTCACGCGCATACTTGATGGCTTGAATTTTTCCTTCTGTTCCCCGTTGGCCAAAACCACCTGGGACAATGATCCCATCCGCATCTCCAAGGAGTTCTGCCACATTTTCAGCTGTCACATCATTGGCATTGACCCAATTAATCTTGACTTCTGCATCATTAGCATAACCTGAGTGCTTCAAGGCCTCAACGACAGAAATGTAGGCATCTTGCAATTCCACGTATTTTCCAACCAAGGAAATCTTGACCTGCTTCTTAAGGTTCATGACCTTATCGACCATCGCAGACCATTCTGTCATATCTGCTGCAGGAACATCCAATTTCAAATGGTCACAAACAATTTGGTCCATATTTTGTGCTTGCAAGTTCAATGGGATTTGGTACAAATGCTCCACATCAAGAGACTCAATGACTGCTTCAGGTGCGACATCACAGAATTGAGCCAACTTGTTCTTAATTCCTTGACCAGCTGGTTTTTCTGTACGGATGACCAACATATTTGGTTGAATTCCTAGACCACGCAATTCTTTCACAGAGTGTTGCGTCGGCTTGGTTTTCATTTCTCCCGCAGCTTTTAAGTAAGGTAGAAGAGTGGTGTGGATGTACATAACGTTTTCAGCACCAACATCTGCCTTCATTTGACGAAGAGCTTCAAGGAATGGAAGGGACTCAATATCTCCAACTGTTCCTCCGACTTCTGTGATGATGACATCTGAATCCGTCGTCGTCGCTGCTCGTTTGATCTTTTCTTTCAAGGCATCTGTAATATGAGGAATAACCTGTACAGTCGCGCCCAAGTATTCTCCACGACGTTCCTTTCGAAGGACTTCGCTATAAATTTTCCCTGTTGTCACATTTGAGTACTTATTCAGATTGATATCAATGAAGCGTTCATAGTGACCAAGGTCCAAGTCTGTCTCTGCGCCATCGTCTGTGACAAATACTTCCCCGTGTTGGTAAGGACTCATCGTCCCTGGGTCAATATTGATATAAGGGTCAAATTTTTGGATGGTCACTTTCAATCCACGATTTTTGAGCAAGCGACCAAGACTTGCTGCGACAATCCCTTTCCCGATGGATGATACGACACCACCCGTGACAAAAATATATTTTGTTGACATGTGCTTTCCTCTTCTTCTAATGTTGTAGAGGCCATTCCTCTTTGCAGAAAAAACAAAAATAGCTCCCTAATCCTTAGGGAGCTCCGACCTCAAAATGAGGTGCCCGAACAATATCTTACCGCAAATGGTCTACTTTGTCAAATTGAAAATTTCATGAAAATAATTTTCGCTGTTTACACGACCTTTTCCACTCCATTTTGTGTGACGAGAAATTTCTCAAATTGAAGCTGAGGCATGCAAAGAGCAAGGTCCTTGTGGATTCGTTCTAGCGCTTCTAAACGCATCTCGACTGACGTCTCGGTATTTCCTTGGATGACAAAGAGGGCGTTTTGCGTAGTCTCCTCAAATTTGTAATGGTCACTATCGCGTACATCCAACCAAGCCAGAACTCCTTTTTGATCCCGGTAGACAGGATCTGTCGGTGCGACATGTTTTTCACTAGAAAGGATAGGGAGGAAGAGATCGTCTCTTTGACTCACTGTAAATTCAATCGGTCCCTCAATCTTATCTAGGTCATGTCCTCCAATTGCGAGAAAGGACTTCAGAGATTCGACATTATAGATATCGATGATGCTATTGATCTGAGGAAGAGCTCCTCGATGCTGGATGTTTCGGATAAGAGCTAGGACTGTTGGGGGATTTTTCTTGATGCTACGCCCTACTTTTTGCAAGAGGTCTGTATACCCTTTAATGACAGGAGATGCCACTACTTCTTCTGTCTGACACTGGAGCGCCCATTGTTCAAGCGCTTTCTTCTTTTCAAGAAAAGAAGGGGGCAGGACTGCTTGGGGATCCACATTTCTAGCAATTCCGACCACAACCGTATCAATACCAAGAGCTACTAAACTTTGATCTAAACGAAAGTCCATCTGAACACCTCCTATTTAGGAATCCTTACACGTTTATCATACGCCATTTCGCCACTTTTTTCAATGCAAACAAAAAGAGAGTGGGACAGAAATCGGTAATTCGTTAGAATTTGATTTCGTCGTCCCTCCTTCGCACAGTTGAGTAGGGCTGTAAAAGCTGATGAAATCAGCGTAGTAGAGCCCATCAACCACTGCGTCTTGCTCGACAATCCAAAAATAATTGAGAGGCTAGGACTTTTGTCCCAGCCTCTTCTTATGATTTATTCTTCTTCCTCGTCTTCAGAATCCTCTTCTTCGTCGTCTTCTTCGCTTAATTCAACTTCCTCACCCAAATCATCTGGTACGATTTCATTGATTTCAGCATCGTAAGCTTCGACTTCACTCTTTTCATCGTCTGGATTTTCTTCATCATATGAAAGAGCTGGATCTGCTTCGTAAACTTCTTCGTCTTCTGGATCGTCGTCGTTGTAGTCGATCGCATCCTCGTCTCCATCCATGAAGGCATTGACACGTTTTTTCTTCCGTTTCTTAGGAGCTTCATCTTCGTCTGTTTCTTCAAGAGCGATGATTTCTTCGTCAACTTCATCGATGGCATACCATGAACGAAGACCCCATTTGTTATCTCCAAGTGGGATAAAGCTTCCATCTACATTCAATTCTGTGTAGAACAATGGGAGGGCTTCACGGATCTCGCTGTTTGATTTTTCAAGGTAATTTTGAATTTCATTTACAAGATCGCTAAAGTACATTTCATGGTCACGTCCGCGTAATTCCAAAATCGCACGCGCCACTTCAATCATAGAAAGTTCACTTTTTTCTTGTCCAGCAAATACTTCTAATTCCAAGGGTAAATCTCCTTATGTTTCATTTCCTAAATGGAGAAGGATCCGGTCTTCAACCTCATCCTATCCTCAATGATAGATTGAAAACTTCTCGTCACTAAATCTATCACGCATTTTATCGTTACACTCTATTGTACGATAAATTTCCCCTTTCGTCAAAGGAAAATTCCAGGATTCTCCACGAAATCAGAAAAAAGAAGAGCCTCACGGCTCTTCTTTTTAATCTCAATTATTTTACTTTTGCTGTGCTTGTGATTACGTTCACTGCTTTCTTCACTGTGATGTCATGTTTCAACATTTCTGGTGAAAGAAGGTTGCGAACTTGTTCAACTGGCATGTTGTAATCTGCTGCCAATTGTTCGATTTCAGCGTTGATTTCTTCTTCAGTTGCTTCGAAGCCTTCTGCTTTCGCTACTGCTTCAACCACAAGGTTTGTCTTCGTACGGCTTTCAGCTTCTGCTTCGTATTGTTTGTGAAGATCTTCTTGAGTTGTTCCAGTGATTTGGAAGTACATTTCAGGTGAGATACCTTGACGTTGCATGTTTCCAAGGAACTCGTTGATTGAACGGTGTACTTCTTCGTGGATCATTTCTTCTGGAAGGTCAACGATTTCAGCGTTTTCAACTGCTAGATCGATTGCTGCTGCTTCTACTGCATCGTTGTATGCTTCTTCTTTAGCTGCTGCCAATTCTTTGCGGTATTTTTCTTTCAATTCGTCAAGAGTTTCAACTTCTTCGTCGATGTCTTTTGCCAATTCATCGTCAAGAGCTGGTACTTCTTTTGCTTTTACTTCGTGGATAGTTGTCACGAATTTCGCTTCTTTACCTGCAAGGTCAGCTGCTTGGTAGTCTTCTGGGAATGTTACGATCACGTCAACTGTTTCACCAGCAGAGTGTCCAACCAATTGGTCTTCGAAACCTGGGATGAATTGACCTGAACCAAGTCCAAGTGAGAAGTTGTCACCTTTACCACCGTCGAATTCAACACCGTCGATAGAACCTACGAAGTCGATCACAACTGTGTCACCTTCTGCTGCAGCACCTTCTTTAACAACCAATTCAGCCAAGTTGTTGCGTTCGCGTTCGATACGAGCATCCACATCAGCGTCTGTTACTTCTTTAGAAACTTCTACTGATACTTCAAGGTCTTTGTAAGCACCCAATTTTACTTCAGGTTTTGTGACAACAGCTGCTGTCAATGTCCAGTCTTGACCTTTTTCCATAGATACAACATCGAAAGTTGGTTGTGCTACAACTTCGATTCCAGCTTCTTTAACAGCTGCTTCATATGCTGCTGGAAGAAGATCGTTCAAAGCATCTTGGTAAAGTGCTTCTTCACCAAAACGTTGGTTGAAGATTGGACGTGGAATATGACCTTTACGGAATCCAGGTACGTTCAAAGTTTTCTTAACTGACTCAAACACACGGTCCAAAGCAGGTTTGATTTGCTCTTGGCTGATTGTGAAAGTCAATACACCGTGGTTAGTTTCTTTGTTTTCAAATGATACAGACATTCTGTCTCTCCTTAAAATAATATAGTCATTCCTTATAATTTTACCACAAAACTTTGAAATTGCAAGTTTTAAAACGTTTTTGCCTCTCTTTTCATCCAAAAAAACTAGCCCTTAAAAGCTAGTTCTGATTATGATTTTCGGATGGGATCATCGAGGTAGAGAGCACGGGCCCCACCGATCAATTTTGGCCGACTGGCGAGGGCTGTGACATGGGCTCCACCTAGTTCACGCAAGATAGGGCGAATCGGAACTTGCACGTGTTTGACATGCATCCCTACTGAGGTATCTCCGATGTCTAACCCGGCTTGAGCTGTGATGAATTCCACTTCAACAGGATCCTTAAAATACTTGAAAGCTGCGAGTTGTCCAGCACCTCCTGCATGGAGACTCGGAAGGACATTGACGATTTCTAGCTCCTTCTTGTCCGCCAACTCTCTTTCGACCACTAAGGCGCGATTGAGATGCTCACATCCTTGTACCGCCAGATAAATCCCCCTTGGATTCAACTCATCTAGCAAGGTCTGGACAATAGCTTCAGCAATGTCGATGTTGGAGGCCTTTCCAATTTGCCCTCCTGCAACTTCACTTGAAGACATCCCGAGAACTAGAATCTGTCCTTGGTGGAGACGGCTTTTTCCCAAGACATCTACCAAGATTTCTTTTGTATCCTTCTTCAGTTGCTCCAGATCCATGAATTAGCTTCCTTTCTTTTGAAATGCATAATAGACCACATAGCCTAAAGCCATTCCAACAAAATTCTGAGCGAGGTTATTCGGAATGTCCGAGATAGCAGCACCCCAGCCATTGCCTAAAAAGAGAGCAGAAGCTAGTGCGTAACCGCCTACCATCACGACTGTCGCAAGGAGCAAGCCTAGGTAACGAGCTTTTCCCTTGAAGCCAGCGAAATAGCCTTGCCCCCCGTGAAAGAGGAGGCTAAAGAACATCCACTGAGGATAGCCTGAAATCAGATCGAGTAAGAAGGCTCCGACACCACCGACAATAGCACCTTCCTTACGCCCAAAATAGAAGGCTGTGAAATAAACGCCAAGATCTAGCAGGGTGACGATCCCTGTCGGAGTTGGAAGTTTGGTATAGTAGCCGAGTACAACTGTCAAGGCTGTCAAAATAGAAAGGCGGGCAATGAGTTGAGTTCGATTAGATGTCATATTGTACTACTCCATACTGGTCTGAATGTTGAATCGCTTGGAAAACAAAGTCTTTAGAGGCTTTAACAGCTTCAAGCGGTGATTTCCCTCTTACCAACTGGCTGGAAATGCTAGACGCAAAGGTACAACCAGCTCCTGTATTGTTCTTTTCTAAGACCGGCTCTTCAATAACGGTGAAGTCTGTCCCATCATAAAAGACATCGATGGCCTTTTCTTTATTGAGACGATTCCCTCCTTTGACCACGACATTCGCTGCTCCTAATTCGTGGAGCTTGCGCGCTGCCGCCTTCATATCGTCGAGCGATTGAATCTTGCTTTGGGTCAAGATCTCAGCTTCTGGTAAGTTTGGCGTGATGATGGTCACATAAGGGAAGAACTTGATCAATTCGTCTCGAAGAGCTGAGACTTCCACATCATGGCTTTCCTTGCAGACCAATACAGGATCTAGTACTACAGGGATCTCCGCATGGGCTTTGACATAGTCCAAGGCTAAGTCTGCCACTTCGACATTTGGCAAAAGACCGAGTTTAATAGCAGAAAAAGGAACATCCTTGAGAGAGTTGAGCTGTTGCGCAAAGGTCGTTGGATCCACCGGAATCACTTCAAAACCGTTCTCCGTCATAGCGGTCAAACAAGTTACCGCTACAAAACCATGCTGTTTATTAGTCGTATAAGTTGCAAGGTCTGCGTGAAGACCTCCCCCACTAAAAATATCATTTCCTGAAATAGCTAGAATCAATTCATTACTCATAACGGATCTCCTTTAAATATAAGCCATTTGGCGCTGCTGTAGGACCTGCTAGATTGCGGTCCTTCTTTTCCAAAATCAGATCGATCTGCTCGATTGGCATCCGATCATTTCCGATCTTCAACAAAGTTCCCACCATATTGCGGATTTGCTTGTAGAGAAAACCATTGCCCGAAAAGGTAAAGACAAGGCGATGATGTTCTGCATCCTCGACCAAGCGAGCCTCTGTAATCGTGCGAACCTTGTCTTCCACACTGGTTCCTGAAGCTGTGAAACCGGTGAAATCATGGGTTCCCTCCAACTTTTGGATGGCCGCTTGCATCTTTTCCACATCCAAAGGATAAGGATAGTGGGTGGCATAGTGGCGCATCATGGGGTTCTTGGGACGACCATAATCCACGATGAATTCGTAGGTTTTGCTGTGCTTCTGGTAGCGTGAGTGAAAGTCATCTGCTACTTGCTCCACTCGGATGAAATCAATATCCTCTGGGGTTTGGGTATCGAGGGCAAAGCGAAGCTTTTCCTCGTCTCGCGCTTGGGGGAGATCAAAATGAATCACCTGGCCAAGAGCATGGACACCTGAATCCGTTCGCCCCGCTCCATGAACGGTGACAGGGGTTCCTTGATTGAGGCGCGTCAAGGTCTTCTCGATTTCCTCTTGCACACTACGGGCATGCGGTTGGCGTTGAAACCCTGCAAACAAGGTCCCGTCATATGAAATGGTTGCTTTGTATCGTGTCATGGTTTTATTTTAGCAGGATATAGAAGGGGTTACAAGAGTGAAAAATCCAAACTGTCCGGGTACAGTTTTGTAAACACAAAAAGGGGCTGGGACAAAAGTCCTAGCCTCTCAATTGTTTTTGGATGTCGAGCAAGATGCAGTGGTTGAGTGGGCTCTAATACGCTGATTTCATCAGCTTTTACAGCCCTACTCAACTGTGCGGAGGTGGGACGATGAAATCGAATTCTAACGAATTACCGATTTCTGTCCCACTCTCCTAACTTCGACCTGTTACAAGTCAACTAGGTCTCAGTCTCTTTTTTTATTTTTCAAGTCCATTCCTGTTGCTCCCAAGATCGCTCCTAGTAAAGCGAGTCCAAGTGCAGATTCCACTCCTGTTTCTGGAAGTTGCTTGTTAGAGTTTACTGTTTCTGAACGAACCTCTTTTTCCACAGCTGCTGGAATTGGCGTTGGGGTATTTACTGGTGCTACAGGTTGAGCCTTCGCGATCACTTGAGGTGTTGAAGGATCTGAAACCACTTTGTTAACAAGCACGTCTGACTTCACTGGTGCTTCTACTGAAGGGCTTGTTGGGATCACGACTTCTTTGGTACCGACTTCAACAATTTCTGCAACCGGCTCTGTGGCAACTTCTGTAGTGATCACTTTTCGACTTTGATCAAGTGTCGAAACCTCTACATACTCAAGGCCTTGCCCTTTAACTCCAGCCTGGATCACTCTGCGTTCTCCTTTAGCGAGATCTGGATTAGTCCGTTCCACAAGGTCAAAGTCAAGTTCTTTTTCTACGATTTCAAGACTTGGTTTGTCTTCCACTAGGGCTTTGACGTCATTTTCAGCCAAGCTACCTACTTGCGTGATTGGCTTGAGCCCCGCAAGGGCTTGGGTTAGAGCAGCCACTTCTTGATCCACCTGATCTTGATGAGCACGGCTCACATTCCAATTCAAGCTATCTAAGACTTTCGCAAGTGCTGCGCGCGATTCTGGTGTGTAAATAGCTAGATCTGTTGGCACCGTAGCAACTGCTTTTCTAAGAGCAGTGAAGTCCGCCTTGAAATAGTCCTTGTTGTGGTTGGCAAAAGCTTCCATGACCTGGAAGACTTCTTCTTCCTTGTATTCATTGGCCGGCTCATCAGCCCAAATTCCCAACATACTTCCGGATGTCGGTATCTTGACATCAGGATATTTGGTTGAAGCTAATTGTTCAAATGGAACGGTTTCTGAATGTTGAAGAGCTTTATCGAGTGGATAGCTTTGCTCTCCTCTATGGCCCAAAACATAGTACCAGTCACCGTTGGTATTAAGGAATTTATACCCCTTATCTGTCAAATACTGTGGAGATGCGAGGTTATAGCCCCACCATCCTTTGGACCAGTATGAAATCAAGACGTCCTTGTCAAAGGCAACATCATCTTCATCTCCATAATAGAAGCCATCGTTAAAGGCCATTGGTTGCAAGCCTTTTTCACGCGCCATAGCTGCAAGACTATTGGAATACTCCGCAAATTTACCATAGAGGTCATACCACTTGAGGTAGTACCAACCTTGCGCACTGGTAGCGTCATTGGCATATTCATCTGTTCCATAGTTAAAGATCTTAGACTTGTCTTTGAAGTAGTCCATGTACTTGCCAATCAAGGCTTTGGTAAAGTTGACTGCTGCTTCATTGGTCAAATCCATGGTTGTTTTTGAAACCGTATCAAAGCTGGCTTGTGGATTTTCAATGCCCAATTTTTCCATGGCCACCAACAAAGCATCCATGTGTCCAGGACTATTGACTGCCGCAATCAAGCCGATTCCTTTCGCAGTCGCATAAGCATGGAGTTCATCCATTTCCGCTTGGGTCAATGCTTGACCATTTGGATCATCGTAATAGGCCTTGGTGCCTTCTAAAATGGCCTTTTTCACATCATCACTAGCATAAGTTTTTCCATTGGCTTCCACCGTCATATCATCGAGCACGAAGCGCATACCATCGTTTCCGACCAGGAGGTGCAAGTCAGAATAACCCAGCTCACTGGCCTTGTCGACGATCCGTTTCAACTGATCCAGTGAGAAGTATTTGCGGCCCGCATCGATCGAGATGACCTTTTTCATGGCAAGTTTTTCCGCTGCTTCTTTTGCAGCAACTTCTTTCGCGTAGCTTTCTGTATACACCAAAGCATCCTGAGCTGCTTTGAGATGGTCGATCAAGGTTTTGGCCTCTGCTCGAGTCGTGTCTGCTCCTGCCCCTTCTAATGCTTTTTTAGCTGCCGTAAAGGCTACTAGAGATTCCGGTGTATAGTGATCCAAATCAGTTGGAGCTTCTGAAAGAGCTTTTTCGACGACTTCAGGATCTGCTACAAAGTAGTCCGCGTTCTTGTCCGCGAAAGCATGCATGAGCTTAAAGAGAAGGTCTTTTTTGTAGGTTGCAGATGGCGTATCTGCCCAGGCAGCTACCATGCCACCGATGAAAGGTACCTTAGCTCCATCATTTTTTTGAACCACATCAATCGCTGACTTGGAAATTCCTTCGAGACCTTGATCAAGATTGTACCAACCAGATCCAGCCTTGTCCCGTCCAAGCACATAATACCAAGCATCATTGGTATTAAGAATCTGATGACCTAGTTCAGACAAGAGTTTTGAAGAAGCGACATCATAGCCATTCCAGCCACCTGTCCAGTAGGACACAATGATATCCTTGTCAAAAGTACCATAGGAAGTATCGCCATTGTAGTAGATTCCATCATTGAAGGCCATTGGTTTCATCTTGTGTTTTTTCACAATAGCTGCTAGATCATTAGCATATTGGATGAATTTTTCATAGCCTTTTTCTGGATAGCCTTCACCTGGCCAATGCTTGCTGGCTTGGAGAACCTGCCAACCATGGGCATCTGTGGCATCGTTGGCATATTCATCCAAACCAATATTGAAAATGTCTGCCTTGCCGCTGAAATAAGCCGCATACTTGTCTACCAAGGCTTTGGTAAAGTCTAAGGCTTTTTGGTTATCCAAATCAACTGTCCGAGCTGATTTTTTAGTGCCAAAGTAATTAAAGTGAGGGTTTTCGATGCCCAATTGTTCCATGGCTGTCAGAATCGCATCCATGTGACCTGGACTATTAATAGTTGGGATGACGCCCACTTTCTTCGATTTGGCGTAGGCCAAAATATCATCCATTTGAGCCTGGGTCAAGGCTGTCCCGTTCGGATCATCGTAATAAGCTTTTGTCCCTTTTTCAACCGCATCTGTCACGGCTTGGCTAGAATAAGAAGTATCTCCCACTTTCAAAGACATATCATCCAGCACAAAGCGCAAGCCGTCATTTCCAACTAGAAGATGCAAGTCTGTATAGCCCGTCTTACTAGCTTCATCAATGATTTCCTTGATTTGCTCTGGTGAGAAGTACTTGCGACCGGCATCGATCGAAACAATCTTTTTCTTGGCTAATTTTTCTTCCTGATCAGGATCTTTAGCAGGCGTTTCCGTCGCTGGTTGAGCTGCCACATCCGACTCTGCGACAGAACTTGCTTCTTCGCGAATCAAACGGTCAAGATCTGATACCCGCAATTCACGATCAGGCAGTGTCGGTTGACTTTGATCAACGATTGGAGCGGGAGCCGATGGTTTTTCTACTGCTGGCTGAGAAGCTTCCTCATTAAGAGGAATCGTTGACTCACCCTCGCTTGGCTGAGTTGGAACTGTCGTTGAAGGACTGTCTGTAACGCTCGACGTATCTGCAGCTACAACATGAGCACCAGCAAAAAATCCTATTAGCACCGAAGCAGCTCCTACTGCATACTTGCGAATCGCATAACGTGGTTGATGTGATTTCATCAGGACCTCCTAAATTGTCTTTGTAATCGCTTTCTTAAATTTACCACGATATCTTAATAAATTCAATGACGGTCTTCATTATTCTTTAATTAGGAGAGGAAGTTCTTGGATTCGATCCAAAATAAAACGAGCTCCTTACTCAAAAGGAAACTCGTTCATTCTTATAAATCATCTAAAGCATCTTTGACCTTGTCAAAGAACCCTTTTTTCTTTGGGTTGACCTTCAAATCACTTGCTTCCGCAAAGGCTTGAAGGGCTTCTTTTTGCTTGTCATTTAAACCAGTTGGGGTGACGACATTGACAGATACATATTGATCCCCCATAGCACCACCACGTAAGCTTGGAGCCCCTTTTCCACGGAGGCGGAATTTCTTACCGGTTTGGGTCCCTTCAGGAATGACCAAATCGACATCTCCGTGAACAGTTGGCACATGGACCGTATCTCCAAGAGCTGCTTGAACAAAGTTCAAGTCTAACTTGTAGTAGATGGTTGAGCCATCTCGTTCAAAGCGATCGCTCGGCTCAACATTGACAACAACATACAAGTCACCATAAGGTCCACCGTTAAAGCCAGCTTCTCCTTGACCAGCTAAGCGGATTTGTTGACCTGTTTCAACTCCTGCAGGAATCTTGACGTTCACGCTATGAGCTTGTTTTTCATGACCTGTTCCACGACAAGTCGTACATGGATCTTTAATTTCTTGACCACGACCATGACAGACGTCACAGGTCACTTGACGGCGCATCATCCCAAGAGGGGTTTGCGTATCCACATTGATGACTCCAGAACCATGACAGCGTCCACAGGTCACCGGACTAGTGCCTGGCTTAGCCCCAGAACCATGACAGGTATGACAGCTAGCTTCCCGATGGTACTTGACTTCTTTTTCCGCACCAAAAATCGCTTCTTCAAACTTGAGATTAACGCGGTATTGGAGGTCATCCCCTTGGCGAGGAGCATTCGGATTGCGGCTTGCACCACCACCAAAGAAGCTAGAGAAGATGTCTTCAAAGCCACCAAAACCAGCACCATCAAAGCCACCAAAACCACCTGCTCCGCCACCGAAGCCACCATTGGCACCCGCAGCACCATATTGGTCATAAGCAGCCCGTTTTTGCTCGTCACTCAAAGTCTCGTAAGCTTCTTGAACTTCCTTGTACTTTTCCTCAGCACCAGGCTCCTTGTTGATATCTGGGTGATATTTTTTAGATAATTTCCGATAGGCTTTCTTGATCTCATCTTGAGATGCATTCTTTGAAACGCCCAAACGGTCATAAAATTCAGTATTGTTCATAATTCAAGATACAAAGGGCGTTAAACGGACACAGCCAAAATAGGAGTTTTGACGACGGACGCTTGCGTCCTAGAAAAAACTATCTTTTTGGCATCGTCCGTAGCCCGTGTTCAGTTACGAACACTCTTTGTTCCTTTCTATTGATGTTGTGAATCAAACCACGATTTAAGTCGGGTTCAATTCCTTTCTTTCATTTTGAGTAAGAATTTATGGAACCCGTGTTCAGTTACGAACACTCTTTGTTCCTTTCTATAATTTTCATGTACATCTTTAGAGGGTGTTTTCTATACTTCGCTTCACTTGATCAAACTCTTGGTCCGATAGAGTAAATATCAAATCCTCTTCAGCATACTCGTTCTGTTCCTTAAAATAGTTGTCCGTATTCTCTGCCAACCCTAAACTTAGAATCACTTTTCTTGCAAACTCTTGATGGGCAAAACCGATAGCCGTAATGATCTGTTTATCTTGCACAACCACTTTCGGTTGGAAATTCTCACGTGGAAGAAATTCAAAATAATCAAAGAAGTTTTGCCAAATTCCACCTGTAAATTTCGTATCGTTCAGCAAACCTGCTTTCGCTAATAAAAGAGGCGCTGAAGAAATGGCTGCAATGAGGATATCTTGCTCACCAAGGTCCCTCAAAAACGAAATCAATTTCTCATCCTGTAGAGCAGGCCCTATATTGACCATTCCTGGCAAAATCACACAAGAATACTCTTCTATACAGATTTGATCTAGTGTTTTGGTCGGTTGACAGAGCAAGCCATCCTCAGAGACCACCATCGAATGATCTGAAGCGACATAATCAATCGTGACGTCAAAAGACAGAGCTAAAGTACTCGTTAAAGCAGTTATCTCATAAAGAGAAAAATTAGGATAAATCAAACAAAGTACTTTTTTCATACGCAACATCCTCTATTTTACCGAAAAACAGAGGCTGGGTTGCAACCTCTGGATTTCTTTTTATCATTTACTAGTTAGGCGTTTAGGAAAGGCGCCATAGCGATTGCCGTAGAATGACAATCACTTTAGTGATTAGTCATTCTTAACGCCTCACTCCCCGATTTTCAAGCTCGGGATAAAATAGTCCACTGGACTATTTTATTTTTCCGTAAACTCTCCGTCTACGACGTCATCGCCTGCGTTTCCTGCTGCTTGGGCGCCTTCTGCTCCTGCTTGGGCTTGTTGCGCTGCTGCGGCTTGTTCGTAGAGTTTAACAGCCAAGGCTTGCGCTTTTTCATTCAAGGCTTCAAGTTTCGCTTTCATTTCTTCAAGGTTACCTGATTCTTGAGCTTTCTTAAGATCATCCAATCCTGCTTGAGCTGCGTCACGTTCTGCATCAAAGCCTTTGCCTTCAGTTTCTTTGATGGTTTTTTCAGTCGCAAAGATAGCTTGGTCTACTTCGTTACGAAGGTCAACTTCTTCTTTACGTTTCTTATCTGCTTCAGCATTTGCTTCTGCGTCTTTCATCATGCGATCGATTTCTTCATCTGTCAAACCTGAGTTTGATTGGATAACAATGGTTTGTTCTTTTTGAGTTCCAAGGTCTTTCGCTTTAACAGATACGATACCGTTCTTGTCGATGTCGAATGTTACTTCGATTTGTGGGATACCACGAGGTGCAGCTGGGATATCAGTCAATTGGAAGCGTCCAAGAGTCTTGTTATCTGCTGCCATTGGGCGTTCACCTTGAAGAACGTGGATATCAACGGCTGGTTGGTTGTCTGCTGCAGTTGAGAAGACTTGTGATTTAGATGTTGGAATAGTTGTGTTACGGTCGATGAGTTTTGTGAAGACTCCACCCATTGTTTCGATACCAAGTGACAATGGCGTTACGTCAAGAAGGACAACGTCTTTCACGTCACCAGTGATCACACCACCTTGGATCGCAGCACCCATGGCAACTACTTCATCAGGGTTCACTGATTTGTTTGGTTCTTTACCAGTTTCAGCTTTAACAGCTTCTACAACGGCAGGAATACGAGTTGAACCACCGACAAGGATGACTTCGTCGATATCTGACAAGCTCAAACCTGCATCTGAAAGGGCTTGACGAACTGGAGTTTTCGTACGTTCTACAAGGTCACGAGTCAAATCGTCAAATTTTGCACGAGTCAAGGTCATCTCCAAGTGAAGAGGTCCAGCAGCGCCTGCAGTGATGAATGGCAAGCTGATTTGTGTTGAAGTCACACCAGAAAGGTCTTTCTTCGCTTTTTCAGCTGCATCTTTCAAACGTTGAAGCGCCATCTTGTCTGTTGACAAATCGATACCATTTTCTTTCTTGAATTCTGCTACCAAGTAATCGATGATTTTTTGGTCAAAGTCGTCACCACCGAGTTTGTTATCCCCTGCAGTTGCCAATACATCAAAGACACCATCACCCAATTCAAGGATAGATACGTCGAATGTACCACCACCAAGGTCGAATACCAAGATTTTTTCTTCTTTATCAGTCTTATCCAAACCGTAAGCAAGAGCTGCTGCTGTTGGTTCGTTGACGATACGTTCTACTTCAAGGCCAGCGATTTTACCAGCGTCTTTAGTTGCTTGACGTTGCGCATCGTTGAAGTAAGCAGGAACTGTGATAACTGCTTTCGTTACTTTTTCACCAAGGTAATCTTCAGCGTAACCTTTCAAGTATTGAAGGATCATAGCTGAGATTTCTTGTGGAGTGTATTCTTTTCCGTTAGCAGAAACTTTTTCAGAAGTACCCATCTTAGATTTGATAGAGATGATGGTATCTGGATTTGTAACTGCTTGACGTTTTGCAGCATCACCAACGATGATTTCACCGTTCTTGAATGACACAACAGATGGAGTTGTGCGGTTACCTTCTGGGTTTGCGATAATTTTTGATTCAGTTCCTTCAAGAACTGCTACTGCTGAGTTTGTTGTACCTAAGTCAATACCGATAATTTTAGACATATGTTTTTCTCCTTGTTATTTTTTCTCTTTTTTTCTTTCTGATACTCTTCTTAAGTGGCGACGCCGTCAGAGCTTGACTTCGTCAATCTCTTTGACTAAACTTTGAGCCTAAGGTCTCAAAGTTTGCGAAGATACCGCCACGGCGAAGAGTATCGCCTTTGGTTCGCTTCGCTCACTATTGGCAAAGCCAAACCAATGTTAATCTTTCTTTCATAGTTTAGTGTCGTTTCGGACAAGGCAGACTAGTTATAAACCACTACCATGGCTGGGCGAAGGATGCGGTCATGGAGTTTGTAGCCTTTTTGGAAGACTTGTGCGATGGTGTCTGCTGGATGTTCATCATCTGCAGGCAAGGTTTGGATGGCCATGTGGTAGTTATGGTCAAAGGCTCCGTCCGCTGGAATTTCTTCGATTCCTTCTTCTTTCAGAGCATGTACCAAACTTTCTTGGACCATTTCCAAGCCCTTCTTCACATCATCTGTCAATCCTTCGACGGCAAGGGCACGTTCGAGGTTGTCCAGTGATGGTAAGATCGCTTTTGCCAAATCTTGGCTACGGTATTTTTGTAATTGTTGACGTTCTTCATTGGCACGGCGCTGAATATTTTGCATTTCTGCATGAGCACGAAGGTATTTGTTTTCAAATTCCTCGGCACGCGCTTGTGCTTCTTCTAACTCAGAAGGTTGGTTGCTTTCCTCTACAACTTCTTCAGTTGTTTGGGCAACTTCCTCTTCTTTCACGTCTTCTTTTTTGATATCTTCTGTCAAGGCATACACCCCTTTCATTTGGTCTTAATTTACTTCATAATGGTTGCTGTTGAGGTAACGGTAGTAGTCCGTCAACTTCATAACCAGTACCCGGCCGATGACATTGACCAGGCTAATCACACGCCTGTAATCCATCTCTACGGGACCGATCACATGCATGAGGGCCATCCCACGATAAGGAACCAAGAACTTGTGGCTAATGACCGTCACATTATTCAAGGCCTTCTCTTGGGATTCTGCAACCAGGATCTGGGTCATTTGGTCTTCTGGCATTCCCCCTCGTAACTCCAAGGCTACGTGTTGGGGATTATCTAAGAACTGATAGGTCTGAAGATCGGCGTAGGCTAATGATGAAACCTTTCCTTCTACAAAGACCAGTTCTTGAAACAGTTGCGAGAAGACGTAATCAAAGAGATCCAGCACATTGTCTGTCGTCTTGAAATAGCGCTGTACAATCTGTGGAATCTCTGTCCGCAAGCGGTAGTGGATATCCAAGACTGTATTTCCAATGAAACGCTCTTGAACCAGCTGATGGAAGATTTCCAAGTCACTGGTTAAGAAATTCTTTGGAATGGCAAATTGGACGGTGACAGGCTTTGATTCATCCAAGGTTAGAACCGCTAAGGCATCGTGATTGGATAATGGAACAATTTCAAAACCAGTCAAGCGCTGACGTGTCGGTTCAACATCCTGAATCACTGCGGTGTAACCAGTCATCTGGGCTAGTAACTTAGCTGTAGCATCCAAGATATCGTCTAACTTAAAGGCTTCGAAATCAAAGGCTTTCACCACCTGGTAGACATCTTGCTCATCAATCAACTCTAGATCAAGCGAGTTCTGAACAAAATATTGAAAACCAGCTCGACTAGGCATGCGGCCACTCGAAGTGTGGGCCTTTTCTAGTAAGCCTTGTTTTTCGAGGGCAGCCATGTCGTTTCGAATGGTCGCGCTACTGGATTGAATCACATCTTGTAGCGCTTTTGAACCGACTGGTTCGTGGGTCTTGGTAAAGATATCGACGACAAGATTGAGAATCTCATTTTGACGTTCTGTAACCATGACCTCACCTCTCTTTCATTTTTTAGCACTCTAAACACTCAAGTGCTAAACCTTGATTCTATTATACACCCATCCAAAAGAAAGTCAAGAGAAAAATCCAAAAAATTAGCACTCTTTTTTCAAGAGTGCTAAAAATCATTCTTAAGACCTAGAGAAGTGAATCTCCTCTTATTTGCCAGCCTTTTTCAATAGCTGAATATATTCTTCCAATACTAGCTGATGCTTGGCCATATACTGAGCATTTTCTACGCCAACATAACGGAAATGCCAATTCTCAAAATTCACACCCGTGATGTTGCTCTTCCCATCTGGGTAGCGAAGAACAAAGCCATATTGCGGTGCGATGGCAGCCAGCTGCATGCCCAGCTCATCACTTTGACCAGCTTCAACACTCATATCAATCGCAAGCCCTGTCTGGTGTTCACTCGCACCAGGGACCTGTACCTGGGTCTGCACCTGCTTTTCAGCTTCTTCGTGCGAAAGGCCGCTAGCCTCTAGTTGCGCAACACGTTCATTATAGAGCTCTGTTTGCTCGGCCACACTTCGATAGCCTGATATCAAGGTTTCTTCTGGGGCAATTTTTCGAGCCGCTTCTAAAAATTGACGAGTTGGTTCTACAATCCGACTATCCACTTTGATAGCATCCACATCTGTCAATTGCGGGTTCAGCTCAGGCTTCACATTGTCACGATTAACCAAGATCAACTGCCAGTCTTTGGTCGAAACGGCTGGTAAATCTGATTTTTCTTCCTTTTTCTTAGAAGAAGAGGGAGTCGTTACAGCTGTTTTTTTAGCCTTCCAAAACTGAAGCCCTGAAAACAAGCTCGGTTTTGCTAAATAAGCACCAATTCCTGATCCAAGGACCACAAGAAGAAAGAAACTCAATAGGTAGGGCCACCATTTCTTACGTTTTTTTCTTGCGCGTCTATACTTATTCGTCATGGCTACCCTCTAGAAGTTTTGCTCCAACCTTACGATAAGACATATCCCCAATCTTTTCAATACTGAAAGCACCATCCTCATAGGCCAAAACCGTCACGCTTCCGTTGTCCAAGACCAATTCTTCGACCGCTTTTGGATCGATGAGATAAATCAAGGTCGTAATCGTCATGCCATGGCTAACCACAATAGCATTGCCACCGCCAGCTGCTTCTACTTCTTTTGCGATAGCTTCAAATCCTTCTAGGATCCGGCCACTCAAGGTACCCCAGGATTCAGCCCATCCAGTGGTATCCACTTCGACGATCCCTTCTGCTAGCTCCATCAGGCTCAACTGATGGAAATCATCGACCTTAAAGACACGGGGTAAAACTCCCATGAAGAGATCGCCATCATAAGCACCGTCAAAACTACCAAAACACCACTCGCGGATCCGTTTGTCATAACGATAAGGGATTTTTCCTGTCAGACCGAGTTCTTGAAGAATAATTCCCATGGTTTGAATGGTGCGTCCAGAATCACTCGAAACAGCCTCTTCAAAAGAAAGCCCAGCTTCCTTGAGACCAAGTCCTAATTCTCGAATCCCACGCTCCCCTGCTTCTGTCAGCGGAGTGTCTGACCAGCCCTGTGCTCGCCCAATGGTATTAAACATGGTTTTTCCATGACGAGCAATATATAATCTGGTTTTTGTCATTGTATTACCTCCGTATGTATCTCTTTCATTATATCATTTTTTGCAAAAAGAAAGTAGGAAAGCTCTTACAAGTTTTGAGAAAAAGAAAAGGCCATGACCAAAGGGTCAGCCTTTCAGGACGGACTAGGATTCTTGCAAGCTTTCACCGACCTCACGGTAACTGCTATCTCCAACCCCCTTAACCGTCAATTTTCCATCTTCATATTCTACAAGGGTAACACTACCGTTTGAAAGAGGCAGATTGAGATTTGGTTTTCCTTCGATCAAGCAGACTAAGGTCTGAATGGTCCAACTATGGCTGACCACCAAGGCATTGCCTCCACCATTTTCTTCTACTTCTTTAGCAATAGCTTCAAAACCTTCTAGGATTCGGTTTTTCAAGACTTCCCATGGTTCAGCCCAATTTGCTGTGTCCACTTGGCAAATTCCATTGGCCAAGTCTTCCAAGGTCAAAGTCTTATAGTCTTCTACATCTAGCACGCGCGGCACGACACCGTGAAAGAGCTCCCCACCGTAGGCCCCATCAAAGCTACCAAAACACCACTCGCGGATCCGTTTGTCAAAGCAGTAAGGAATCTGGTCTTTCAAGCCCAATTCATCGAGAATGATCCCCATGGTCTGAATGGCACGACCTGAATCACTGGAGTATGCTCGAGCAAACTCTAAAGCAGACTCACGTAAGCCAATTCCTAGAGCCTGAATCCCTCGTTCTCCTTCTGCTGTCAAGGGCGTATCGGACCAGCCTTGAGCACGACCAATGGTATTAAACATGGTTCTCCCATGACGAATCACAAATAATCTTGTTTTAGCCATCTTGTCTCCTTTTGCAAGAAAAAAGTCTGGAGTTTCATCATCACAGACTTTTCTATTTTCTACTATTATACTAGATTTCTCTTAGTTTTTAAAGCTATGAACCGGAGCTGGAATTTGGCCACCACGGGCAATGAAATCAGCTGACGAAGCCTTGTTGACCTTCATTACCGGAGCAGACCCAAGAAGTCCACCAAGCTCTAACATATCGCCTTCCTTGCCATAAGGAATGATCCGAACGGCTGTTGTCTTTTGGTTGATGACCCCGATAGCTGCTTCATCGGCGATCATGGCCGCAATGGTTGTATCTGGAGTATCAGCTGGGATGGCAATCATATCCAGACCGACGGAACAGATAGCTGTCATGGCTTCCAATTTTTCCAGATTGATATGGCCTGATTGGACCGCTGCAATCATCCCTTCGTCTTCTGAGACCGGAATGAAGGCACCTGACAAACCACCAACTTGGTTACAAGCCATGATGCCGCCTTTTTTCACTTGGTCATTGAGCAGAGCTAGGGCTGCTGTTGTCCCATGAGTTCCGACCACTTCAAGCCCCATCGCTTCGAGGACACGGGCAACCGAATCCCCAACAGCTGGCGTTGGCGCGAGAGACAAGTCGACAATTCCAAACTCAACACCGAGACGTTCACTAGCCATTTGACCCACTAATTGCCCAACACGGGTAATCTTGAAAGCTGTCTTCTTGACTGTTTCAGCCAATACATCAAAGCTAGCGCCTGGAACTTTTTCGATGGCCCGTTGGACGACACCCGGTCCTGAAACCCCAACGTTAATGACAACATCCGCTTCACCGACACCGTGGAAGGCACCCGCCATAAAGGGATTATCTTCTACTGCATTGGCAAAAACTACCAGCTTACCAGGCCCCATTGGATCTGCTTGGGATGCCTCTTTAATGATACGACCCATATCTCGGACAGCGGTCATATTGATCCCTGTCTTAGTGGAACCAATATTAACAGAAGAGCAGACAAAATCCGTCTCTGCAAGGGCGCGAGGAATGGAATTGATAAGGATTTCATCCCCCTTTTGATAGCCTTTTTGAACCAGGGCTGAAAAGCCACCGATAAAGTTGACCCCAACTTCCTTCGCCGCACGATCCAGTGCCTTAGCAAAGGGTACATAGTCTGTCGCATTGGTTGCTGCTCCGATAATAGAAATCGGAGTGACCGAAACCCGCTTGTTGACAATAGGAATACCGAGTTCTGCCGCAATCTCATCCCCAACAGCCACCAAATCTTTGGCCTTTGTCACAATCTTATTGTAGACTTTTTCTGCCGCCTTTTCGATATCCGGATCAATACAATCGAGAAGCGAAATCCCCATGGTGATAGTCCGAACATCGAAGTTCTGCTCCTCAATCATGGCAATGGTTTCTGTTACCTGTTTAATGTCCATAAATTCTCAACCCCTATCTTACAAATTGTGCATAGCATCAAAAATCGCTGCACTTTGGATATTGATTTTTACATGCAGAGACTGACCGAATTCTTCCAACTCCGAACGAAGCTGTGTGAAATCTTTTTTCTCATCTGACGATACAACCGCCATCATGGTAAAGTATTCATCCAATACGGTTTGAGAGATATCATCGATATTGAGTCCTAATTCTGCCACTTTCGTTGCAACACCCGCTACGATTCCTTTTTGGTCTTTTCCAACGACTGTAATAATTGCTTTCATTTCACTGCTCCATTCTATCTATTTGCTTCCATTGTAGCACAATCCCCTTAAAATCGCCCTTCTCAACTGGGAACGTTCGGATATATTAAACGTGTATAAAAAAATAAAGAGGCTGGGACAAAAGTCCTAGCCTCTTTAT
>NZ_KV818846.1:51978-64173 GCF_001815045.1 Streptococcus sp. HMSC065E03 | reverse complement strand
CTAACGAATTACCGATTTCTGTCCCACTCTCTCTATTTTGATGATTCAGTTTCATCCTTTAAGAGCTCTTTCTTCACGCGCACCGTACTCTCATACTCAGCCCCAGCTAGACGGTCAAAGGGAAAGCGACGATTGAGTAAGACGATGGCAAGAGTGAGAATCAGGTACAATAAAAGCATAAAGAAGAGCAATAAAATCATGGACAGGGTTAAGAGGGAATTGTCCGTCAAGTCGCTATTCAAGAGCGAAATCAAATAGAACAACCCTTGAGGAATCAGATAGAAATAACCTACTACTAGGATTCCCCGCCAGATGGTGCGAAGCCATTTTTGCTTGTCAAAATGCAAGCGGAATTTCAGCAAAGCCATTCCCAAGGTTTTGCCCCGCCACAAGGGAATCAAACCAAAATAAACAGCCAAAACCGCTACATAAGGAATCGTCTCCAAACGCTCGATTACCTCGTAAAGCAAGGATAGCATCACAAAGTCGATCAAGAAGGCAAGACCCATCCGAAAACCAGATACTCTGGTCCCTACTCGGAAAGAATGTTCGTCAATTTCGTCTCGTGTTGGCAATAACCAAACCAGGAACCAACCGAGCAAATAGCCCACTCCACCACCGGTAGTATTTTGAATAATATCATCGACATCTGCTAGGCGGTAAGGACCCGGATACAGAAAATAGAGACCTGATAACTGGGTCAGCTCCAAAAAGAGACTAAAGAGGGCTGTCAGAAGAATCGTTTTCTTAAAACCACACTTAAAATAATAGCGCAGATACATCCCAAAAGGAATCAACATCAGGACATTAAAGGCAGGCACATAAAAAGTTGGATGCTTAAGGGCTTGAATCCAAGTACCAGTCTGCGCTAAATCAAAGGGGCTCTCCTTGAAAAAATCCACCACAAAAGCAAAGGGATGGAGATTGACCATTTCCGAGTAGCTAGTATGAATCTTACTTGGATCTGGCAGAGGCAAGATCACCAAGAGATAGACCGTCATCAAGTAAAGCATAAAAGAATAGAAAATCAGCACCCGCAATTTATTGACCGAACCATATTTTCGATAATTCAAAATCATGTAGGGCAAGGTCAGCAAAAATGCCAGGAAAGGAAAGAGCTGAACAGCCGTTTTAATAGTAGAGATATACCCCATTGTGTCTCCTTTTTTTCGTTATAAAATCACCCTTTGCACAATGACAAAAGGTGATTTCTTCATTGATATAGAATATTATACGGCCTGGTAGAGGAAGAGTCAAGGAAGTACGATGAAAACCTTACTGAGGAGCCGTCTTAATGGTTAGCTTCTCCCCTTCAAGACTTTACTTCCGATAAAGACCAATAGATAACTCACAATCCCTGAAAGATGCAATAGTGTTGAGATCCATCCGGTGATTGCTGGTAAGAGCATGAGGCCAGATAGAAAAATTAAGAATAGATAAAACAGTTTTACGGTGCGTGAAAATTCTTTCCACACGTTTGGCAGGAGCATAATCCCTCCGGTTACAAAGGCGTATCCTACAGCAGAGATCCCTGTTGCCTGAATGTCTTGCCCCTGGGTTAAGAGGTGAAAAACGATGGAAGAAAGGACTGTCGCCGTCACAAAAACAATCAAGACTTGTCTGGAGCCTCTTTTTCTTTCTAGCAGTCCTCCGAAAGGAAGGATCATGAGTCCATTTAACAACAAATGGACCCATAAAAACCAGATAGGTGCGCCTTTACTACCGTGCATCAGGGTCCCACTGACATATTGCCAACCATAGACCGGCTTCGAATGAAAGGCCAATAGGTCATACATAGCATCCCCATTAAAGGAAGTCAATAGACCAAGCAACAAACAGATTAGAGCTAAAGTGCTGATAATAGGATAGGTTGTGAGGATTCTTTTCATATTTATCTTCTCTTTTTCAAAAAACAGCGTTACGATGTTTCCATTCACGATTATTATACCATTTATTTCATTGGAGACAGAAAAAGTTTTTTGCTTCTTTCATTTCAAATCTTTGCTGTAAAAACGAAATATCGTGACTTATTAGTCGCTCACGATTTGCCTTCAGATCAAAAATCGATCCTGCTTTCAGAATACCGTAGCGAAAATTTGACTTTCCATTTCAGAAGGCATATACTTATATTAATCTGAGCTAAATAGTTTTAATTTTTTAAATGAACTGTCTTAAATTCAGATTAAAAAACTATTTACTTAACGGAGGTGACGCTATGTCATTAGAAGAAAAATTGAACCAAGTGAAGGGTTCTGTTAAAGAAGGCTTCGGTAAATTAACCGGTGATACAAAAACAGAAGCTGAAGGCACTGCTGAAAAAGTTGCTTCAAAAGCAAAAGAAGTTGCTGAAGATGCAAAAGAAGCTGTTGAAGGAGCTATCAAGGGCGTTAAAAATATCTTTCATAAAGACGACAAATAGTCTTTAACATCCTAGACCCACTCTATTTTCTACAGTCATGTTTGACCGTGGAAGATAGGGTGGGTTTTTGTTTTCCATTTATCTTAGGTATAGAAAAAACACCCCGAAGGGTGCTCATGTAATGATTAGCATTCTTTTAAAAGAACGTTTACTAAAGCTACTTTACAAACTTTTTAGAATTCTATGTTATAACTCTATCTTGGAATGAAATTTATTTTGATTGATTCATCCCTTTCAGCATCGTCACCTACATTTGCGACACGATTCATAGAAATCCCTGTTATTTAAAGTAACGTTTTGTTTTTCTTAATTGTGCAATATTGATATAGAGATGGATGACAGCCGTTATAAGGACGCCAACTAATTGCACTTCACCAAGAATGATAGATAGGGCAAACAAGATGATATAGACAGATGGTAAGATTAGCTGATTGAGTTTGAACAAGATTAAATAAGCTTCTGCCATTTCCGCTTGTTTCTCTCCCTCGTCATAGGTTTCTAGATAGTCTAATACCTCTTTTGGTGTGGCTAAAATAGAGAGCTGGTAATTACGAATTTTGCTCGTTGTTTTAACGCAGAAACTTCCAACAAGAATGGTCAATACCGCTAAGAGAAAAACTGATAACGGAAGATCATGACTAGGTAACACGGTAACCAAACTGAAAAGCATACTAACTTGCAAAACATTATAAGCAACTGTCCCATAATCTAGAGAGCGATACATCTTGATATAAGCTAGCTCATTTAATTCATCATCTTCTTCTGCTAGGTAGCTATCATAAGCTTTCCTACTATTCATAATAAAATAAAGAGCTACCATGGTCGATAGTATTCCCAGACAGAAAAAGATGGTCGTCAAAATAAACTGTACTTGCTCTTGAGAAATGTTTAAATGAAGATTCGTAAAGGTAGCACCAAACATTCCGATTAAACCACCCAACAATAAACTTCCTAACAATAGTAATAAATGTTTCTTTTTCATTTTCTATCTTCTTTCTAAAATAAACCTAGCAGTCCTTGAACCAGAGCATGCCCAAATCCAAAAGTAGCCGTTAAAACTTGATCACCAAAACTATTCAGGAGAATGGCAACTAGATAGAAAAATAGAATCTTGTACCCTGATTTTTTGATGACTACTTCAAGAGATTCATTTCCCATCCAGCCAGCTAAAAAAGCATAACTTATCACTGTGAGAAGACTAATTTCTATCGAAGATAGAAAAAGCAAAACGGCTAATGCACGAATCATCAGAGGGTCTACATTGAAATAACGGGCGATACCGGCACAAACCCCTGCAATTTCTTTATGTTCGGTATCTACTTGAAAATCTGCCAAAAACTCTTTCATAATCTTACTCCTTTTATACTCTTTCTTTTACTTTCTTTTCTATCCGCTCAAATACTAAACTAAAAATCAAGCTACTCCAGAAAAAATAATTACTGTCTAAAATCTGAAACCATCCCAGCAAGGTCCCGATCATCATCGAAACATTTGCTATAAAGGCAATGATACAAAGATAATAAATTACTCTATATTTGTTCATGATTCTTCCTCCTCTAAGCGAAATACCGACTCTACTGGCTCATGAAATATCTGAGAGATTTTCAAGGCGATAATAATAGAGGGGGTATACTCATCACGCTCTAGCAAACTAATGGTCTGCCTAGATATACCTGCTAGCTTGGCAAGCTCAGTTTGGTTTAAACCATCACGAGCGCGAAGCTCTTTTAAACGATTTTTTAGCTTCATATTTACCGATTGTCTATCAAATTCAGCCACTTCGCTTAGATATCCCCAAAATGGTAGAATCTGATTTTTCCTCCTTTGTTATTATATAAGATATTATTACCGATATCCTCATAGTTTCTCCGTTCAAAGTCTTATTTCTTTAACTTGATTACATTGTAACATATCTTTTTATTTTTGACAATGATATTAGTCAAAAATATCATTATTTTTGTCATTTTGTAAATGATTTAGGTCAAGACTCTTATCCTGAATAAGAATTGATTTGATATTTTTCTAAATAGAGGTGAAATGGATACTTAAAATCAAAAAAATAACGGGGTCAACTTTGTATTTTTGAAACAAAAAAAGACATCCAAGAGAATACTCTTGAATGTCTGTAAACGTTGATAGTATCGTGTTGATTAACGTTTTGAGGTAATTGACTTCGTCGAATGACAGCCGTAATTGTAAGCGGCTAAAGCCACAACAACTACGTCAACTACCACAATTTAGTATGAAAATACAAAAAGAACACCTCGAAAGGTGCTCTTTGTAAGTATTGTAATTCTTTCGAATTAACGTTTACTAAATTGTGAAGCTTTACGAGCTTTCTTAAGACCTGGTTTGGAAAGTGTTATTTTCATTTGATTTAAAAATAGCTTCATAACAGTATTTAAGGGCATCCTTACGCAATTAAAATTTCAAAAAATTGATATTAGCTTGATAATTTAGGGAAGTTCCAGTATAGTTTTGAAGCGCTTCATTATAACTATATACAGGTCTTCATTTTTTAAAGAATTCTTTCCCAAAAACGTCCCTAAGCCATGAACTAGTATAATCATACCTATCACCAAACCTTATAATAGTCAAATCTTGAACCTCAGTGGCTGCAACCGATATTTTTATTTCTTTTGGAAAATGTAACTGGCGCAGATTTAGTTTTGTTTTAAGATAAATATCCCCAAACATTTCATCACTGCCTATCACTTTTCCATATTTACTTGCAATTTTGAGACATTTAGAAAACACTTCTTTTTTTGTGCCGGTAACAGACAATAAATTTCTATTTATAAAAATGTACGGTATTAACTTCATTCTTACACTTTCTTATGTGATTTTTTAAGACTGTTATAAATATCTAACAAGGGGACGGACGAAGAGGCGATAGGAGTTTTTCAAAGGTATTTATAATCCTAATCGTTCCGAATCCCAGTTTCCATATTCGTCATACCCAAATCCATCAGGATCCATTGCATCAATTCTACATTGCTCTAGAAACCTAGAACAGTCATGACAATAATAAGACTCATAGCTTTCATCGCTACCTTCCCAATCAATTTCATGCTTGGAAAACAACTCACCACACTCACTACATTCGTATAATTTTGACATAATATAAACTCCTATTTTTAATAAACAAGTATATGAAGCTTCTACATTATCAGACTCAGCCTGATCCATAGCAAATACTGTTACTTCGACTATTTTTATTAACGAAATTAAAGGATCATCTTACTTTTCTCTTAAACAGTTTACAACAGAAAATGCATTGACTATCCCAATTTTATGTTTTTTATTAAGCAATTTTACACATTCAGAGAAACTCAAGTTGTTCTCTTTTATAAATTCAATTTCTTCCCCGCCATTCTTAATCATATAATCTGTAAATTTTGATGCAATAATATATCTTCTAACAACTAAATAGATCATTCCAATAATCAACACAATATTAAGCATTACTTGTAAATTCATTATGACTTTCCTCCTATAATGGAACGGCAGGGTATACACTACCTCAAAAAACTTCTGGT
The DNA here is from genome assembly GCF_001815045.1 of Streptococcus sp. HMSC065E03. Taxonomy (NCBI): domain Bacteria; kingdom Bacillati; phylum Bacillota; class Bacilli; order Lactobacillales; family Streptococcaceae; genus Streptococcus; species Streptococcus sp. HMSC065E03. Next base: position 58,215 of record NZ_KV818846.1, on the reverse strand, counting down.
CATGCTTCTGACACAGAAACTAGAACAAACATATGACTCACTTTATTTTTAATAAGCTAATCATAACTTTATTCCTCACTTTCTTAAGAATACCGATATTATAGTCCGTTATTTTTCTTTTGTCAATTATTTTTTATTTAAATTATATTTTTGACAAAAACAATGCTTTTTTATAGTCCAAATTTCTGTTATAATGTAAATACAGAATTGTAGGTGTCGTGAAATGAAAAAAGAAAAATATCCCTCAAATGAGAGAACAAGACAAATACTGCAAGACAATTTAAAGTCTATCAGAGAAATCTTAAATTGGACAAGTGCTGATTTAGGTGATCTTATTGGAGTCACTAAACAGACCATTAGTAATTTAGAAACAAAGAATAGCAAACTAACCAAACTACATTACATTGCATTACGAACAGTTGTTGATTTTGAAATTGAAAAACTAAAGTCAACCGACTCTGATAGAGCTAAGCGTGCTGAAATGTTATTAGAAGTATTGTCTAAAGCTGAAGCAGAAAATCTAGATTTTGATGAAATCTCTCAGGCTTCTAAATTAATTGTATCCTCTAAGTCTGCTGCTATTGCAGGTACTATAATTGGTGCACTGATCCCTTTTGTTGTCAATGGATTTAATAAAAAAAATAAATAAACGAAAAATTGGATTCTAAATATCATCAAAAAATAAAAAGCTACTCTTTTAACTGTGACAAGTTTCAAAGAGAAGCTTTTTATTGTGTTTTCTGAAATAGAACGGAAGTGTTGAAGTGTGTATTCTTAAAAACAAGAAAAATCTAATTAAATCATTCAAGCACTATAAAGTTAATGCACTATTTATCAAGAATGCTGAGATGATCTATTTCTTTTCTAATTAATCATTTCTATAAAATTCAACTTTATTTATAAAGCCATCGTCTGTACTATTTCTGTCATATTCCAACCAACTAGGGAAAATCTTCAATTATTTGTATACACTATTTTCTTACAGTCTAATCGTTTAAACTTGAATACAGTCTTATATAAATCCCTAGTATCCTCAGATTTGTTGCTGATTTTTAAAAAAGAATTTACAATTATTGGCTGTAAATTATTGAGATTTGTAATAACATCAAGTATAAATAAGTTTCCTAACTTTCGTTCGTTTAATAGAAAAACAAGAGTACTTTAAGTGTTCTTGTTTTTAAATGTCATTTTAGAAGTTCATCTTTTTATTTTAAATAGAAGAGATATCATATTTCTTCAAAAAATTATCAATTATTATAATTATTTTTAAAAAACCAGTCGTAGGATCTTGAAGCGATTATTCTAGTCTCTGTATAGTCTAACCCACCACCGACTATTGCTCCTACACCTGGTATCAGTTTCCCAAAATTCAAAATTCCCTTACTTCCAAACTTAGTTACTAATCTAAATCCTACTTTTTGATTTATTTTGATGAGAACCTTGCCAGGAATTTTTTCTATCATTTTTAAAGCCATTTTTTCACAAAGCTTTATACCAGCCTTTTTTAATATTTGATTAATTGCTACACCAGCTAGACATGCATATACCAATGTCTGAGTCTGATCACTTTTTAAATCATAACCTGCCATATAGGCAGTACACGCTATCATTCTCATCTGTACATATAATACATTAGCTATATTAGCGGGAATCGCAACTGGTAATGTAAGAATCCCCCCAAAACCACTAATAACTCCCGAGGTTGTACACTTTAGTATTTGATTATTTAGCATTTCTTTACAAGCTCGTTCTTTTGTTTTGTACTTACTTAAATAATCATTCGCGAAACTTTCAATAGGTGGACTAACTAGAGGAATACCATCTAGTATTTTTTTATACGAAGCATCTAAAAAATTCATAATATCTTGTTGCGAAACGATGTCAGTTCTTCCCATATGAAAGCTCCTTAGTAGCTTGAATTTAATTTTATAGTCCTTACCATTATACCATTTTAGAGCTATATTTTCCTTAATAACTAAGACAATTTGTAAATTTCTTCCTAGTAGAATAATCGTTTCAAATAATGGTGTTAAATTGTAATTTAGAGAACTTAAAAAGTAAATCATTTATTAAGTTAATAGACTTTTAACAATTATGTTCAAAACTCAAAAAGTAATCTTTTAAACTCTGAAATAGTTTCAATAACTAATTACTTTTAAAAAAACAGTATGTAAAAACACTTCATTTCGATTTATTAAACGAACATTAGATACAATTATTTGACCTTTATTTCTTTGGGGTGAACTTTAGTTTTTTGAACAAAAAAAGACATCCAGGAGAAAATTCTTGAATGTCTGTAAACGCTGATATAATCGTGTTGATTAACGTTTTGAGAATTGTGACGCCTTACGAGTTTTTTTCAAGCCTGGTTTGACACAGTTGGATTTCAGGTACTTTCTGTTTAGCTTTATATCAACCATCATCAAAATCCAACTATTTTCTTATTTTAAAAAATATGAATAAGTTTGATTGAATGAGGGAATTTCTTTAAATTTTTTCTTAGCACCTATAAGTTAATAATACTATTCTTTAAATTATAGTTTATAATTATCTGATGTTTCAATGACCACAAAACAAAGTACAGCGAATCACTTCCTTTAGTCAAACATATAACTGAACAACATTGTTTATCTTCCTGCACTTTCATATTTTTTCAATCCTTTTCTAAAAATTGTACGACTGATAATAATCAAAAAAACTGTAAAAACTATTTGATAGAAAAATAGGTTCAATGTATCTTTCCCTAAAAATATTAATACTGCAGGATTGGCAATTAATAAATTGGGAACAAATAACATAGTGATCAATCTGTTAATACCTGTAAAAATATTATATGGATACTTAGAAATTCCAATATAATTCAAAAATACATCTACTTTTGAAAATTTAGTTGGGAACCAAAATGAACTAATCGTTATTAGAAACCAAATTGAATAATATATAATACAACCACACATTAAAGAAAGGATATAAAATAATATTTTTAATGAATTTAAATGTACATTTAAATTTCCATAACTTATAAAAATGATCGCAAGACCAAAAAAAGTATTCACGAATTGAACTAAATTAAATGATCTAAAAATATAGAACAACTGAGTATCAAACGGCCTCAATAAAATTTGATCCAAGTTACCACTCAAAATATCTGATTCTAAAATTCCCATACTTCTAATTAACAATCCCATCATAACTCCATCTACAATAGTGTAGGAACCTACCAAAAATAAAATTTGATAATAGTCCCAACCATTAAAAGAGTCTATGTTTAAGAAAATCAATCTAAAAAATACAATAGGTAAACCAATCCACAGTATCGACGAAAATAGACCACAAAAGAAGTCAAAATGAAAATTCATATCAGATTTAAAACCAAAATGAAGTAGCCTAAAAATTACTTTTATTCTAAACATTTTATCCTCCCACATTTGAGAAGTGCTCCACTCCTTTTCTCAATATGAATCTTGATATAATATAAAAAATGATGCACCAAATCAATTGAATACAAATAATTCTCAAATAGTCTATTAATTTATATGTATCATTACTAAACATCTGAAGCGGTTCATATACTAAGTATTTAAAAGGTAATACATCTAAAAACAGACGAAAATTATTTGAAAAAAAACTTAAAGGCAATAATATTCCTGATAAAAACTGAATTACTATTTCTTTAACAGTAAGGACAAAAAATATATTTTCTAACCAAAAAGAAAGCATACCTACACAACATGATATTAAAAACCATAGAACCATAGATAGAATAATTGCAATACTTCCTAAAATAAGAATTTCAATGGTTAATAACTTATTCTTGTAATAAACACTGGAGAATAAAATGACAGGAATGATGATAAATAATAAATGAGCAAGCCTATCTCCAAGCATTTTACAAAAATAATACTTATAAAAAGTAACAGGTTTTATTAATATGCTAAAAAAATTTCCTGAATGAACATCGTCATTGATTTCCCAATCAACTGGATAAAAAACAAAATATGAAAAAATTATAGTCCCCAAATAGTATTGAACCATTGAGGTAAAATCATATCCTGCTATATTTATCTGGTTACTCTGATATATATACGTCCATAAAAATACTGATATCATAATTTGTATACTTGCCTGTAACATTAACAATAGTACACTTGATTTATAGTTCAAAATAGATCGAAATGATATCAGAATAATAGACATTTCTTTTTTCAATTGTGCTCCTTTTTTGTAAAATAGTTTTGTAAAATAATTTCTTCTAAAGAAAGATTTGATATTTCAAAATCTTCTATATCTACAAGCTTATTGATTGATTCTAATGTCTCAAAGACAAAATCTCTAGGTATTTTTAGTATACATTCCGATTTTGTTTGAGAAATGACTACTACTCCTTTAACAGAGCATAACTCTGGTACCAAATCTAATGTCATTTTTATCTTTAAATATTTAAAATCAGAAAATTTAGATAAAATAACATCCATTGACTCCTGCAAAATAATTTTTCCTTTGTCAATGACGATTAATTCGTCACAAACAGACGAAATATCATCCATATCATGACTCGTTAAAATAATAGTAGTATGACATTCTTCATTCATTTTCTTTAAAAATGTTCTGATATCTTTTTTAGACTGTATATCTAACCCTATAGTAGGCTCGTCTAAAAATAATATTTCCGGACTTGTTAAAGATGCCGCGATAAACTCCATTTTCATTTTTTGTCCAAGAGAGAGGGTCCGGACCTGCTGGTAAAGCTGATCTTTTACATTCAACAAATTGCTTAATTCCTGAATTCGTTCTTGTAAAATCGCCGGTTCTACCTCATATAAAGTACCAATCAATTGAAAATAATCCATAGCCGAAACATCTTGAAATAACTGTAATTTATTTCCTACTACTATTGAAATTTTTTTTCTAAAATTTATACTTCTTTTAAATGGAATTTCTCCATTCACTTCTAATTTTCCGGAACTAGGATAAAGAGTCCCAGTCAACATTTTAATCGTTGTGGATTTACCAGCTCCATTACTCCCAATAAAGCCAACTATACTCCCTCTCTTAATCGTAAAACTAATATCTTGAACAGCTCGAATCGTTATTTGATTACGTTTCAAAAATCTCTTGATAAATGGGAGTCTTGAATCAAAATTATAAAAATTTTTAGATAAATTCTGAGCATTAATAACTATTTCACTCATATATCTCTCCTTTCGATAAAATATATTTACTTGTACTTTTTCCATACTTTACCAAAATGCTAAAGATTGAGCTAAAATCTTCGGGATGGGTAAAATAATATTTGTCTTTAAAAAGTTTCTCAAAACCTTCAAGGCGATTATTGAAATCATTAAATTTTGTATTGTCTAGCTGGTTGAATGTCTCTTTAATATCCATAAACTTTCTCCGTGATTCTTTATTTCACTTTATAAATAGAAGAGTGTCTGTATATTTATAGATCCTCAAGAACTTGCATTTTATCAAGTATAAGTAGAATAGTATGTAAGGGTTTACATTTTCATATTATATGATTATTTAAGGAATCCGTCAATTTTCCACATTATTATATGACAAAATGTATTTTTTAAAAATGCAAAAATCTATGAGCAAGATGTTTGACTTCCTTTTTTAAACTATATATACTTATATTAACCTTAGAAAAGAAAAAATGTTTGAACAGATATTCAATAATAATTACTTTTTTTAAAATTAAAATTCGAACTTTAAATTTTTATCTTTTTTATATTATTGAGTAACCTAAATTGCCCAATTTGTAAAATTTAGCTAGACAAAAAAAGACATCCAAGAGAAATTTCTTAAATGTCTGTAAACGTTGATATAAGCGTGTTGATTAACGTTTTGATAATTGTGATGCTTTACGAGCTTTCTTAAGACCTGGTTTGGAAAGTATGAATTTCAGTTGGACTAAAAACAGCGTAATATCAAGACTTTTCTCCGCTTTTATAAAAGCGTTTTTCCAATCAAATTCAACTAATTTTATCTAAATGGTGTGGATTTTACCCCCAAAATTACAGAGAATGGAGCTGATAAACACTAAACGTTCACACCATTAGTTAAATGATTTTTTTCATCATTTTTCTTAGATGATAGAACTTCTAATTTATTTCTTATTCAAGCAAAAACAACCTGCTATAAGTAAGAAAGAGGAAGATACAAGAAAAACACGGCGTAAAAACCGATTCAGTTCATTGTCCTCAATCCTTGTCTGCTTCATTTTCTTTTACG
>NZ_KV818846.1:51066-51878 GCF_001815045.1 Streptococcus sp. HMSC065E03 | reverse complement strand
CGTTTTGTGAATCTTTTTCAGAGAGTTTTTGATCAATATACTTGTCAATGTTTTCATAAAATTCCTTGGTCGCTTCACTATCTAATGTTGGCGAGTTCTGAACTTGATTCACTTTCAATTGAACAGATTGAATACCGTAAGAGGCTTGTTTTTGGTGGAGTGTTTCTAATTCTTCTTCTGAAATCGGATCTCCAACAACCGTCAAGACCAATTCATTGTTACTTGACTTGTAGACTTGATTAATAACCGTATAATTGGCGAACTCTTTTCCTACAAACTGTTTGATCCCTTCTTTGCGCGCTTGTTCTATTGTCAGAGTAACTGCCGAATAGCTAGCTGGAAGAATCAACAATACAATCAAAGAAATCAAGCCAATTCTCATTTTAATGCTCAGCTCTTTAAATGAAGTTAAAGGAGATTTTCTCATCAAAATTCTTGTTCCAACAATGTTGGCTAGCATGATAAAGACACAGTTGATCAAGAAAAGATAGAGAGCCCCCAATAAAAATCGTACATTCCCATTAGCTAAACCATAGCCAGCAGTACAGATAGGCGGCATCAAAGCTGTAGCAATGGCTACTCCTGGCACGATATTGTTTGCTTCTTTTTTCCTTGAACCGATCAACACCAGCAATCCCACCAGCAATAGCAATGAGAACATCCCAAATGGTTGGAGAGGTTCGTGCGATCAACTCGCTACTTGCATAAGACAAGGGAGAAATCCAGAAATACAGAGTCGAGACAAGCAAACTGACCAACACTTGAGTCAATAAAACCTCTAGAGATTGCTTGATTAAACGCGTATCAAAAAT